>JBBILC010000143.1:0-12435 GCA_037445115.1 Coleofasciculaceae cyanobacterium bin_20
GTGTTAAGCACGCCGCCAGCGTTCATCCTGAGCCAGGATCAAACTCTCCATGTTACTCGCCCTAATTAAACAACGTTCAACTAGAACTTCACTTCGAGCTATCCAGAACTCTCGTTCCGGTTATCCGTCTGACTCACCAATCCCTTCCAAAGTAATTAAACTCTTCCAGAATCGGCTCGCCTCTGCTATCATTGACTGATATTATCAGCCCATTTTATTTTGACGAGGTATATAATTCGTCTGGCTTCCAAGCTATTCTTCTGTCTAGGTGCTGGCACCCTCGGTTGGCTCGCTTCCGCTCGCCGTTTCCTGAGCGCTTTTCTAGACTAACCAATCCAACCAACCCTGTCAACCCCCCCTTCCCAAAACTTTTTCTAGAAAGTTTCTCGGAAACCCCATAAACCTAAGCGCGGCAAGACTTACGGCAATTTAGAGAAAACCGAGGAGACGGCCATTGCAGGGGGGTGTGGCCGGAACAATGTGACGGTTGGGTCCCCCAAACTTGCTGTCAATCGCTCTGTGTTTATATTCCCAGGGTACTTGTGGTGCGATCGCAGGCTGAAGGGGAACGGGGAGCGATACTGCAAGTGGAATTACAGTGGCGTCACTCAGATGTTCAGTCCGACTGGATAGCGTCGCTGTTAAATATCTTGTTGAGTCGTTTGTTATACGTAGTGGCTATACAAGCTGTATATGGAGACGGGCAAGATACTAGGTGGGAGCCAAGCGCTAGATTGTAGATTTCGCGGCTAGATTGCCCGATCGCTCCCCCTTCAGTGATACGCTGAAAAATGGCAATTTTCAGTCGCCGCGCCTTTCCGATCGCGAGCAAGACTGAGTCACGAGGATAAGGGTAAGCATGGTCACGACTACAGAAAAGGTCAACGTTGGCTATATCACGCAAGTTATTGGTCCGGTTGTGGACGTTGATTTCCCAGAAGGGAAACTACCGCAGATTTATAACGCCCTGAGGATTAGTGGCAAGAATGCGGTCGGTGAAGAAACATCGGTTACCTGCGAAGTGCAGCAACTGCTGGGCGATCGCCAGGTGCGGGCGGTGGCGATGAGTTCCACCGATGGGCTGGTACGGGGGATGGAAGCCCTGGATACGGGGGCACCCATTAGCGTGCCCGTGGGGACCGCCACCTTGGGCCGGATCTTCAATGTGCTGGGTGAACCGGTGGATAACCTGGGGCCGGTCAGTGCAACGGAAGCGTTTCCGATTCATCGGGATGCCCCCAAGTTGACGGATTTGGAAACCAAGCCTTCGGTGTTTGAAACTGGAATTAAGGTGATTGACCTGCTGACCCCCTATCGCCGAGGCGGCAAGATTGGTCTGTTTGGCGGTGCAGGCGTGGGTAAGACCGTCATTATGATGGAATTGATCAACAACATCGCGACCAACCACGGTGGGGTGTCGGTGTTTGGTGGCGTGGGTGAACGCACCCGCGAAGGGAATGACCTCTACAATGAAATGATCGAGTCCGGAGTTATTGACACGGACGATCGCCAAAAGTCGAAGATTTCCCTGGTCTATGGTCAGATGAATGAGCCGCCAGGGGCACGGATGCGCGTGGGTCTCTCGGCATTGACGATGGCGGAATACTTCCGCGATGTGAACAAGCAGGACGTGCTGCTGTTTATCGATAACATTTTCCGGTTTGTGCAGGCGGGTTCGGAAGTGTCGGCACTGCTGGGCCGCATGCCTTCGGCGGTAGGGTATCAGCCGACGCTGGGGACCGATGTGGGAGCACTTCAAGAGCGGATTACCTCGACGCGTGAAGGGTCTATCACCTCGATTCAAGCCGTCTATGTACCGGCGGATGACTTGACTGACCCGGCCCCGGCCACGACCTTTGCCCACCTGGATGGGACGACGGTACTCTCCCGTGGTTTGGCGGCGAAGGGGATTTATCCGGCGGTTGATCCTCTGGATTCGGCTTCGACGATGTTGCAACCGAATATTGTTGGGGACGAACACTACAACACGGCACGAGCGGTGCAATCGACGCTCCAGCGCTACAAGGAATTGCAAGACATTATTGCGATTCTCGGCTTGGATGAACTGTCGGAAGACGATCGCTTGACGGTGGCCCGTGCCCGCAAGATCGAGCGGTTCCTGTCCCAGCCCTTCTTTGTGGCGGAAGTGTTCACGGGAGCACCGGGTAAGTATGTACCGCTGGAGAAGACGATCAAGGGCTTCCAGATGATCCTGAGTGGTGAACTGGATGATCTGCCGGAGCAAGCTTTCTATCTGGTGGGCGACATTGAGGAGGCGATCGCCAAGGCTGAAAAGATGAAGGCGGAAGGTAAGTAAGGCGATCAGTCCCTTATCCCTAGCTTGATGCCATTTGATGCCAGGAATTCCGGGTGTGTTAGTTGGCTAAGCCACTGGCATTGCCCGGACTACCTGAGGATCTGACGCTTTTAATTTATTCACGAGTAGCAACTATGGCTTTAACGGTGCGAGTGATTGCTCCGGATCGCACAATCTGGGATTCGGAAGCACAGGAAGTGATCCTCCCCAGTACGACGGGGCAGTTGGGGATTTTGACCGGGCACGTCCCCCTGTTGACGGCGCTGGATATTGGGGTGATGCGGGTCCGGGCTAGCCGCGATTGGGAAAATATTGCGATTATGGGTGGCTTCGCAGAAGTGGAAAATGATGAAGTGACTATCTTGGTCAACGGTGGTGAGACGGGCAACAAGATTGACCTAGAGGCAGCCCGCCAAAAATTCACCGAGGCAGAAGCGCGCTACAGTCAGGCCCAGGCCAGTGGCGATCGCCAAGCTCAAATTCAAGCAGGCCAAGCCTACAGACGTGCCCGTGCTCGGTTTCAAGCGGCGGGTGGGATGGTTTCAGCTTAGGGTTACCCCCAAGTTGGTGCTCCCAATCTGTAATGCATCTGTAACGCAGTAGGCAGACAGAAACACAGTAGGCAGACAGACCCCGGTCGGGGTTTGTCTCTCGGATGCGTGTTCAAAAATTAGCTGACTGCTGGGCAGCCGGCACTCATGAACTGCCGACAAAGCTAACTTCCGGAAATTTGGTTTGGACATCCGTAACCGAAAGCTTGCGGCCTTCTTCCTGCCAGTAGTTAATCACTTCTGTGGCTTTGTTGAGCAACAGCACCCGCTCTTGTTCGCTAATCCAGTGCTTGGCTTCTAATTCTGTTTTCAGTTGTTCCCAGGCATCGTTACGCGGCCAGAAGAAATAGGACGTGAGGGGGCTGGTGCCCTTACCCACCACTTGGTCTACGGCGAGTGCAACGTTGTCCTCCAACCACAGGACTTTCAGGATAAATTTGGACAATTCCACCTCCGCGAGGGTTCGGTAACGCTAAGGGTTTACAGGTCGGGTTGATTAACCCGCAATTGGCTATTGTACTGCACTATCTGAACGGGTGACAGAGGACTGCCGACATGAAGGCGATCGTTGTCTTTGATATTGACGGGGTAATCCGGGATGTCAGTCATTCCTATCGACGGGCATTGGCGGATACGGTGGAGCAGTTTACCAGTGGAAAATACCGACCTTCGATGTTGGATATTGATACTCTGAAGGCAGAGGGGCGCTGGAATAATGATTGGGAAGCGTCCCAAGAGTTGATTTATCGCTATTTTGAACAACAAGGGCAGACGCGATCGCAGCTAGCACTGGATTATGGGGCAATCGTGACCTTTTTCCAAAGCCGCTATCGCGGCCCCAATCCCGAAGATCCTACCCAGTGGACGGGATATATCTGTGATGAGCCATTGCTTTTGGCGGCTGACTATCTTGAGGCGTTATCGCAGGCGCAAATTGCTTGGGGTTTTTTTAGCGGGGCAACACGGGGATCAGCCCGCTATGTGTTGGAGCAGCGGTTGGGGTTGCAGGCCCCGATCCTAGTGGCGATGGAGGATGCGCCAGGGAAACCGGACCCAACCGGATTGTTTCAGGTCATCCAGCGATTAGAGCAGGATTACGGTTTGCCCCCAGCAACACCAGTTGTATATGCTGGGGATACGGTAGCAGATTTGCAGACAATCCAGGAAGCTAGCCAACAGCAACCCGATCGTGACTGGATCGGGGTAGGGGTTTTACCGCCCCATGTGCAATCATCACCGGAACGACAGGCGAGTTATGTAGAGTTGCTAGAGGCGGCAGGAGCAGCAGCCGTGGTGGCGAATATTCAGGATTTGACGCCTGCCCAAGTGCAAAGCCTGATTTATTAGGGAAGCCAGGTCGCGATCGACCAAAATCGCGGTGCATTCCTAAGCACAGAGATACCAAGGTCCAAAGGGCACGCAGCAATCAGGCTCATTCATCAAGATCTTCAAAGTCAGGCTCGATCGCGTCGCTGAAGTCAGTCACGATCTCATCAGCAGCATCCAGATCGACAACTTTACCGTTAAAAAATTCAGCTAGCCGTTTGGCGGCTTGAGTCACTTCGCTGACTTGCCAGGGCGTTTCGGGGGGTGGGGCGAGTTCCGGGTCGGCCATACTGGGCAAGGGATTCAGGTCTGGCCAGTCGGTTACAACCGGGGCAGGGGTATGACCATTGGTATGGCCATTACGGCTCGAATTGCCGTTGTGAGTACCGTTCTGAATCACATTCCCGTTGCTGGAATAGCTACTGTTCCCGTGGCTAGGGTAAGTCTGGCTGGTTTCACTGAAGGCACTTGGGGCAGAGACAACTGGCTCAACGGGGGCGGTTATCGAGGGGGGGACTGGCGGCGAGTTCGGCGGGGGGAGGGATATCCCTGGGGAATCGGCACCAGCCAGGGTTGGAGATGCAGACAGCGGTGGGCTAGGAACAGCGATCGCATCCGCATCGGGGTCGGGTTCGCGACGGATTACGGTTTCAACACGGATCTGGACCTGACGGTGGAGGACCTGCTCAAAAGCAGCGACAACGATCGCAAGGCTAGCCTCCAAATTAGGCTTCAACTTGGGGGGAATCCCTAGTCGCACACTGTGTTGATCGATCTGGAGAAGTTGCCCCCATTGGCTGAGCATGATTCTGGTACTGCTCTGCTGGATTTGCGGAATCACCTGGGACCAAATCGTGTTGAGATCCTGAGCCGTTATGAAAGCTGGAGTTGCCTGTCCGGGGGAAGGTGGGTCAATAGAGAGCGGGGAACTAGCGGGTGGGGAATTGGCAGGTGGAGAGGCCACAGTCGGCGTTGCTGTCTCTGGGGGAGCACTGGGAGACCGGGGGGACTGGCTGGCCGCAGGCGCGACAATCGGGGGGGAAGCAGTTGGTGAAACTGGCAATGGGGCTGCTGGGACAGGCATCACAGGGGCAACCGGTACTGGGGAGGGGACCGGGGAAGCAGTCACTGGGGAGGAGGGGATTGGGGTCGCCAACTGTCCAGCGTTCGGGGACGGTGGCATTACGATCGCTGGGGTTTCTCCTGTGAAGGCTGGCAGCGTGAGGGCAGTCGGTAGGAGACCGACGAGGATAACTTCGAGCCAGAGGCGGGGTTGAGTGGAATGTTTGAGTTGGGCTTCGCCACTGCGCAGGTGCTGTTGGCCTTGCAGGATAAGGCAGGTGTCCCATGATCGCGCAAATTCCACCAGTTGAGTCCAAGTGGGTTCCGTGAGGGCAACGAGATCGCCGCGATCGGGGGCCGTTTTAGCGATGAGCAAATCCCGATAAAAACTGGCGAGATTTTGTAGGACGGTTAAGGGTTCCCGACCCCGATCTAAGATCTGGCGCGTACAATCAATGACAGCAGTCGGATCATTGGCAGCAATCGCCTGTAAGAGTCCCAACAAATCCCGTTCGGGTACGGCTCCCACCAGATCCCAGACGCGATCGGCACTAATTTGACCGACGGCTAAACTCAGTTGATCCAGCAAACTTTCGGCATCTCGTAACCCCCCCTGGGCAATTTGCCCCACCAGTGTCAGGGCTTCTACGGTAATGTCGATCGTCTCAATCGCAGCGATTTTTTGGAGATGGGCCACCATCGCATCGAGGGGAATGCGGCGAAAGTCAAAGCGTTGACAGCGGGAAATAATTGTGGGTAGGACCCGTTGGGGATCGGTGGTTGCTAGGACAAAAACGACGCGATCGGGCGGTTCCTCCAGGGTTTTGAGCAAGGCATTAAAGGCAGCGGTGCTGAGCATGTGACACTCGTCGATCACATAGACCTTATAGCGACACTGAACGGGCGCAAATTGGGCGCGCTCAATCAGTTCGCGGATATTATCTACCCCGGTATTACTGGCGGCGTCGATTTCCGTAACATCCAATGCCGATCCCCGCGTGATCATGTGGCAGGCATCGCAAACACCACAGGGCTGCGCCGTGGGCCGATCGCTCCCTAGACAATTGAGCGACTTGGCCAAAATCCGTGCACTCGACGTTTTCCCCGTTCCCCGTGGTCCCGTAAATAAATAGGCCGGGGCAATTTTCTCCTGGGCGATCGCATTCGCCAGCGTCGTCGCGATCGCTGTTTGGCCTACGAGATCGGCAAAGGTCTGGGGACGATATTTATGATGAAGGGGTTCGTAGGTCACCAGTCTATCCGCCAGTCCAACGAGGACAGCATACGCCGGAACATACTCTTACACATTGACTTGCTTGCCAAGGTCACTAGCCAAGGTCGCTAGCAGTCATCTCAAGCCGTCATCATACAGATTGAGGATCAGATTGAGGATGGCCCAACCCGCGATCGCAGCTAGCTGGCTGGCTCAATCTTAACCTTCTTCCGAGGGCAGCGGTGGCGCACTCGTCATGGGCGGATGATTCGCCGCAATCCGGTGTAGGTACGTTAAAAAATGGGCAACATTGACCGTCTGATTCAGTTGATAGGGGAAAACCTTGAGATCAACCGCCTGCAAGCAGGGCGTCACGTCTGTCACATTCAGGATCACAATCGCGCGACTGGCCAAGTCTGGATATCCCTTGATTTGATCTAGATAGGAAACCGGATCAGCCAGAGTATCGGCCCGTACCAACAGTAAATCCGGATGCCAAACCGTGGCTAATAAGGCAGCCTGCTCCAGATCATCCGCTTCCAGCAACCGATGCTGGTATTGGGAGAACACATTGGGCAGGTCGATCGGTAGCCTCCCTGGCAATGCATCTGCCGACACGCCCACCAAGGGGGAATCCGGTAACAGTTGACTTAAAGACAATAGCGTGAGCGACTTCGTAGGCGACGTCGTGGGTGACAGCGTTGGAGGAGGCCCCCCCATACCTTCCCCGCATCGCTGCATGGCCAGGTACTCAAACCAGGACTGTAATAAACTGATTGGGGGAGGCAAGCTTAAAATGCCATCGACCTGGGCGTGCAGGAGGGATTCGGGCGTCGATTCCCCCTGGGGAACGCTGCGCGAACGCGATACCGTCGCAATCACCGGTAGCTGAGCCGTGTCGGGATCAGCCCTTAACATCGCTAGCAGCGAAGCATCCGTATCGATTAACCAAGATTCATCTAGAAAAATGACACTTGGGTGTAGGCACTTTGCTTTTTCGAGCAGATCCTGCGGGAACCGAGCCACCACCACTCGACACCCTAAGGCTTGTAACGCTTCAATCAACCCCTTTCCCTGGCACTGGGACGGTGATTCAGCCACCAGGACAATCATCGCGGCAGTTGGGGCGACGCCATCACCCTCCCCAGAGCGGGGAGGCTGGATTAAACCAGGGTTAGCGGCAGGCAGCAACAAGGTAAATTCACTGCCAACCCCCGCTTGTGAGAGAAAGCTGATGACTCCCCCATGCAACCGCACCAAACGGTAGGTCAGGGCCAAGCCCATGCCAACCCCCCCCGGATAGTTACCGTGGGCAACCTGTAACTGTTGTAATTTTTGGAAAAGGCGAGGCTGTTCCGTTGCAGGAATCCCAATTCCCGTATCCCAAACCGTTAAGGCAAGCCAGTCCGGATGCCAGCGACTGATTCGTACCCCAACCTGGTCAGTCGGCGATGAGAATTTCAGGGCATTGCTGAGCAGATGGGTTAGCATCTGGCACAAGCGTAGTTCATCCGCCACCAGGTATTCTGTATCTACATCAATCTCCCAAACCTGCTGAATGACCCGACGATCAACTTCTAGGGACGGCTCAGCGGCACTAGCCAGGTTGGGGGATTCCAGGTTTGATGCCTGGGCCACATGCAGGACTTGAGCCTGAGCGATCGCCCGTTCACAGATCGCCTTAAGATCGACTGGCTTGCAGTTCAGCGTCAGTTGCCCCGAATCCAGGCACGCCAGTTCAAAACTGTGGTTAGTGAGGGTCGTCAGCAGGCGAGCATTGTGATGAATCAACTGAATGTATTGGTGTTGGCGAGCGTTGAGTGGCCCGACCGTTGCCGTTTGCATCAAGCTCGCTAACCCCAAAATGGCGGTGAGCGGGGCTTTAAGATCGTGGCTGAGGGACATCAGAAATTCGTCTTTGGCTTGATTTTGTTGCCATAGATCCCGATTTGCAGCCGTCAAACGTTGGCTTTGAGCATAGATCGGGGTTACCTCGATCGCCGCTAGCAGCCGTAAACGGGCGCTGTGCTTCCCATCACCCAAGGTTTGCCCTGCCCCCGCATCTGACCATACCGCTGCTGGGCAGAAACCAGCCGCCGGGGTGGCCATTGGTGGCAGCGACAGGTGCAAAAGCTGCCAGATCTTCTCTTCTCGCGTGGCCAGGATACACCCATAGGCATAGGTATCCCCCAGACTAGGGGGTATAGGTGGGGACATTTCCCCCACAGAGTCGTCACTGGCCTGTAGGTCAGCAGAGGGTTCAGGCCATGAATCTCCCCTGTCGGCCCCAGCCCTTAGCGCCATCAATCGGGAGGCGGTGGCTAGGGGCGATGGGTAACACGGATGGGCACCGGGAAGACTGGCTCCAAGCTGGGGGAAGAGGAGAGCCTGCGGGGACAAGTCGGCTCGATCACCCATCACCTGGGACCAGACCAGATTTTGGCCCAACACCATCCCCGTCTCCGTTTGCAACTGCAACGGCAATGGTAACCAATCCAACCATTGCCACCCCACGGGCAAGGCTGAACGCTCCGCCACTGTTGGCGACGGTAGCGTATGCGTGCCAGCCAACTGGGAGGCTTCGCCAGGATGACGCCATCCCGACCCCTGGGAGGCAGAGGGCGTGGCAGTCCCCTGGAGCGATCGCCACACCGGTAGGGTCACGTCGGGTGGAGTGGCAGGCCAAGATACCCAGGGGGTTAACGGGTACGCTGGCGCAGTTGGTACTGCGTTGCCCCACTGCTCCGCTAACCACGACAGTGCCCGCTCACTATTGAGTAACCCCAGGAATTGCCCCTGCGCATCAACGATCGCCCAATGCCCCGATTCGCGACTGGCCAAATGCTCACACAGTTCTGTCAACGAGAGCGAGGCTGGTAACAAGCCAACCGGTTCAATTAGGGCAGCCGCAACCAGGCGGATCGGCAGAGACTCCGTCACCCCACCCGATTCCCCACCCGCAAAAGGAGACGTGGGTGGGGAAAGACACAGTAAGCGCTGTAGACGAACCATGCCCACCGGGCACTGTTGGGCATCTAAAACGACCCCAAAACTTGCGTCTGCCTGAAGACACCGGGCAACCAGGACAGCGGCGTCTGTCTCTGGTGAACAGAGGGCAACAGGATGGGTAATACGGGCGATCGGCAAGAGGGGCATGGAGGGTTTCAGAATAACTGACCGGCAACATGGGGCATTGGGGAGGAGTAGTGCAGCACTTCCCTAGAGACTTACAAGACTCGCTACAATCCTTAAGAGCCAGTCGGGACAATCACAGGCGCAGGCTATGTTAAGGATCATAATATCCCTCCCCTAGGGTTGTCAGGGGCACCGGGGAAAATGGTTAGAATTAGGTGGGAGCAGGGCGACTTTTACCTGATTTTGCAGGCTAGTAATGGAGACCATGGCAACTTTACAGCTACAATCGGTAAAGTTGTAAACATCTGTAACTAATCGTGGCAGTGGCAGACAATAGAGGGATGATCTTGACCTCACCCCTGACACAGGAAGTTGCAAGGACATCGAAGCCATCACAATTTGCCTGGTTATCAGTGTGGTACGTTCCAGTTTAGCAATCTGCTCTCTGCTCAATTCAGACGCTTTAGCCAAAGCGCTGGCCCATGCACTTGGTCGTGGGCGCTACCACTTTTCCCAATTCCATCACGCAGAGGAATTCCTCAAATTTGTATGCCAGGAAGAACGCAATACTGACTGCCTTATCTTGCAAGAGAGTCCCGAACTGGCCAAGGTTACTGAGGCCCTCTGTCAGCAGTCTGTCATGTTACCAGCACTGATTGTGCATGACCAGCCTGTGCGGAGGGAGGAAGTGGCAGATGACCACCCAACAGAATCCCTGATCCCCAATAAACCCCTTTACCATGCGGCTGAGGTAAAACTATCGCCGACTGCCCTCAGTCAAATCAGTGCTGAAATTGATCACGCCATTCGGGAATTTCTACGACTATCCCCCAGCAATGTTGACACAGGTAAAGACGATGTATTGACAGTTAACTTGGCCGATCGACCAGTAGAACTAAAAATACAGCAACAACGACTTTCGGAAAAATTAAAGGAACGGCTGGGATATCTTGGTGTGTACTACAAGCGAGACCCCAAAAACTTTTTGCGAAATTTGTCACCAGCGGCTCGCCATGCCTTCATGGAAAAGCTTAAAACAAATTATCGTAACATTGTCATTCTCTATTTTTCTGACGAAGAAAAGCTGAATCGGCAGATCGATGAATTTGTCAACGATGCATTTTTTTCTGACATTCCTGTGACGCAAATTGTTGCGTTACACATGGAGTTAATGGATCAGCTATCGAAACAATTAAAGTTAGAAGGTAGGAATGAAGATATTCTTCTAGACTATCGATTAACCTTGATTGATGTGCTGTCCCATCTCTGTGAGATGTACCGACGATCGATCCCACGAGAGTCTTGATCTGATATCCTCACCCTATATTTCCTGGTTGCGACCGATCTATGAATCCTTTGAAAAAGACTTACATCCTCAAGCTTTATGTGGCTGGTAATACGCCGAATTCAGTTCGAGCATTAAAGATGCTTAAAAATATTTTGGAAGAGGAGTTTCAGGGAATCTATGCGCTCAAGGTAATTGATGTGCTACAAAATCCACAGCTAGCTGAGGAAGATAAGATTCTGGCAACCCCAACCCTCTCTAAAATCCTCCCCCCGCCTGTTCGTAAAATTATTGGTGATTTGTCCGATCGCGAGCGAGTCCTAATTGGCCTTGATCTTCTCTATGATGAGCTACGGGAAGATGAATTAGAATTTTGACGTTTACAGCACTTCCATGTCCAATGAGGTGCAGGCAATTGGCTCAAACCCCTTGTTCGCAAGGCTTGAAAGTGCTTCATTAGATAGAGAACGGCTATAGCTTTTTTAAGCTTTTAGGTTTGCGGTGTCATTCTCCAGGCAATGACTGCCGTCTCCTTAAGCACTAGCAGCTTTTGATTGTTGCACAAATTGGCAAGTTCTCTTTTGGAGACTCAGGGGTGAGCGTATCTAGGGGCAATGCCAGAGGCCAAGCTCGGCTAGCAGGTTGATCCTGGGAAGGCCCTATCTGCCTTGGGCCGGAGCAGATCTCGTCCTTAGCCTGACTGGCAATCATCAAGATTGCTGGCAAGTTCTGGCAAGTTAAGTTGTACCCTTGATCAAGGAGTTGAGTGGGGATGATCATCAATGTTACCCCTTTCGACATTCTATAAGGACCATTTGGACAGCTAGTCCTCATGGCGATTGCGGGGGGATGCTTGATGCTGCCCATTTAGACAGCATTTTGGTCCGTCTAAAGGCAAACAACTTTGCTCATACTGCGCTAACTCCGATGATAAAACAGTTTATTATGCTACAGAGCAGCCTCCGAAACCACAGAGTTTACCAGGAGGGTTGAATTAACCCACAGGCACGACTCCACTTAGGGTAACTGGATAAAGGCAACTGGATGCGAGAACTCTGCCAGCGATCGAATTTGGTATCTAGGTATACAGGCGTATGAGTCAGTTTGAACAACTTGGTGCCCAACCTTCTGCTGAGGCAGGCTCAAATGTACGGGCGATCCAGAAAATCCGCACGATGATTGAAGGGTTTGATGACATCACCCACGGCGGTCTCCCCATTGGCCGCACGACCCTGGTCAGTGGTACCTCTGGAACCGGGAAAACCTTGCTGGCGGCCCAGTTTCTGCGTAACGGGATTGCCCATTTCGATGAGCCGGGGGTGTTTGTTACCTTTGAAGAGTCACCCACGGATATCGTCAAGAATGCCCAAAGCTTTGGCTGGAAGCTGGATGAACTGATTGAGCAGGGAAAGTTGTTTATTCTGGATGCTTCCCCGGACCCAGAAGGGCAGGATGTGGTGGGGGGGTTTGATCTATCGGCCCTGATTGAACGGATTAACTACGCCATTAACAAGTACAAGGCTAAGCGGGTTTCGATCGACTCCAT
>JBBILC010000144.1:0-11643 GCA_037445115.1 Coleofasciculaceae cyanobacterium bin_20
CCTCATACCGTCCTAAGTTTCTCAAAGCACTGCCCCGACCATCCCAGGCCACATCATCGTCGGGATTGAGTGCGAGTGCCCGGTCATAACTGGTGATTGCCTCCTCATAGCGCTGCGAATAGCACAAAAGAGCGCCCCGGCCACTCCAGGCAAGGTGGTTGTCGGGATTGAGTGCGAGTGCCCGGTCATAACTGGTGATCGCTTCCTCATAGCGCTGCAAATACCACAACGCTGTCCCGCGCCGCGCCCAAACCACATAATCCGCCTGAATCGCCAACGCCTGGTCATAGGAAGCGATCGCCTCCTCATAACGCCCTGCATCTGACAATTGATTCCCCTGATTAGCCCAACGTGTAGCCTCATCCGCCAGAGTTTTAGGAACCTCATTAGTCGCGATCGAGGCATTTAACTTCTCTAAAATTTCTCTCTTCAAACTCAACGCATCAGCCAATGCCGAATTCAATTCCAAAGCACACTTGACCGACTGAAGTGCCTCCCGATACTGACCCGCCTCAAACTGCGCCTGCCCCAACCGCAACCAAGCCTCAGCAACCTCCAAATTAGGATTCATCACCCACCTGCCCTTGCTACGGATCTATATCGTATCCTTTTCAACAATGACCGAGCACCCGCTATCTCGTACCCCTAGCTGCACTTAACCACCTTTAAGCTCACCGTCTGCTACCAAAGTCGTTGCAGCATGGGCAGAGTCGCAGGAGATCTGTACTCTATTGTGCCCCCTTCAGCGAAGGTACTGGTGGTTCCTGAGACGATAACCGCACCAACCGCCTACCCCCTTCCACCTGTTGCCGCCGCCAATCCGCACACATTGCCCGCACATCATAATTCAGTTCTTTGGCATGTTTCTCCCGAATTTGATGGATCTCAGCCAAGATTTCATCATCCCACATACCTATTCCCCCATTAGTTCATACGGCGTACAAATAATTGGTAGTCTATAGCCAAAATCAGCACAGATATCCATCAACTTTGTTTGAATTTGAGCATTCGCAATGTGCTTACAATTCCACGTTAGCAAGTAATTCAGCCTATGGACCGTTGCGATCGCAATATGGATCGCATCATCCCCAGCCTTAGCCGGTAAATTACTTCTCGCCATAAACGCTGCTGCCAGATCATCCACCGCCTCAGTCACCTCAAGCAACGGCAGATCCGCGATACACTCCAGTCGCTTTGCTGCCATCTCCCCATCTCCCCGCGCCACCTCAGCCACCACCACCTGGGAAATATAAAGCTCAAAAAGATGACGGCGACCTTCCCACCAATCGCGGGTCATCTCAATATTCGCCGCAATAATCAAATTCTTGGTTGATCTAGCCGTTAGATAACCAATTACACTCGTTTCAATGTAGACCGTTTCACTCACAAGCACTGCTTTAGATGATTAGGCAAAATTTAATGCGTCCTTTACCGCCGCTAAACTCACCGTTTGCCCCGCCTCAGCCTGCACCATCCCCTCCCGAATACTGGCCATCAACGCGCGATCGGACAAAATCTCTAACGTCTCCAGCAACGACGCAAACTCATCAGGGTTCAGCATCACGATCGCCGGTTGATCATCCTGCATCACCACGATCGGTGCCCTTGCCAACCGAGCAGGCAATTCAGGCAACTGGGCCTGCGCTTCCGCGATCGTGAGCTTTTCAGACATGACCTTTATACCCAATCTACGTCAAAGATATCACAAGAAAATTAGACCCCCGATCGGCGACGTGCCTGAATCAACTCAGCCGATCATTGCCGCCCCGCCGGAACATAACGCCGCACGATCGCCTGTGCCCGCTTCCATCCCGGACAACCCTGATCCCCCCAGCCGTCACCATAAGCACCGCATCATAATCACCTGGTGGCAACGCGATCGGGGCTTGAACTTGACCCCACTCCCCACGCCCGATCTGAGGCGAAATTCCCGTTAGGAGCCTATGGCAAGATGGGTTTACGTGCGTGTAGTAACCCTGGGTCAAGCCAATTGCTTAAGATAGCAACCGGGATCATGGGCAAGGTGGGCAATAGGCAAATCAACCACTGCTGCCCAGTCAGGGGAGCCGTCTGAAACAGCCAATTCATCATGGGCACCTGGCTAAAGACAACCTGCAACCCCACCGCGATCGTAATCCCCAGAATTAAGATAGGCGCATGGGTAATCGATCGCGTTTTCCCCTGAACCCAGTGGCAGAAACTAATCCCCAGTTGACTAATACTGAGGAGATATACAATCCGAGCCGCCACCAGCGATTGGATCGCCATCGTCCGAGCAACGGCAATATCACCCGTACTGGATTCCGCCCATTCAAACATTCCGAAAATCAACACCCAATTAAAGAGGGACACCGCCAGAATCCGGCGCAGAAGTTTAGTCGTCAGCAACGGCTCCTGGGGAGGACGCGGCTGCTGCTGCATTAACCCTTGGGACTTCGGTTCAAACGCCAAGGGAACGGTCATGGTGATGGAGTTGATCATGTTCAACCACAGGACTTGCAACGAGAGAATGGGTAACGCTCTGGCTAGCAAGGCACTAATCAGAATGGTCATCGACTCCCCGCCATTCACCGGCAACAAAAACGCGATCGCCTTGCGCAGGTTTTGATAGACCGCCCGCCCCTCTTCCACCGCCGCCGCGATCGAGGCAAAGTTATCATCCGTCAACAGCATATCCGCTGCCTCACGGGCCACTTCCGTGCCCCCCTTACCCATCGCGACCCCGATATCCGCCTGTTTCAGCGCAGGGGCATCATTCACCCCATCCCCTGTCATCGCGACAATCTCGCCCTTGGACTGGAGCGCTTCCACCAGTCGCAGCTTCTGGGCTGGGGCAACCCGTGCAAAGACATCTCCTGCCACAATCGCTTGGGCCAATTCGCGATCGTCCATTTTGGCTAATTGTTGTCCTTCAAAGGCCAGGACTGGCTCGGCGGAGGTAATGCCCATCCGTTGAGCGATCGCACGGGCGGTGGCAATGTGGTCCCCGGTGATCATCTTGACGCGAATCCCGGCTGACTGGCAGGCATGGACCGCCGCGATCGCCTCTGGCCGGGGCGGATCAATCATGCCCTGGAGACCCAGGAAGACGAGGCCCCGGTCGATATCACGATGATCGATCGCGTGTTGGTGAAGCTGGCCGATTTTCTGGGCAAAGGCCAATACCCGCAAGCCTTGCCCCGTGAGCTTGGCGACCACCGCGTCAATGGCAGCCCCATCCAAGGGAACGGCTTCACCTTGGGCATTCATTTGGCGATCGCAGCGACGCAACAGGGCTTCCACCGACCCTTTGACATAGATGAGGGGTGGCTCTGTATCGTGCAACGTCGCCATGTATTGATACTGGGACTCAAACGGGATTGCATCGAGGCGCGGGTGGCTGGCCGCAAGGCCCAACTGGGTGAGATCGGCTTTGGCTGCCGCCGTGATCAAAGCCCCTTCGGTGGGATCGCCGACAACGGACCAATGCTCACCTGTCTGTTTCAGTTGGGCATCATTGCAGAGAATCCCCGCCGTGAGACAGGCGGCTAGGGCGGGGGGTAAGGTCTCCACCTGTGGACCAACGGTGCTGTCTGCCCCCTGGTGGCAAATGTCCCCCTTAGGGCTATAGCCACTGCCACTCACCTGGTAATGCTGTCCCCCAGCGTAGATGGCCTGCACCGTCATCTGGTTTTCCGTAAGGGTGCCGGTTTTGTCTGAACAAATCACCGTCGCGCTTCCCAGGGCTTCCACAGCGGGCAGCTTGCGGATAATGGCACGGCGGCGGGCCATCCGGTTCACCCCGATCGCCAGCGTAATCGTCACCACCGCTGGTAACCCCTCCGGGATCGCACTCACGGCTAGGGCCACTGCCGCCTCAAACATCTTCAGCAGATCCTCCCCTTGCCCCCAGCCAATGGCAAACGTTAAAGTGGCCAGGGTCAAGATGCAATAGAGCAAAATCCGACTGAACTTGGCGAACTTACGGGTTAGGGGCGTGCTGAGGTTAACGCGTTGCGCCATTGCCTGGGAAATTTGGCCCACCTCCGTTGCTGCCGCCGTCGCCACAACCACCCCCGTGCCCTGACCAAAGGTGACAAAGCTCCCGGCATAGGCCATGTTAACCCGTTCGGCGAGGGGTGTTTCCTGGGGCAGCGGCGCGATCGCCTTGGTCACCGGCACCGATTCCCCCGTCAGGGCCGACTCATCAATTTGCAAGTCACGGGTTTTGTAGAGGCGCAGATCGGCGGGTACCTTATCGCCAGAAGTCAGCAGCACAATATCACCGATGACCAGATCTTGGGACGGCACTTGCAGCAGTTGTCCTTCCCGCAGAACCGTACTTTCAGTGGTGACTGCCTTCGCCAGGGACGCGATCGCCCCCTCCGCCTTGGCCTCCTGCACATAGCCAATCACCGCATTAATCACCGTCACGCCCCAAATCACCAGGGCATTGGTCCACACACCCAAGAACGCCTTAATCATCCCAGCGATCAATAGGATATAGAGTAACGGTTGATGAAATTGCAAGAGAAACCGTAACCAGGCGGGTTGCCCCGCTTTAACCGGCAATTGATTCCAGCCATAGGTTTCACCGCGACGGGCGACTTCCTCAGGCGTTAGCCCCAGGTCAGAATGACTGTCACAAACCGTCATAACTTCAGCAACCGTCAATTCGTGATAGGCGTGCGATTGTGAGCTTGCCAGCATGATGATCTCCCCAATGCAGCAGCAAACCAGCCGGTCAATTCCCACTGGCATAGATCCATGCTAACAAAAGGGGTGATGGCTCCCGAATCGGGCGCGAGATAGACACTTAATCTGCGCTTAATCTGCGCTCAATTTACCCGAAGGCTGACCCACTAGATATCACGACGGATGGCACTTTCATGCCAATGCCGCAGGAGCAGATCAGAGATCATTGAAAGTGTAATAAAAATTAAAACGCCTAGCACAGTAATGAGGAACAGAGCCGCGAACATTCGGGGGATTTGCAGGTTATAACTCGCCATTAAAATCTGGTAAGCCAGCCCCGCCTTCTGGCCCCCTGTCCCCGCTACAAATTCAGCGACGACCGCACCAATCAGGGCTAATCCGCCACTAATGCGCAATCCCCCCAGAAAATAGGGCATCGCCGCTGGTAGTCTTAGATAGATTAGGGTTTGCCAACGGTTGGCTCGATATAATTTGAACAAATCTAACAAATTGCGATCGACACTATTCAACCCCAAGGTCGTATTCGACAAGATCGGGAAAAACGCCACGATCCAGGCACACACAATCATGGCCGCAAAGGTATTATTGCGTAACCAGATGATAATCAATGGCGCGATCGCCACGATCGGCGTGGTTTGCAGAATCACCGCATAGGGGAAAAAACTCCGCTCAATCCACTTACTTTGGGTAAACAAAATCGCAATCAGCAGTCCCAAAACCGCAGCAGTTATAAACGCCACGATCGTGATCTTCAGCGTTACCAGCAGCGACGGCCAGAGAATCGGCCAATCCTGAATCAGCGTTTGGAGCACCAGGAGCGGTCCGGGCAACAGATAGGTCGGCATCTGAGCCACGCGCACAAAGCCCTCCCACAGCATTAAAAATAAGATCCCCACAACCACAGGAGCAATGACTTCCGGTGTGGCCAGCCGCCGCAAGTGCATCACCCACCCCCCCAATGCACTTGACTGGGGCAGCGGAGTCGAGCCGGGTAGGGTCAAAGCCGTGCGATTCGTTAAAGCCGTAGGCCGATCGTCACTCATCACTTCCTTCCCATCCAACCTTTACTAATTCCCAAAAATCTAAAATCTAAAATCTAAAATCTAAAATCTAAAATCCAACTCAACCCACCGAAGACAACGACGGATCAATCCGATCTCGCTGCATCGCTTCGGACAAATGGGCCGACACTTCCCGACAGTATTGATTACAGATCTCTGACGTGCGAAATGCCTCGGTGCGGGGGTAGGGCGCATCAATGGTCACATCGGCAATCACCCGCCCCGGTCGCGGAGCCATGACAATCACCCGTTGGGAAAGATAAACCGCTTCGTAAATATTATGGGTGACAAACAAGACCGTCCAACGCTTTTGCTGCCACAGATCCAGGAGATCGTTGTTGAGCTTGCTGCGCGTAATTTCATCCAGGGCACCGAAGGGTTCATCCATGAGTAAGAGGCTGGGTTGGGTCACCAAGGCACGGGCGATCGACACCCGCATTTTCATGCCCCCAGACAGTTCGCGGGGATAGTGGCGATCCCAACCCGCCAGCCCTACCAAATGCAGCGCCTCCTGGGCCGCAATCTGGGCCGATCGCCGCGACAGGCCACTTAGCTTCAAAGGCAAACACACGTTATCCAGCACGGTCGCCCAAGGCATTAGGGCTGATTCCTGGAAAACAAAAGCCAGGTTTTGAGGATTTTGGGCACGATGAGGCGATGGGGTTGGGCTATCCAATCCCCACTCAATGCGCCCCGTTGATAACGCGCTTAATCCGGCGACTAGCCGCAGGACTGTACTTTTCCCGCACCCCGATGGCCCCACCAGGCTAATAAATTGGGAGGCGTGCACGGTTAAGTGCATGTCCTGTAGGGCCACCGTCCCATTGGCAAAGACCTTACTAATGTGGTTGAGGCTAAAGGTAATACTGTCGTTCATTCGCAAGTGTTCGTCGGCTATTGACGGTAAAAATCAACCCCTTTGTTAACAAATTGTAATGTATAGGCTTCTTGATAGGGGACATCTGGCTTAAAAACCCCCTCGGCTTGCATGGTCTCGAAGAGTGCCCGCCAGCGATCGTCCACCATTGCGCCAATCCCCTGGGTTGTGGCCTCGCCAGAAACCACAATGCCATATTCCTTCATTTTGGCGATGCCATAGGCCAGCAGTTCATCCGTCATCTGGGGATTTTCCCGCTTGATCAACTCGTTGGCGGGGGTGGGGTCACCCTCCAGATAGCTGTACCAGCCCTTGATCGAGGCATCCACAAAGCGCTGCACTAGGTCTGGGTTTTGCTCAACGATTTCCCGCCGGGTCTCGATCGTCGTGTCATAGGGCGTGTAGCCATAGTCAGCTAGTAGGAAGACCACTGGTTCAAAACCACCCTCTTTCGTCACCGTCAGCGGCTCCGAGGTGAGATAGCCCTGCTGGGCCGATTGTTTATCTGCCAGGAAGGGGGCAACACTAAAGTTATAGGGACGTTGCTGATCATCGGTAAAGCCAAACTTTTGCCGGAGGAAGGGCCAATAGCTGACGGCAGCCCCCTTGGAGACAAAGATGGGGCGGCCCTTGAGATCGGCGAGGGTATTGACCCCCGTGCCGGGATGGGCAATTAAAACCTGGGGGGACTTCTGGAAAATTGCTGCCACCGTCACCTTGGGGATGCCTTCCTGAATGGCAATAATGGCATCGGTCCCGTTATTCATGAAAAAATCAACGGCCTTCCCCATCAACAGTTGGGTGCCATTAACCTGGGGACCCCCCATCCGAATGGTTACATCCAGGCCATAGTCCGCGTAAATGCCCGTGGCAACTGCCTGATAAAAGCCCCCATGTTCCGCTTGGGCATACCAGTTGGTGCCAAAGGTGACCTTATCCAGAGGACCGGCTGGGCTGGGGCTAGCCGTTGCGTCGGGGGAGGATTGCCCCATTGGAGCCGGATTATTGCAGGCCCACAGGAGGCTACTGGCTAAGGCCAGAGAGCCGTATTGCAAGACTTGGCGTCGATTCAGCCACCTAGCCATAGATAGTCCTCGCTGATTTCTGATGGGCAGCACCACTCCGTGCGCGTCTCTCCCCCCGCAGGGGATTACGCACCGCGATTGAGGGCACCTTCAATTTGGGTAAACTCTTGTTCGAGGCGGTTCTTGAGTTTTTGGGGAATGGGGCGGTTGGGATAGGCTGCATAATGGCTAGCTAGACCATTCAGGGCCGTGCGCATAGTAGTGAAGGAAGGCAGCTTTTCTAGGGAACTATCGCGACGGTAGCGGGCGGCGTAGTCGTTGATCAGTTGGCGGGTTTGGGCCTGCGCGGCGGCCTTGTCGGGGGTATCGTCGGGCAGGTTAATCGCCGTCCGCAAGCTTTCCACCAGGGTCAGGGTATCTTGACGATAGTTGCCCGTCAGGAGGGAGTTGTTGCTACAGCCCGTGACACCCATCACCACAACCAGCACAAACGCTAACAGAGACGACAAATAACGTTTCATAAACACCTTCAAATTGCAAATATGGCTACAAATCCACGCAGGCATAGTGTTTATGGTATAGCAATCCTCACCCAATTCATTGAATCACTGGGGGAGAAGCTAACCTCGATGACGATCGACGGATCAGGGTTGGGCTTCTCCCTTATTGCTCAGGCAGCATGGACTTTCCGGAGCGGGTCTGCCAATTCGGCGATCGGTGCATCTTTACGGCAAACGCCCTGCACGCCTGCTGCGAGAATGTTTGATTTCTCTGCTTCCAGTTCGGCTGGGACTAAAACCAGCAGTTTTGGAGGGTGCACGTAGGAGTCTACCTGGACAGCCTGCATTTTTGGGATAAAGTCAGCCAGGGGCATATCGGGCAAGGTGGCATCGATAACGGCGACATCAATATCGATATCGATCGGTTCCAGCAAGACCAAATCCGTTTTCCCCATTTGTAGCTTCACTAGCGACCTCAATGCCCGGTTACGATCGTAGGGCCGTGCGTAGGGCGATGTGGGTTGGTTCGTCGTCTTCAAGGATAATGACTGGAATATCGGTCAGGGTTTTCCTTGACGTTTGCGCCAGCAATGATCACCTGTCGTTGCGGTACTGGTAAGTGGCATTTTGCCCAAATACTACCCCGATCGCTCAGCCATAGGGAGCTAAGCAAGCTGTTATGGTCCATTTCCCTGTTCCCTCTGTTCCCCGTCTGCAATTGAGCCAGGTCAGCCAATGCCTCTCCCAGGCGGCGGGTAATCCCCTGCATGGCGCCACTTTGCTCCAGGACATTAGTTTCAATGTCGCTCCCGGTGAGTTTGTCGCGATTGTGGGGCCTGCTGGTGCAGGCAAGACGAGCCTCCTGCGCTTGCTCAATCGCCTCAACGACCCGACGGCGGGGCACATCTGCCTAGACGGACAGGAGCTTCGGCACATCCCGGTTTTGCAGCTACGCCGTCAGGTTAGCCTGGTGCTGCAGGAGTCTAAACTGCTGGGGATGACCGTGGCTGAGAGCCTTGCCTATCCTCTCAAACTGCGGGGCCTAAATCGCGCAAGGGTGCAACAGCAGGTGAGCTACTGGCAAGAACAGTTGCGTCTACCCTCTGAGTGGCTCGATCGCACGGAACTCAGCCTATCGGTGGGCCAGCGTCAACAAGTCGCGATCGCCCGTGCCCTGGTTACCTTACCCCCCGATCCCCAGGCGATCACAACCGTGCTGCTGCTGGACGAACCGACGGCCTCCCTCGATGCGGGGCGGGCTGAATTTTTACTGTCACGGTTGCAAGATCTGTGCCAAACTGCCCAACTCACCCTGCTCATGGTTAACCACCAACTGGATCTGGTCGAACGGTTCTGTACACGGGTTCTCTACCTCCAGTCCGGGCAGCTTCACCAGGATACGACGGCTGTCCAAACCGACTGGACTGCCCTGCGTGATCGGCTGATTGCGGCGGAACGCCAACAGGCGGAGGAGTGGGCATAGGGGAATGCCAGCCCCCTCCCAAACTGGGCGAGAGTCAGGCGAACGCGCAGGCTTGAAGCCCCTTTCCCTTAGGGCGAGGAGTTGGGGTGAGGGCCATCCAATATCATCAGGCAAAACGCGACTGGCCGAGATCGGGGGGGAGGTCCTGGAGGCGACCGGGTCCCACGGCTTGCAGGGCTTCGTGGAGGCTAATATCCCCGGTATAGAGTGCCCGCCCCACGATCGCACCAGTCAAACCAGCGGCTTCAAGCCCCAACAAACTCAGTAAATCCGTCACCGAACTCATGCCACCAGAGGCAATTACAGGAATGGGACACTGATCCACCATTTCCCGCAGGGCCGTGAGGTTGGGGCCTTGGAGGGTGCCATCCCGCTGAATATCGGTGTAGATAATGGCCGCCACCCCGATCGCTGCCATTTGTCTAGCCAGGGTTGTGGCTGCAACGGTGGACGTTTCCAACCAGCCCCGTGTGGCAACTTGGCCATCGCGGGCATCAATCCCAACGATGATCTGCTGGGGAAAGGTTTGGCACAGTTCGGTGACTAAAGCTGGGTTTTCAACTGCCACCGTCCCCAGGATCGCCCACTGTACCCCCAGGGCCAACACCTGCTGGATACTGGCATGGGTGCGTAGTCCCCCCCCCACCTCCACAGCCACGGGGGTTGGGGCATCTGCTAGACGGTCCAGAATGGCGGCGATCGCGGCTAGGTTCACCGGTTCTCCGGCCTTGGCTCCGTCTAGATCTACCACATGGAGCCGGGTTGCCCCTTGCTCGACCCACTGCATTGCCACTTGGGCCGGATCATCGCCAAATTGCTCGACCTGACCATAGTCTCCCTGGTAAAGCCGGACACATTTCCCCCCTAGTAAGTCGATCGCGGGAATAATCTCCATTGGTTTTAGTAACGCCCATCGTGACAACTGCCAGCCCTGATCGTAGCAAACTGCTACAGCACTTCCATGCTTGGTGAGGTACAGGCAAGGGGCTTAAGCCCCTTGTTTACAAGGCTTGACAGTACCTTCATTAAAGAGGGAACGGCTGTATCCCCTGCCAACTGTTTCCATAAACAGCAAAAAGGGCGCTGGTCGCGCCCTCGACACGAGGAATGGTGTTTGACTAGCCCCCTGGCGATGGCCCGTTGCATAGAGGAGACCCGCTGGGGGATGGGGGGGAATGGGAAAGAGATCGGCTGGTAGCACGGTGCTGTTGCTGCCAGCAAAATCGTCAGGCTAACCCGCTATTCGTCATCATCTGTGATAGTAGTGACGGCCAGGGTTTTCAGCGCATAGTCAGCAATGGTCAGGCTGAGACGGGCCTGTTCAATTTCCGAGAGGGCTTCCCACGCGATCGGGCGTACCGTTTCCAGGAGGCGATCGGTGGCGGATTGCTGGTCAACCCCCCGCATGGCATAGGCCAGGGGTCGGGCCAGGACTTGCAGATCCTCTTCGCCCCAGGTAGGTAATAGCGCCTGCACGCAGTACACCAATTGGTCTAACCGGGATTGGACCGGTGCAACACCCGTTGCTAGTGTGTCCTGTAGGGTTTGCTGGGCACGTTGGGCGATCGTTGTCAGCAATGCTGGGGGAATTTTGCCCGCGAAGCGATCGCTTAAACGGCTGAGGAGGCTGGTAGCGGTTGTGGCTGGGGTTGCCCCCGCCGTCACCGTCAACCACAGGTGATCCAGATGGCTGTAGAAGCTCTGGCTTTGGGTGGGTGTGGGTTCCCAGGCATCGAGATTGGCCTCAGCCTCTAGCAAGTCGAAATAGCTGGATGCCAGATCTGGGACTAGGTCCCAGGGATAGCATTGGGCGTCCGATTGCCAGAGCGCACTCAGCAAATCTTGCTCAGCAACTGAGCGCAGGTCCTGTTGATATCTTGGTTGCTCGGTCATAGCGCCCCCATGAAACCATCCACTCAATGATTAAAAACAACAAATGCTGACCGTTCCCAAACCTGCTGCCCCTAAGCATCCAACCCATTGGCCTGTCAGGGTTCTGAAC
>JBBILC010000145.1:0-11616 GCA_037445115.1 Coleofasciculaceae cyanobacterium bin_20
GTAGCGGCGGGGGTAAAGGTAGCGGGGGAGAGGGAAGTCCTTGGGGCAGAGGGGGGGGAGACGGCGGTGGGCTAACCGCTGTAGGTGGAGTAGCGGTAGCGGTGGGGATGGGGGCTACGGTCTGGGAGGGCGTAGGCGGGCTACGGCGTAATTGCATCAGAATCAAGGTGCCCATGCCGAGTAAGGTCACCGTCGCTAAGGCAACCCCGACCATTAGGGCAGTCTGGGGAGCCGAGGCAACTGGACGGGGCTGATCACGCCGGGTTGGGCTAGTCCGGGTTGGGCTAGTCCGGGTTGTGGGTGGGCGAGAGCGCAACGGGGCCGCAGGTGAGGCCGGCGAGGTTTGCAGGAGCAGGGTGGGATCGGTTTGGGACCGGGGCAAAGGGGGCGGGGCCACAGGCGATCGCCCAGGGGGATGCTGCAAATCTTGGAGGGCTGCTTCGGCAGTTTGATAGCGGCGTTGCAGATCTTTGACCAGGAGGCGATCGAGCACATAAGCCAGATCTGGGCTGATTGGCTCTGGCGAATACTGTTGCCACTGCTCCAGCCAAGCATAACCCCGCTCTACCCAAAGCTCCGAGGGATTAATGCCCGTCAGCAAATGAAAACACGTTGCCCCCAAGCTAAACAAATCGCTGGCGGGTTTCACCTTTCCCCGCACCTGCTCTGGAGACACATACCCCTGGGAACCAATCATCGTCCCCGTTTGGGTTGCTGTTGCCGTGGGTAAAACCTTTGCGACCCCAAAATCGATCAGGACCAACTTCCCGGTACTGGTCTGACGCATGATATTTTCAGGCTTGATGTCGCGATGAATGACCCGTTGGGTATGGATAAAGGCCAGGACGGGTAGCAAACCTTCCAGAAGGGCGCGGATCTTGGCTTCGCTGAAAACACCGTCCTGTTCAAATTCCTTCATCAAGTCCTGGCCTTGGATCAATTGCTGGGCCAGGAAGAAAAAGTCCCCAGCCCGAAAGTAGGCGGATAGGGAGGGGATTTGGGGATGCTCACCCAGTTGTTGCAGTTGGCGGGCTTCCTGGGCAAAAAGTTGCAGCACCTTTTGCGTTTCTTCTTCGCTCTGCGATCGATAAATCAGTTGCTTGAGGATGCAGCGTTCATTTAGCTTATCGACATCTTCGGCAATATAGGTTTTGCCAAATCCCCCCCGCCCGATCGGTTCAATTACCTTAAATCGTTGTTTCAGGAGCGGTATCAAGGGCTGACCGCACGCCAAACAAGTCTCCTGATCGTCCGGATTGAGCGGTTCACTACAGTAGGGATTAAGACAACAAATCATGACAGCCTGCGCTTGCAAAAGTGGTTGGGACGATCGCGATAACGCGGCAACGGACAGGCATCGGTGCAAAGTCCTCTGGGTATCGGTGCATGGCTACCCCCCAATAGCCTAGACAGCATCATGGGAGTACGGTTGATGCGGTGCTTGGTAGGGCTGACGAGAACGGGCGATGGCTGAACTTGCTGACTGTCAACAGTATGCCCTGCAACGGTCAGGAAACAGCCTACAATCCAGCGGGGAATTTTCTGAACGATCGGCGATCGGGATGTCACAATAGTTTTAGCAGCCCCTTGTTAAGTTATATGTCCTTCACACCCCAGTATCGTAGCGGTGCCGAGATCCGGCAGACCTTTCTCGACTTCTATGCCACCAGAGGCCACCAGATCGTCCCCAGTGCCTCCCTGGTGCCGGAAGATCCGACCGTGTTGCTGACGATCGCGGGGATGTTGCCCTTTAAGCCGATTTTCCTGGGGCAGCGGCCAGCCCCCTTCCCCCGTGCCACTTCGTCCCAAAAGTGTATCCGGACGAATGATATTGAGAATGTGGGACGCACGGCGCGGCACCATACGTTTTTTGAGATGCTGGGCAACTTTAGCTTTGGGGATTATTTCAAGGAGAAGGCGATCGCGTGGGCCTGGGAACTGTCCACCGAGGTGTTTGGCCTGCCCCCCGAACGCTTGGTGGTCAGCGTCTTCCGCGAGGATGACGAAGCCTTTGCCATTTGGCGGGACCAGATTGGCATCCCGGAACACCGCATCCAGCGCATGGGTGAGGACGATAATTTTTGGGTATCGGGTCCGACGGGTCCCTGTGGCCCTTGCTCAGAGATTTATTACGACTTTCACCCGGAACGGGGCGATACCACGATCGATTTGGAAGATGACACCCGGTTTATCGAATTTTATAACCTGGTGTTCATGCAATATAACCGCGATGCGGAAGGGCATTTAACCCCGTTACAAGCCCAGAATATCGACACGGGCATGGGCCTAGAACGCATGGCCCAAATTCTGCAACAGGTGCCCAATAACTACGAAACGGATTTAATTCTACCGATTATCAAAACCGCAGCGGAAATTGCCGGGATTAACTACGCCCAAGCGGATGCGAAAACCCAGGTTTCTCTGAAGGTGATTGGGGATCATGTGCGGGCGGTGGTGCATCTGATGGCAGATGGGGTGACCGCTTCCAATATGGGACGGGGCTATGTGTTGCGCCGCTTAATCCGGCGGGTGGTGCGGCATGGGCGGTTGATTGGTATCGATCGCGAATTTACGGCGGAAGTCGCGGCGACGGCGATCGCACTCGCAGAAGCCGTTTATCCCCAGACCCGTGAGCGGCAAGCCGTGATTCAGGCGGAGCTACACCGGGAGGAATCGCGCTTCCTGGAAACCCTCGAACGGGGTGAAAAGCTACTCACAGAAATCATCACCAAGGCAACCCCGAAAAAAGGGAAAAAGCCGGGGCAAATTGCCGGGAAAGATGCTTTTGTTCTCTACGATACCTACGGTTTCCCCCTGGAATTGACCCAGGAAATTGCCGAAGAACAGGGCCTAACGGTGGATGTGGCTGGCTTTGAGGTGGCAATGGAGGAACAGCGTCGTCGCTCCCAGGAAGCCCATGAAACGATCGACCTCACGGTGCAGGGTTCTCTGGATCAATTGGCTGAGCATATCCACGCCACCATTTTCCAGGGCTATACGGACCTAACGGCTGAATCCGTCGTGGAAGCGGTTTTAGTGGATGGGAAACAGGTCCCGGAAGCCACTAGCGGCAAAGTTCAAATTGTCCTGCGGGAAACACCGTTCTATGCGGAATCGGGGGGACAAATTGGCGATCGGGGCTATTTACTGGCTGCTCCCTCACCCCTGGCCCCTCTCCCAGCGGACGAGGGGGGTATGCCCTCACCCCCGGCCCCTCTCCCAACGGGCGAGGGGAGTAGGGATCTGCGGGTGCGGATTACGGATGTTCAGAAGGAGTCGGATTTCTTCATCCACTACGGTGAAGTTGAGGCGGGAACCTTGCGGGTGGGCGATCGCGTGACGGCACAAATTGATGTGGCCTGCCGCCGTCGTGCCCAGGCGAATCATACGGCGACCCATCTGTTGCAGGCGGCGCTGAAAAAGATTGTCGATCCGGCGATTTCCCAAGCGGGATCTTTGGTGGCCTTCGATCGCCTGCGGTTTGATTTTAATTGTCCCCGTGCCCTCACCCTGGAAGAACTGGAACAGGTGGAAGCGCAGGTGAATACCTGGATTGCGGAAGCAACCCCGGCCACGGTGGCCGTGATGCCGATCGCAGCGGCGAAGGCAAAAGGGGCGATCGCCATGTTTGGTGAGAAGTACGGCGACCAGGTGCGGGTGGTGGATTACCCCGGTGTCTCGATGGAACTGTGCGGCGGTACCCATGTGGCCAATACGGCGGAAATTGGCTTGTTCAAAATCATTGCGGAAACGGGGATTGCTTCGGGGGTGCGGCGCATTGAAGCGGTGGCGGGACAGGCGGCGCTGGATTACTTGACCGTGCGCGATCGCATTGTACGGGAATTGGGCGATCGCTTTAAGGCGAAGCCGGAGGAGTTGCCCGATCGCGTTTCCAGCTTGCAAAGTGAGTTGAAATCGACTCAGAAGCAACTGGAACAATTGAAGGCGGAACTGGCGATCGCGAAGTCTGACAGTCTGGTGACCCAAGCAGAAACCGTGGGCAGTTTCCACCTCCTGGTGACGCAACTGGATGGGGTGGATGCGGAAGCGCTGAAAACCGCAGCGGAACGGCTGCAACAAAAACTCGGTCCTCAATCAGCGGTGGTGTTGGGTTCGGTCCTGGCGGCGGATAAAGTATCGCTGGTGGCAGCCTTTGGCCCGGAGGTGCAAGCCAAGGGGGTGCAGGCGGGTAAGTTTATTGGCGCGATCGCGAAGCTCTGTGGCGGCGGCGGCGGCGGGCGTCCGAATTTGGCCCAGGCGGGGGGACGGGATGCGAGTCAATTACCAGCGGCACTGCGATCGGCCCAGGAACAGTTACAAACCGCACTGGCAGGCTAGAGGCGTTAACTAGGGTAGCAAGAATAGGTTCGCGATCGCTAGGATGGGTTGGGGGAAAAGTGCGATCGGCAAGGCGTAGTCGTAATGAAAAGTTCCTATAGATGTGTCTAGCATTAAGAAATGAATTAGAGGCTGTCTCAGATGTGGTTTCATCTTCCATTGCCTCAATTTTGTGTAAAACTTAGATAGAGCTATGCTTGTGGCACAGATGCTTTATGAAAATAGAATCTATTACAGTTCAAAATTTCAAACGATTTGACAATCTCGAGGTTTCTTTCAAGAATAAAACTCTTCAGGAGGTTACTAATCGCTTCCTTATTCTGGGTGATAATGGTACAGGTAAAACAACACTGCTTCAAGCGATAGCTCTCCCACTAGCTCTAGCCACAAAAAAAATCCAAGAAGTATCAGGATTTGACTGGGTAGGATTTTTGCCTGGTCGATTTTGGGTTGGAGGTTCTCCACACATTGAACTAGAAATATCATTTGAAGATGAGGAACTGGAAGCAACGCGGTCAGTAGCTAGAAGATGGTACGATAGACAACCAGTCGAATTTCGCCCTCAAAATTTTGTTGAACCTGGTAATAGTCATTTAGTTAAGTTGACTTTGAACGGAGAATCCTGGAAAGTTGGAGATAAAAATAAACTTGAAGAACATTATCAGTTTCAAGGTCGTCATTATGCCCAACTGTTGCTGAAAAGCGACCCTTCCGCTCGCTCTGAATTTTCTAAGCTCCCTGGTATTTTCTGGTTTGATCAGTTTCGGAACCTTGGCGTTAATTCACTTCCTAAAAGTAGTGGAGATGGACAGATTGATCATGCTTCTGGAATTTCGTTTGATCTAGGTGTAGGACGTTTGCGTCAGTACTTAATTGAGTGGGATCAAAGAAGACGATCACCACAAAGTAAAACTTCTAATGACTATCTTAGCCAATTACAGGCTCTTTATACTAAAGTTTTCCCTGAACGTTCATTTAATGGAGTTGAGTATCAGCCTAGCAATGATTCGCCTACGGAAATGAATACGTATTTCACACTGTATGATGGGCATCGGACGTATGATATTGTTGAGATGTCGGCGGGAGAACAAGCTGTCTTCCCAATGCTCTATGAAATTGTTAGACAGCAAATTTCGTACTCAATTGTTTTAGTCGATGAGATTGATCTAAACCTTCATCCACCAGCCGCCCAACTCTTAGTTAATCAACTTCCCAAAATCGCTCCTACTTGTCAATTCATATTTACAACTCATTCTGAGTCTGTCAATGATGTAATTGCTGAAGAAGAGACTTATCGCCTTCCGGGAGGTTCTCTGTGTCTGTAAATATTCTTTACTGCGAAGGAGGGAAAAATAGCCCTGATATTCGTGTTTTATTAAATATCTTGTCTGGAGTATGCATTGTTAGACCTGCTGGAAGCAAATACGGGCTTGATCGACAGATTATTTTTATCAAGCAAGAAAATTTGTTGCCGAGTTCTATCGTAGCTGCTCTTAAAGATAGAGATTTTGATAGTGATGAATCATTACCTCTCAATTCTCCTCGAAATTGGTTGACCAGAGTTCATAGCCAGAACATTCAGGTGGGTTGGTCTTGGGAAAGAAAAGAGATTGAAAATTATTTAATTGATCCTGAAGTTGTATCACGCGCACTTGGTTCAAAAGCACCACCTATTGAAGACTACCGTGCTGCACTTGAAGAATCAGCCAAAAATATTGCAGATTATACCGCCGCTAGAGTTGCATTATCTCTATCTCGTCAACAACTTCTACCACTTAATAACTGTTGGGGAAACATCGGAGGTCAACATCCATTTCCAGATCGTTTAGCTGAGTCAGACTGTCGTACTGGCATAACAAATATTGTTCGTCAGTATGAGCAAGCTCAAATCATTCGAGAAAATGATGTTTTAAATTCCTTTGATCAACTACTGCCTATGTGTCGTGTTGGCGGTGTCAGGTTTCAAAGCTTTCTGACATTCTTCTCAGGCAAAGATTTACTTTGTGGAATGAGGTCAGCATTAACAGGTTGGGGGTTGGGAGAACCTTTTGTTTTTCGAGAGCGCATTGTTAAAGGAATTGAAAACTCAACGGAGAACGTTTCATATTGGATTTCAGAGTGGCAGCAGCTCAGACAAGTAGTTCAAAATTTCAGTCCTTGAGTGTTTTATTTCACATAAAGTTCCTGACAAATGCTTATTTGGATAAAGCCAGAGCGGAACGTTATACTGCTATATCAGGAGACTATTGTGGTCTAGCTATTGATCACCAAAAGGACGTTTGCGGCGCGATCTCCCCTGTGATGAACCGCGATCGGGCTAGTCGTAAGTGTGCGATCTCTCACCACATTAGACCGTGTTGACGACAGGAAAAACAGTATTTTTCTTCCTTCCCAGTGCTGGTCAAAAGTGCGATCGCACTCAGGGCTGCGACCGTGGCCGCGATCGCTAGGATGGGTTGGGGGAAAAGTGCGATCGGTAAGGCGTAGTCGTTTTGACTACATTGTCTTTCATGGACGGATAACAACAGAATCTTAGGTGTTATGATTTAAAAGCGACAGATAACACCGCAAGCCTAGGTGCTATCACGCGAATCTGCATGACAAGATCCCAATATCCGGGCTTATCCATAATTGCCAGACCGAAACCTGGATTGTATTGAATTACTTAGTAGACAGCTAAACCTCGGTTGAGGCACAAGTAAAGCGTATCCGTGGTTGAGGCACAAGTAAAGCGTATCCGTGGGTAGCGATGCCCAAGTAAGTGAAGGACCTCTGCTACGGTATGGTTAGCAGACTGTTGCTTGGAGGGGAAGAGCGCCGTACTAAATTTGTAGTTTGCATAAGTTTACGTAATTTCACCTACGATCTACTCTGAATTTTTTGGTAAACTAAAGCAGGACAAGTTATGTAGCAGTCAGTACTAGGAACTAGTGATGAGTAATCAAGATCTATTCACAGCACAAGCAAATTTAAAACTTGCACTTTGGAATGCAGAAGCCGAGTCAATAAAAAGTAGTGAATTATACGCCCAACTTCAGGAGCTTAGGCTTCCCGAAGAAATTGTCAGCCGATTGCATGAACTAATTACTTTTACAAAAAAGATTGCAGGTAAAGTTTTTGCTGTCGGAAAAATCGTGCTCCTAAAAATTCTTGAGTTTGTCAAATCTCATCCGTTTTTGGTGGTGGCTGCTGGTATAGGTGCTGTAATTGGGTCGGCTGTTGCAGGCTTAATAACTTCTATACCAGTCCTAGGTCAACTCTTAGCTCCAGTTGCAACAGTATTAGGAATAACTGTTACAACGATTGGTGCAGTGGTTGGGCATAGACTAGATAAACAATTTCAAGGTGTGGGCGAAGACATTTTTGAAATTGCCCAACAGTTTTTCTCCCTGCTTGCGAACGTATTCAACACCATATTTCGGAACATTGTTACTGCTTAATCTCCAACCTGAAGTGAAAAGGATTGAACAATGTCTGAAAAGCAAGAACTTACGAAAGAAAAACTGATCGACATAATTGAAAAACTGGAAAAGAATCCAAGTGATAGAGTTGGAATTCTTGCTGATATCGGAGTGACTGCATTAGGGGCGGTTGGAGCTGGAGCAGCAGCAGCAGTTTTAGGTACAACAACGGCTTCCATACCCATTATCACAGCAGTAACAGGTATTGGCATGGTAGTAGCTGCCCCAGTTGCGCTTGTTGCAGGTGCTGCTGTAGCTGGGGGAGCCGCAATATATGGTGTATCGAGATTAATCAAAGACGGTGGTTTTAATGAAGGTAAACGTAAACAGCTATTAAATGAATATAAAGATAGGTTAAAAGACATTGAAGCTAAAGAAAGGCAATCTAACTTTGATGAGCATGATAAGACAAGCTTTTATTCGTTTCTAAAAGAACCACTCAAGCACAACTTGATTAATCCTGATGATGCTCATCAATTGATACAGGCTGTAGAGAACGGTCATATACCCCTTAGTGAAGCCTACAAACTTGTAGAGAAAGTTCTTTCAGATAGCCAAATAACTTAATCTGAGAAATCTGAAAAAGTAGTTACTGCTTGCCCAAATTTCTCTCAAAAGCTATGTGCCCCAAGTTATTTAGGACAGTTGAATCTGACCTGCCCCAAATGCAAGCATAGTTGGATGTGGGTTCCAAAGTAATATTTACAGATTGTTCTAAAATTCTGTGAGCGATCGATCGTGGCGGTACAAGATAGCCTCTGGGCTGTACGGGCGTAAAATGGAAAGGTCTTAAAAGTATTCCATATGAGTGAAACTGTCTACATCGAGACCAGTATCTTGGGATATCTCACAGCCAGATCAACCAAAGACCTGATCTTGGCTGCAAATATTGAAATCACAAGAGACTGGTGGGAATCTCGTCGAAATGCCTTCATCCTTTACACTTCGGAGGCTGTTTTGGATGAGGTAGCACGGGGTGACGCGGAGATTGCCGCTCAACGACTGGAGATCCTGCGTGATTTTCCCTTACTAGCACTGAACCAAGCGGTACAGGATTTAGCAGCACAATTTCTTGCTCGAAGTAGCCTTCCTCCAAAGGCGAAGGTAGACGCGATTCACATCGCCGCCGCTACCATACACGGCATGGATTATCTGCTAACGTGGAATTGTAAACATATTGCTAACGCTCAAATCCAGGGGAAGTTGGCGGAGATTAGTCTCGATTTTGGCTATGTGCTGCCCATCCTTTGCACACCCAACGAACTAATGGGAGATTAGGCCATGTGGACAGATGAAATTGTCGAAGAGATTCACAGAATCCGTGAAGAGTATGCCAAGTCTTTCAACTACGATCTTGATGCAATCTTCGCAGACCTACGCAAAAAGGAAGCGGAAAGCGGTAGAGAAGTCGTAACCTTGTCACGAAAGCCCGGTCTAACAACACGTTGGAGCGGACAGGTGAGAGATATTAGTGGGGATTCACAGGATGCTAGCCGCCACACAACTTAGCCGTTATACTCCTGTATTAGGAGACTATTGTGGTGCTAGCTATTGGTCAACCGAAAGGACATTTGCGGCGCGATCGCTCCTGTGCTGAACCGCGATCGGGCTGGTTGTAAGCGTGCGATCGCCCATCGCCTTGGCCTGGGTTGACGACAGGAAAACCAGTATTTTCCGCCAGTTCAAATTTGAAGTGCAGCAGTGCCTAAACGATGTTTATAGAATACTTCATAAGGGGTAGGATTTCCCTAGGTATAAAAATCACTCCTTTAGGATGCCAGTTAGGCAGTACCATTGGTGGGATTCTAATAAGCACCTCTGGTGCTGCTACCAATGCCCATCCCCCAAATTGTGATAGACACAAATGTCATTGTTGCTGGGCTACGTTCTAGAAACGGTAGCGCTTTTCGTCTATTGGGGTTGGTTGGTAGCGAACAGTTCAAGATCAACCTTTCTGTGCCGCTAGTCTTGGAGTATGAAGAGGTTTTATTGCGAGAGTTGCCAAATCTGGCCATTAATGCCTCAGCTGTACAAGATTTCCTTGATTTTCATTGTGCGATCGCGACCCATCACCAAATATTCTTTCTCTGGCGACCTTTCTTGCCCGATCCCAAAGATGACATGGTGCTGGAACTGGCGGTTAAGGCGGGGTGTGATAGCGTAGTGACATACAACATCCGCGATTTTGCAGGCATTGAGCAGTTTGGGGTTAGTGCCGTTACCCCAGCAAACTTCCTAGAGTCCATTGGAGCACTGTCATGAGCACGTTAAGCATCCAGCTACCTGACTCCTTGTATAGAAGCCTACAGAGACTTGCCGAGCAGGATGGGATTTCGTTAGACCAGTTTATTACGCTGGCAGTTGCTGAGAAAATTGCAGCATTAACGACTGAGGGGTATTTGCAAGAGCGGGCAAGCCGTGGTGATCGAAGAAAATATGAAGCTGTGTTGGCTAAAGTCGCTGATGTTGAGCCAGAATTGCACGACCGGTTGCCTCCAGCATAACAACCTGCTTGCACCCGACTGCCAGGAGGTTATCTGCGGCGGGTGCTGTATTAGGAGACTATTGTGGTGCTAGCTATTGGTCAACCGAAGAGAACTTTGCGGCGCGATCGCCCCTGTGATGAACCGCGATCGTGCTCGTCGTAAGTGTGCGATCGCCCATCGCCTTGGATAAGTTGACGACAGGAAAAGCAGTATTTTCCTTCCTTGCTAGCGCTGACCAAACGTGCGATCGCACTCAAGACTGTGACCGTGGCCGCGATCGCTAGGATGGGTTGGGGGAAAAGTGCGATCGGTAAGGCGTAGTCGTTTTGACTACATTGTCTTTCATGGACGGATAACAACAGAATCTTAGGTGTTATGATTTAAAAGCGACAGATAACACCGCAAGCCTAGGTGCTATCACGCGAATCTGCATGACAAGATCCCAATATCCGGGCTTATCCATCAGATCTGACGTTGAATACATAGTTGGGCTGCTTTATGTTATCTGTGGGGACAGGAGCCGAAAGTTTGATTGTTGGATGCTGAAAGTCAGATCGATCGTATGGATCGGGAACTATATGGGTAATCAGTCAATGAATTAATGAAAGCCGTGTTGCAAGAATTCAGTACTCTGCCGAATCTTAAATTATCAGAAAGGCAAAGATTGCCGGAGTGTTCTGCAATCTACTTCGCGATCGCTCGTGATCAAGTTCTCTATGTTGGTTTAGCAAGCAATTTAAAAAATCGTTGGCAAAATCATCATCGCTTCCCTCAACTTGAGGCAGTTAGTAAACGATGTGAAGTACGGTTGTTTTGGCTTGCTTGTACTCAAAGTGAGCTTAATGAGCTTGAGCGTCAGTATATTGAGCATTATTGTCCAGTCTTAAACCAAACAAGGGTTCCTGAGCGGAAGATTATCCCCAGTTTTCAGATGCTCACACTATCACTCAAGAAGTTGAATGAACGAGTCATCTGTTTTGGAGTGTGCCCAGCTAATAACCAGCAATTAAAAACACTTATTTTAGGTTATCTAGCTGCCTATAGCGAAGTACGGCTTGCTACTACTACTCTTCGTAAAACATTGCAAGCAATTAACAGAAATCCAAATAGCTTATTCAGATGGACAGAAGTTGTTCGCCGCAGAGACGGTGCTCATTGGTGGACAAGGTGTAATGGAATTGAAATTCGGCTGATTCCTTGGTTTGAGGAACGCATTATGCACAATCCCAGTATGTATGAAGTTATGGAAGAGAAGCGTTTTGGTGTGTGGACTTCAATCCCAGAAGTGTTGAATGATAGGAAATGTGTTAAAAAATAGCCTCTAATCGTGT
>JBBILC010000146.1:0-11524 GCA_037445115.1 Coleofasciculaceae cyanobacterium bin_20
CCCTGGGGGGGGAGGGAGATCGCGGGGGGGCGCAGGAGGTGTACCCAGGGCTTCCTCCTCGCCGGGGATTTCCCGAGCCGTCGGGCTGGCGGTTGGCGTCGTACCAGCAAACTCGTCGGAGCCAAAGAGACTCTGGTAGAGTTCGCGTAGCTCGGCGGTGGTACTGCCCGCTGTCCAACTAGAGGGGGGCGGGGGGGTAGATGGCGCATCCTGGCTGGCAAGCGGGGGGGCATCAAAGGCTTCGGCCAGTTGACTGAGGAAGTCCAGGGTTTCGGTGGCATCTGCTGCCGCTGGGCCAGTTACGGCAGGGGCAATCGGCACTGCGGACGTGGATAGCTCGGATGGGGACGGCAGTGGCTCACGGCGAGCCTCCGTCACCCGATCCGTCTCAGTCAACCAGGCTTCCGACCCCTCACTTGCGGGCAGGAGCGCCTCCAGAGCATCGGTCCCTTCTGCATCAATCAGGCTCGTATCCAGGGCATCCAGGTTGAAATCGGACAGATCGAGATCTTCCAGGTGGAGGGTTTCCGATCGCTGGGCCAGTGGGGTCCCCGTGGGAGAGATCTGCCGCGAGGCAGCACTAACGGGGCGGGGGGCGGGTGTCCCTAACTCAGTTCCCGCAAAGGGTAGGGCATCCGCTACGCTCTGCTGTGCTGACGGCACGACACTACTTTCTGGCGGCGGGGTAGGTGTACTGGCTGCGAAGGCTGGCTCCTGGTCCGTGGGACGTTCTGGCGTAATCAACCCTTGGGTTTGTAGCGACGCTTGCAGATAGGTCGAGGCTTCCTGGCCCAACCGCTGGGCCAAATGGTTGAGCAGGGCTGCAAATTGGGCTTCGCTCTGTTGCCCCAGCCCATGCATCCGTTCTAACCCCCGCGAGAGGGACTCCTGGTAGCTTTCCAGGTTACGTTGCATCGACTCAAACACAACCCGCAGGGTCGTATCGATCGTACTCAAAATCTGATCGGAGCGAGCCTGTAGTGCCTCCAGGTTTTGCACCTGGGTTGCCGTTGATCCCGCCAGCATACCCGTGGCCGCCGGGGATAAATCGTAGGCAGGCTCAAGCGTCGCCTGGAGATGTTGGAACGATTGCTGAATCTGCTGCGTAATTTGCTGGCTCAAGCTGTCCTGAAGTCGCTGCATCAATAGTTGCAATAGGTCGTGTAGAACCTGCTGATTCAATGCAGCCGGAGGGGGGGCTGGCGGCACAGCGATCGCGACTTGTCGCTGCCGCTCTAAGTGTTCTACCTCTTGGCGCAGAAATTCCCGCTGTTGTTGCAACCCAGCCACGTCTGCTTGCAGGGGTTGGATAACCGTGCTGCGGAGGTGGTTCATTTCCTGCATCATGGCGTGCAGGGTTTGTTGCATCGCATCTAATTGACCCGACGGAACCGTTGTTAGGGGGGCCGTATCCCCAGTTCCTAGGTCCCGCTGGGGGGCTGCCGCTGGTTGCGGTTGCATCGAACTGGCCAAATAGGTCCGCAACTGGTGCAGTAGCTGACGTTGCTGGGCATCTTCATTCGTCATGACCCAGGGGAGTCGAGGACTGGCTTTGTTAAGCACACTGTCAATTTCACGGATCAGTGCCTGGGCTTGGGCCTGCTGAGGAGTCACGGTAGAACCTCTGAAATCTCCAATGGGAATACAGCCAGTGGGCATACAACGGGACCAAGGGACCGATCGCGGCGCAGGTGGTAACCCCCCGTGCGGACCCCGTGCGGATGGCATCAGAAACAACCTAGGCTGACGGTTTCGCTCCCAGATTTAGATATCCTAAGCTAGGAAGGAAGGGCTGGGCGTAAGCCTAGCAACGCTGTTGACGGATGCCCTCCAATGATGGTGAGAACGAGTGTAACCTTGATAACCGAACAATGCCTAGACTGGGGTGGGGTGGATGCAACTGAATCTCCTGATCAATTGAAGCTGAGCAACCGAACAGTGCTGAGCAACCGGACAGTTTTCCCCTTGGCTGAATCGTTGTACCCAGCCCGATCGCTAGGCTCTCGACGGCTCAAGAGTAAGGGTCGCTTCCGTATCCGTAATCCTTCATTCCCACAGAGAACAGCTCAATCAGGGTGATTTCAGGGTAAAGCCTCTGTCGAGAAAAGTCACTGTGCTAGAAGCAACCTGTTTTTTCCGGACTGGCTAATCCTTAGGGTGGCAGGGAACACCGATCCACAGCGTGTAACCCGTCACCTGAGCATCTCCGGCAATTTTGGGCGATCGCCTGCAATTTTAATCCCCTGCAATTTAAAGTGTATGCTAAGAACAGTCTAGAGTCACGCTGCTCTCGGACAATGGGCTGATGGACAACGGGTGCGGGTTTGGTTGCTGGTGAGTTAAAGACATGATGGCCGAGGGCACGAGGTGGATACGGGCCAAGGCGGTATTGACTCCGTCCAAAGAGTTTTCTATTGCCATTGTCAAGCCATGCTAAGGATTCTGCTGACCTGACGTGCTTGGACCTAATTTCGGGTTAGACTGGTGTTCGCTGACTGACCCACTTGATACCCCTGTATCGGGTTGGGTATGACCTACCGGCGATCGCATCGCTTGCTCAAGACCTCATCCTGAATGCACATAACGCCAGATGGAAGATCGGCACGCCTCTCGCAGTCATCGCGCTAACGAAGAACAAATTCGTCACTCGACTTTCTTTCAGGGGTTGCCCACCGAGATTGTCGATAAGGCGACGGCCCATGTCGTCGTGCGCAGTCATCCTGCCAATCAAATTTTGCTGTTGGAAAATGACTGGGGCAGTTCGGTCTATTTCATTTTGGATGGCTGGGTGAAGATTCGCACCTATAACCTGGAAGGCAAGGAGGTCACCCTGAATATTTTGGGCAAGGGGGAGATTTTCGGTGAAATGGCACCGCTGGAGTCGGTACCGCGATCGACGGATGTGATTACCCTGGCCCCGACGGTCATTGCCAATGTTCCCGCCCAGGATTTCGTGCAAATGCTACAAACCGAACCCTTGGCGGCCATTCGGCTCGCGCAACTGATGGCCCGTCGCCTCCGGCAGGTCAACCGTCGCCTGCGGTTACGAGAGTCAGACAGTACCTCACGGGTAGCGGATATTTTACTGTTTCTGGCTGATGGGCAGGGGCAAACCAGTGATAAAGGCGTCACGATCCCCAATCTGCCTCACCGGGAGTTGAGTAGTTTAAGTGGCTTGGCACGGGAAACGGTGACGCGGGTACTCAGTAAGCTCGAGAAGAAGGGACTGATTCAACGGGAACGGGATGTGTTGTGTATTCCGGATACCGATGCCCTCGATCGCCTGTTACTGTCCTAAGCGTTTGACCGAACGCCATGTCTTCGTCCCCCGAACGGCGTGATCGCCCACCCGCCGATCATCCCCCTACCCCGGATGCTGGCCCTGCGATCCCCTCAGCAACGCCACCGCCAGCCTTAGCGGAACCCCACCTGGGAATGCCAACTCCCCTGAGTTTGGTGGAAACAGCCTTTCTGGCCAGTACCGCCAGTTTGATTTGGCTGGTCAATTATTATTTTCCGATCGGTCCCCTGTTGCGAATTTTTTTCCCCCTACCGATTACCCTGGTCTATCTGCGCTGGGGGCAGCGGGCGACCTGGATGGCGACGTTGGTTTCCGGGTTGCTCTTGTCGGTCTTGATGGGACCCACGCGCAGTATTTTGTTTATTGTCCCCTATGGGTTGCTGGGGGTGTTGCTGGGTTGGCTCTGGCGGAATGCGGTGAACTGGTGGGTCGCGATCGCCCTAGGGACCCTGTTGAATACGGTGGGGTTTTTCTTCCGCATCTGGCTGGTGTCCATTTTGCTGGGGGATAATCTCTGGGCCTACTCAATGGTGCAAATCGCCAACCTAGCGGAGTGGATCTTTACTAAGCTAGGGTTATTGGCCCAACCCGATCTGTGGGTGATCCAGGCGATCGCGGTTGCCGTCATCTTGATCAACAGCGTGATTTACCTGTTTGTGGTCCATCTGGCTGCCTGGTTATTACTAGAGCGCCTGGGCAGTTCCATCCCGGCTCCCCCGGAGTGGGTGCAGGTGTTGTTGGATGTCGAGACTGGGGAGTAGTGGAGTGTTATGCCAAGTTATCCGGGAATTTCAAGCGAAGCCTTTCGCCATCCCCTCGATCGTGAAGCCGAGCAAGCCCTGCGCAGTTTACCGGGGTTTGAGGTGGCCGCCCGCAAGTTTATGGAGTTTTTCCTGGAGCGCCCCAACTATGTCTATTTCATGGGTAACGGCATCCAGGTGGGGCCACGTCAGTATGCCAGTCTCTATCGCCTGTTTCGGGACTGTGTGCAGGATTTAGACATCACGCCAGAACCAGCCTTATTTGTGATGCAGAACCCAATGGCCAATGCCTACGCCCTGGGGCAGGAGCAACCATCGGTCATTTTGAATACGGGGGTCTTAGATCTGCTGGATGAGGCTGAGTTGCGCATGGTGTTCGCCCATGAACTTGGTCATGTGAAGTGTGGCCACACGACCCTCAACCAAATGGCCCGCTGGGCGTTGGAAGCGGCATTCTTTATTGGGGATTTGACCTTTGGCATTAGTAACCTGATCAGCCGGGGGTTGGTCTTTGCCTTTTATGAGTGGTTACGCAAGGCGGAACTGTCCGCCGATCGGGCAGCCCTTTTGGTCACCGATGATCTGCCCCTGGTGTTCAAAACCATGATGAAGCTGGCGGGGGGCAGTGCTCGTCGCTTAAACGAGTGCAGTTTGGAGGAATTTCTGCGCCAAGCCGATCGCTACCAGGCGTTGGATAACGATAGCCTTAACCAAGTCTATAAATTCCTGCTGTACAACAATGTCGCCCAGGGCACCTTCCTGACCCACCCCTTTACGGTGGAGCGGGTGCGTTATTTGCAGGAGTGGGCCAACTCAGCCGAATACCGCCGCATCCGAGCGGGTGACTATGCCCAAGCCAGTGCGGAGGGAGCCGTGAACACAGAAGCCCGTCCCGCCAGCGAAGCAGACGCCTTACGGCGACAAATTGAGGAGTTGCAGCGGGAAATTGCGCGACGAAGATCGCAGGATAATTCTCCTGATGACGCGTAGTGAGCCATCGCTTGGCTTCGGTACGTTTAAAGGGTTGCCCCCGCATCGATCACAAGGGTTTGGCCGGTAATGTTAGTCGCTGCCTCACTTAGCAAGAACATGACCAGCGCGGCCACCTCACGGGGTTGCACAATGCGTCCTAGGGGGATATCCTTCGTCACATCGACGGTGGTCAGCCCCAACTCAATGAAGCGGGCCTCGGCCATATCGGTTTGTACCCAGCCGGGGCAAAGGGCATTAACCGTAATCCGGCGCGGTGCGGTATAGAGGGCCAAGCTTTTGGTGAAACCGACGACGGCGTGTTTAGCGGCGCAATAGGCGGTTTGGTCGGGGACAGCCTTTAAGCCTAATACCGACGCAATATTGACAATTTGGCTGCCATCCACCAGATAGGGTAGCGCATATTTACACAGGTAATAGGTCCCATGCAGGTTCACATTGACAATGGCGTGCCACCGATCGTCATCACTATCGGGTTCTAGCGAATTACTGCCCGCAATCCCGGCGCTATTGATCAAGGCATTCACCTGACCGTAGGTTGCCATAATGGTTTGGAGGGTGGCTTTGACCTGGGCCAGATCGGTAACATCGCACACCAGTTTGAGGTCGGCGGGTGAGGCGTGCAATCGTTCTTGGGAAGTGGCGATCGCGGCGACCTGCCAATCATCGTGTTTTAAGGCTTGGACGATCGCGGCGCCAATGCCCCTGGAACCGCCCGTGACGATCGCTACTTTGGGATTGGGGTGGGTACTGGCGTTCATCATCATTGGGCAACGCCTCCCCCGTCAACCGGAATGATGGTCCCTGTAATATAGGACGCGGCATCACTGGCCAGGAAGGCGATCGTCCAGGCAATCTCTGTCGGCTGGGCCAACCGCTGCAAGGGGATCGCGGTACGACAAGCATTGAGCATTTCCGTGGCCGTACTTTGGGGATAATAGCGTTGGGCTAAATCCTGAAACACAAATTCAAGCATGGGAGTATCCGTGCTACCGGGAGCAATACAGTTAACCCGAATATTGTGGGGTCCCCAATCCAGGGCGGCACTTTTCGTCAGTTGGGCGATCGCGGCCTTGCTGGCCCCATAGATTGCGGCATATTTTTTCCCAATCAGGGCCTGATCACTGGCGTTATTCACGATCGCGCCCTTCCCCCGCTTGAGCATGGCAGGAATCACGGCCTGCATTAGGAGGAAGGGGGCTTTGAAATTAATCGCTAGGACGCGATCGAGATCGTCTGATGAGGTTTCCAGGATCGTCCCATTTTGGGTAATCCCCGCGTTATTAATCAGAATGTCAATATCGCCATAGCTCTGGATGACCGTGTTGACATAGCCTGCAATTTTGTCACCTTTGCTTAGGTCATATTCCGGTAAATCAAAGCCAATGACGGTGACGCCCAATTGTTCCAATAGGGAATAGGTTGCAGCCCCAATGCCACTTTTATGCCCCGTCACGATCGCAACCTTGCCCCTTAATCCCGGTAAGCTATATTCAAACTGACTCATGCTGCTTAATTCCAACTTGCGCTGCGGCTGTTTTAGATGGCCTGTCAGGTGATGACCGAACCTTGCAATAATGATACAGCCGTTCCCTCCCTAATGAAGTACTGTCAAGCCTTGTAAACAAGGGGCTTAAGCCCCTTGTCTGTACCTCACTAAATATGGAAGTGCTGTAGTGGTGTTCACCTCCTAGTACAATAAACATAAAATTTTGCGTCGTTAGTAGTAGCGAGTTTAGTCGTTTCAGGCTAGAGGCAGCACTACAAAGGTTGCATTTGTCGTTGGGTGATGAGTGTTGCGATCGTCTCTTCAAAAAGAGCATTGGGTTGAGTTGTCAGTCGTTCCTCCAGCAGAAGTTCCGCTTGCATTGAGAGGTTTAAGAAGTCGAGCAAATGCGCTTGGGTTGCCGGATCAGCAAAAGTATAATATCCCGCTTGGAGTCGAGTCATTAACTTTTCCTTGAAACGGATACAATCCACATTAAAGTTGCTGCCATTATTACTCGAATTGATGCTACCTGTCACCGACTGGGGCTGTTTGTAGTATTTATGCAATACCGTGGGGACATGATAGAACCGATCAACAAAGGCAAAGCATTGGAACATAAATTCAAGATCATCGGAGAACCGGTGGGTTTCATCGAAGGTACAGGTAATGACCGATCGATCTAATACCACCATGCTATTTGTCGAGAAGTTGATCTCAAAAAACTGGGCCGTGCTGACTAGATCAGGCGTCGTATTTTGACCCACCACCCGGAGCGTTTCCCCGCTAGCGGTACAGATTTCAACCGCGCAGGAAACTAATTTATGCTGCTGAACTAGGGGGACAACAGTGGCGAGTTTGTCGGGCAAAAACTCATCATCGGCATCTAAAAAAGCTACAATTTGGCCCTGTACTTGACTCAGGCCCACATTCCGTGCCCGCGAGGAACCCGCCCCCACTTGCTGGGTTGATAGATAGCGAATGCGAATGTCCTGGGCCGATTCTCCAGTGGAGATGTTGCGCGAACACGGATCGAGTATTTCTCGATAATCAGCACCATCATCGGCAATAATCAGCGCTTCCCAATGGGGATAGGTTTGGGCCAGGAGACTATTAACGGCGCGTTGAATGGTAGCTTGTGCCCGATACGCCGGGATAATAACAGAGACTAATTCCATACAAGAATCCGGTTCTAGTGGACAGAAGAGGACAGAGGACAGAGAACAGAGTCTCTCGCCTATACCCTCTCTCCTCTCGCCTATACCCTCTCTCCTTCCGTTAGCGGGATTGGTGGACCTGACGTAGGATCACGATCGATCGCTCCCCAACGGGAATCGGCTTATCTTCCCGATAGTGACGCCCCACTTGGGGGAAATGGGCCAAATTCGTATCGATCTGAATCACCCATTCGCGCCCCTGAAGCAGGGGTGGCAGGGTAAAGTCGATCGCCTCGTAGTGGGCATTGAAGCAGATGTAAAAGTTCTCATCAATAACCCGTTCGCCCTGGGGACCGGGTGCGGCAATTTCTTCGCCGTTGAGGAAAATCCCGATCGCCCGTGCAAAGCCAATCTGCCACTGCTCCTCGGTCATTTCATCCCCGTTGGGGTTAAACCAGGCAATGTCTTCAACGCCCGTCCCGTGGATCGCCCGTCCCTGGAACCACTTGCGCTGCCGGAAGACCGGATGCTGTCGCCGGAAGAACACTAATTGGCGCGTAAAGTCCAACAGGCTAACACTCTCATCCTTGAGGTCCCAATTCAGCCAGGAAATTTCGTTGTCCTGACAGTAGGCGTTGTTATTCCCCTGCTGGGTTCGGCCCATTTCATCCCCGCCGAGGATCATGGGCACCCCCTGGGAGAAGAGCAGGGTCACCAGGAAATTACGCTGTTGGCGACGACGGAGTTTCAGAACATCGGGATTATCGGTTTCCCCTTCATCAATTTCTTCTTCCCCGCAGTTCCAGGAGCGGTTATAGCTTTCGCCATCCAGGTTTTCTTCCCCGTTGGCTTCATTGTGCTTTTCGTTGTAGCTGACGAGATCACTGAGCGTGAACCCATCGTGGGCGGTGATGAAGTTAATGCTGGCGCTGGGGCTGCGGCCATTGCTCTGGTAAAGGTCAGAGCTACCCGTAAAGCGATAGGCAAACTCCGCTAGGGTTTGATCTTCCCCCCGCCAGAAGTCGCGCACCGTATCCCGATAGCGCCCATTCCACTCCGACCACAAGGGGGGAAAATTCCCTACCTGATAGCCGCCTTCACCTACATCCCACGGTTCGGCGATCAACTTGACATTGGAAATGACAGGGTCCTGATGCACAATGTCGAAAAAAGCCGCCAGACTATCGACTTCGTACAGTTCCCGTGCGAGGGCGGAGGCCAAATCAAAGCGGAAGCCATCGACGTGCATCTCCAGCACCCAATAGCGCAGGCTATCCATGATCATCTTGAGGATCTGGGGATGGCGCACGTTCAGGGAGTTACCGCAGCCGGTGAAGTCCATGTAGTAGCGCAAGTCATCTTCGACGAGGCGGTAGTAGGTAGCGTTGTCAATGCCCCGGAAGGAGAACGTCGGACCCAGATGATTGCCTTCGCCCGTATGGTTGTAGACCACATCCAGGATCACCTCAATGCCCGCCTGGTGGAGTGCCTTCACCATTTGCTTAAATTCAACGACCTGCTGCCCCTGGCACCCGCTGGAACTGTAGCCGGAATAGGGGGACATGTAGTTGAGGGAATCATACCCCCAGTAGCTACTCAGGCCCTTGCTGAGGAGATGGCCGGGATAGGCGAGGAAGTGGTGAACGGGGAGAAGTTCGATCGCGGTAATCCCCAGGGATTGTAGATGGGAAATAGCCGCAGGGTGGGCTAGGCCAGCGTAGGTTCCCCGCAGGTGTTTAGGAATATCGGGGTGGAGTTTGGTGAAGCCCCGCACGTGGGTTTCGTAGATCACGGTTTCGTGCCAGGGAATCTGAAGACGGCGATCGCCCTGCCAGTCAAAGCCTTCATCAATCACAATGCCCTTGGGAACCAGGTGGGCATCATCCGCTTCGGAAAAGGTAAGATCCGTATCGGGGTCGTCATCCCAGAGGTAGCCGAACAGTTCTGGCCCGTGTCCTAGATCGCCATCCAGGGCCTTGGCATAGGGATCAATCAATAGCTTGTTGTGATTAAAGCGATGGCCTTCTTCCGGCTCATAGGGGCCATAAACGCGGTAGCCATAGCGTTGACCGGGTCCCACACCGGGAACGTAGCCATGCCAGGTGAAGTTGTTGCACTCCGTTAGGGGTACACGGGTTTCGCGTCCCTGCGCGTCAAACAAACAGAGGACAACCCCATCCGCATTTTCGGAGAACAGGGCGAAGTTAGTGCCTTTCCCATCCCAGGAGGCTCCTAGGGGGTAGGGTTTTCCGGGCCAGATTGGATGATACATAGGGTCATTGTAAGGCGGGTGGGGTGATTCGGAGGGAGCCGTTGGTAATTACGTTGGATTTGGTCGTGGGCGCGATCGCTTGACTTTGAATTGGTAGGACTGCCTAGAACGGTGATGTTCAGGCAACCTACAGACTGATCCTAAACTAAAGCGGGTGATGTTCTAGACGCGGGTCGGTTGAACTCCTTTAGATGTCGAGAGATGTTGAATTCGTCAATAGACTCGACCTATCGGGGGGCAAATTTTGCTCCCCAAGTCTAGTGCCTGACCGACGCAATGGCCTACCCAGGGATAAGTAAGCGGTTAATCCAGCCTATTTTTTGCTGACGTGTAGAAGAACGGTCATGTGGCTCAGGAGCAGGCAAATCAGAACCGCGATCGCGAGGATCACGCTGGTGGTGGTTTCGCGGACGATGAGGCTCTGGGGATCGATCGGGTGGATGGGGGCAGCGGGCTGGTTGCTGATGGCGGGTTGGTTTTGGGCATGGGGTTCAGTCATGTTAGGTTTCTCTTTGCGTTAATTTCGCTGAACACTTTGATTGTGCCGATCGTGGCAAGGCTTGTCGTTACGCTAAATTCAGGGATTTGGGGTCCGAAAAAGTGAGACCCAAAAGTCCGAAAAAGTCAGGTTAAAATTAAGGCCAGGATCGGTAGGGGCGGGTTGTACGGCCATATTGCCAGCAAACCGATCGCAGAGATGAACCCGCCCAGGCCAGTGTCAGGGGATGACGTATGGATGCGGATGCAGCGGTACGGATTGCGGATGCGGCGCTGTTTGCGGATCATGGCCAACACCTGACGGATATTCAGCAGATGATTCTGCGGGAGTCGCTGGCGGGGAAAACCTATGAGCAAATGGATGGCTACGATCGCCAGCATATTAAGAATGAGGGGGCGGCGTTGTGGCAATTACTGTCGCAGGCGTTAGGGGAAAGGGTTAGTAAGAAAAATTTCCGGGCGGCGTTGGAACGACGATCGCAGTCGGTTTCCCCAGAAATCTCACCAGCCGATCCTCCCCCGGTACCATTTTCGGCCTATAACCCGGTGACGTGGGTGGGGCGGGATGAAGAATTAGCGACGTTGGCGGACGCGGTGGCGCGGGACTGTCGGGTGTTGGCAGTGGTGGGGATGACGGGGATTGGCAAGACGGCGTTGGTGGAATGTTTGGTGGCGGGGTTGGCGGATGGGCGGCGGTATTGTCGGCTGAATCTGGACGATCGCGGGTTGGGGTCGGATTTTTATAGCGGCGGGGCGGCGTTGTTGCGGGAGTTGGGGGAGGTGCCGAGTTTGGCGGATCAACAGGACCCCCGGCAGTTGGCGCAACGGTTGCTGGAGAAGCTGCGATCGGGGGCGTGGCGGGTGCAGATTGATTCGCTGGAGCGGTTGCTGGTGGGGGATGAGGTGCAGGGCTGGCATGGGTTTGCTGATCCGCTGTGGGAGGATTGGCTGCAACAGCTTTTGGCGGGGCCGGTCTGTGGTAGTCAGGTGGTGTTGACGACGCAGGCGTTACCGGAATCGCTGACGACGATCGGGTCGCGGTATCGCAATTTTTGGCAC
>JBBILC010000147.1:0-1797 GCA_037445115.1 Coleofasciculaceae cyanobacterium bin_20
GGTTAACCCTGGAGCCACCCCAAGCCCTATCGCTCCGTCCGATCTGGAGTTCCCCCCAAATGATGGCCGGGATCGATCCCCTCCTCCGCATGGCGGAACGGAACCAGGCCCTAGCAGCGATCAATGGCGGCTTTTTTAACCGCAATAACCAACTGCCCCTAGGCGCAATCCGGCACGAGGGCCGCTGGCTATCGGGACCGATTCTGAATCGGGGCGCGATCGCCTGGAACGATCGGGGCGAAACCCTCTTTGGTCGCCTTACCCTGCAAGAGACCCTGGTTACAGCCACCGGGAATCGTTTGCCCTTGCAAGTTCTGAACAGCGGTTACGTTCGCGCTGGGATCTCCCGCTATACCCCCACCTGGGGTAGCAGCTACAGCACCCTCACGGATAACGAGGCCATCCTGACCGTGCGCCAATCCCAAATCATGGATCAGAAATCCGGCGGTCCCCAGGGCCAAATGGCCTTCCCCATCCCCAGCGATGGTTACCTACTGGTGGTGCGATCGCAGGCATCGATCCTGCCCAGTTTGCCCGTTGGGTCGCGGGTCGAGGTCGCCCAGGCCACCAGCCCCGCTAATTTTGACCCCTATCCCCACATCCTAGGGGCGGGTCCCCTGTTGCTCCAAAACCGCCAGATTGTTCTTGATGCCAAAGGGGAAGGCTTTAGCGATGCCTTTACTCAACAATTAGCCCCTCGCAGTGTCATTTGTCGCACCGCCACGGGTACCCTCCAAATAGCCGCCATCCATGCCCGCGTCGGGGGACGGGGACCCAGCCTGCTGGAAGCGGCGCAACTGGTGTCAGCTCTGGGGTGTGTCGATGCCTTGAATCTGGATGGCGGCAGTTCGACCAGCCTCTACCTGGGGGGCCAACTGCTCGATCGCCCACCCCGCACCGCTGCCCGTGTCCATAACGGCATTGGCCTTTTTCTGCGACCCCAACCATAATGGTGGCATTCCCCCTAGTCAGTTAGGCCATCTCCCCTCGTTGGGAAGCGTCAATCGCGTTGAATGACTTACTTTGAAGATTTTGAGGATTTTGAGGAACAGTACTCATGGTTCAACTGCAAGATACCAGTTCCCGCCCGATCGTGGCCCCGAACCTGGAACCCGTCGCCGCCACGGAGTTGCGCCCCTGGGGGTCCTTCACGGTTCTGGAAGAGGGCCGGGGGTACAAGATTAAGCGCATTGAAGTGAAGCCCGGTCATCGCCTCAGTTTGCAAATGCACCACCACCGTAGTGAACACTGGATCGTGGTGTCGGGAACGGCGCGGGTGATCTGTGGCGATCGGGAAGTTCTCCTCTCCAGCAACCAGTCCACCTACGTCCCCCCCTGCACCCATCACCGCCTGGAAAATCCTGGTGTGATTCCCTTGATTCTGATTGAGGTGCAAAATGGGGAATATCTCGGCGAAGATGATATTGTTCGCTTTGACGACGACTACGCCCGCGATTCCCAGCAGCCTAATCAGCAGTCTCACAAATCTCGATGATGCAAATTACCCCCGCAGCCGCCAATGAACTCAAGCGCTTACAAGCAAAACAGGCCAGTCCGAAGGCCCGATTTCGCCTAAAGGTGGCGGCGGGGGGCTGTGCAGGACTGTACTATGCCCTCTCGTTTGACGAAACTCTGGACATTCAGGATCAAGTTGGTGAATGCCAAGGAATTCTCACCGTAGTTGACCTGGAAACCCAAAAACACATTCAGGGCCTCGTTCTAGACTACACCGAGGACTTAATGGGGGGGGGGTTCCGGTTCCATAATCCCAATGCCACCCAAAGTTGCGGTTGCGGT
>JBBILC010000147.1:1807-11519 GCA_037445115.1 Coleofasciculaceae cyanobacterium bin_20
CACTCCTTTGCCCTCGCCTAGTTTTGCCCCCAGATGCCCTCAGGCTGTTAGGACTTGGTCCGATGGGTCAGCAGGGCACGCATCTGTTTGAACTCATTCGCAATCACCGCCAGAATTCGATTCTGTTGATCCAGTTGCTTGGTCAGGTGTTCGACCTTCGCCTCCAGGCTGGCCGTTTTGATTTCCTGTTGCTGAATTCGCTTCCCTAAAACAGACAGGCGAGTCACGACCTCGCGTTGGACGAGGTTTTCCATTCCCTGGATTAACAGGGTTTCCAGACTCGTCATTTTGGCCAGTAGCAGTTTTTGAGTGGCGTCTTCGGTGGTCTCTACAGCTTCTGGTTGCGGGGATAGTTGCAGCAAGTGATGAATGCGATCGAGCAGGAGTCCTGCTTCAAAAGGTTTCTCGATAAAGTCAAAGCCCTTAAATGGCTCTGGAATCCGGGCTGTCACTTGCTCCTTGAGGCCGGACATAATAATGACTGGTGTGCGCCGCAGAGATTCCTCCTGGCGCATATGGCGCAGGGTGTCGTAGCCATCCATCTTAGGCATGACAAAGTCTAGCAAGATCAGATCCGGATGGTGTTGCTTGGCCATTTGCAACCCCATTACCCCATCACTGGCCTCCAGGACTTCAAAATGCTTTGAGAGAATGCCCGAAACCATCCTCCGAATCATGGTGCTATCGTCGATGACCAAAACTTTCCTGGCCGGCATAGCAGTGATAAGTACATTTACTTTTAGTTCAGCTTAACGCTGCCCGATCGCCGATGGCAGAATACCCACACGCTGCCGGCTGAGCGCATCCCTTAGCAGGTAATGCAGATAGAAGGGCGATCGTCCAGGTACTCGCCCTGTCCCCACCCATTAAGCACTCCCAAGGACTTGAATCACAGGTCCTGTTGCTGGCAGACTAGCACGGGTTACGGCGAGGGTGTTGCTATTACTGCGACGAATTGGGGAGGCCGCCACCAGATCCAGGAAAGCCTGGAGATCAACCAGATCACAGGTATTCGCGTCAGCGGCAGGCGTGCGATAGTGGCACGGAATCACCAGCTTGGGATTGAGGACCTGAATCGCTGCGACCGCCTGATCCGGGGTGTAGGCTTTGACCCCATTGCCCACAGGGAGAATCAACACATCCGGCTGCCCCATGAGAATTCGTTGTTCCAGGGTAATGGGCGTGGCGGCCCCTCCTAGGTGCAGAATATTAATCCCCGCTTGGGGCCACCGCCAAGCAATGTTGTTGGGAAACCAGCGGCCACTGGCCAACCGCCGCTCCATCCGAATACCCTGGATCTGGGTATTGCCCAGTTGGTAGACCCCTGGTTCAAACAAGAGGCGCTGATTAGGGTCCAGGTTATCGATCGCTCCCTCATCCAACAAGCGACTGCTAATCATCACGAGGTCTGCGGTAATCTTAGGGGCCGGATACCCCTGGGTACAGCCAAGCGGACGAAAGGGATTGACTAAAATCTGCTGGCCACCCCCCTTAAAGACAAAACAGGTATGCCCCAGCCATTGGATAGACAGGCCATTGTCTTGGGCTTGGGCTGTCGGTAGGTGCGCCAGGACGCCAGATCCCAACGTAGCGAAGAAGCTGGCCCCAGCATAATACAGTAATTGTCTCCGTCTCATAGGTTCCTCACACACAACACAGGTAGGCGGTATCCCAGCAGGCTGACCATAGCGGGCTGGCCATAGTGGGCTGATCAGGGGGGACTTACCATTGGGCGTCTACGATCGCCGTCAAAAAGTTGCGTAACAGAGATTTTCCCGCCTGGGTCAGGATACTTTCCGGGTGGAACTGTACCCCTTGCAGGTGCGGCCACGTCCGGTGGCGTACCCCCATAATGGTGCCATCCTCAATCCAGGCCGTAATCTCTAGTTCAGTCGGGCAACTGGGGCGATCGATCACCAGACTATGATACCGGGTTGCCGTAAACGGTTGGGGTAGCCCCTTAAAGACGCCCGTATCCGCATGGGCAATATCCGAGGTTTTTCCGTGCATGAGGGTGGGGGCCGACACAATCTTGCCCCCAAAGGCTTGTCCAATACTCTGATGGCCCAGACAAACCCCCAGAATTGGTAGGGTTGGCCCCAATTCCTTAAGCAAGTCCAGGGAAATTCCCGCATCCTCCGGACGCCCAGGTCCGGGCGAAATCACTACTCCATCCGGCTGCATTGCCTGGATCTCAGCCAGGGAAATTTGGTCATTGCGGAACACAGGCACCTCGGCAGCCACGGGCAACTCACGACCCAGTTCGCCCAGATACTGCACCAGGTTGTAGGTGAAACTGTCGTAATTATCAATCACCAGAATCAAAGCAGGCGACTCCTTTGAGCACGAGTTTAAGCATGAGTTCGAGCATGAGTTCGACGTACCCTCACTCCCCACTATCCCTTGCCCACCGCTCCGCCGTCCACTTTCTCACTCCCCCCTTCTCCCTCCTCTCCTTCCCTACCATCCCGCCTGCACCAACGCCACTAATGGCGGCAATAACAACACACTGCCCACCAAAATCGAGACGATCGCCGAGATTACCACCGCACCCGCCGCACAGTCCTTGGCAATTTTGGCTAATTCATGATAGGTCTGCTTCACTGTCAGATCGACGACCGACTCCAGGGCCGTGTTAATTAACTCCATTGTCAACACCGCCCCGATCGTCAGGAATAGGATTACCAGTTCAATAGCACTCAGGTTCAGATACAGCGCGAGGGATAGGGCCAGCAGGCCAATAATGACCTGGACTCGGAAGTTCCGCTGGGTTTGGAAAGCATAGCTCACGCCGTTCCAGGCATATTTGAAACTAATGAAGAGATTGGAGGCCACCTGCCAGGAAAACTGCCGTTTGAGTTCCTCGCCAGGATTGTGATGGCTACTGGCGGTGGCAGATGACTTGGTGGAAAGATTTTGTGTCATGGGTATCAAATCCAGCACAGCGGTAAGCGAATGGATGCACAGCAGCGTTCAAGGGGAAGGGTGACGCAAGGGGGCCAGCGGTGGGGTAGTGGCTGGGGGCGGCAAACATGGGGGGATGAATATTGATGAATATTGGGGACAGGCAGCACGACCCGATCGCCCAACAAGGTCACCGTATAGATTCTCTCTTTGGTGAGATTAGCAGGTTCAACCAGAAATGCAAGCAAGGGGGTCTCCCCACATGAACGCTAAACCGGGTAGAACGCAGGGCAGGTATGGCACTCCCCTGACGGCTCAGTATCGGCCTAGGGGGACGTGGGATTAGGCACTACCCCCGCGATCGCCGGGGCTGCTAACCCGATCGCCGTTAACAATTGGGCCTGTTGGGTCAGCATGGCGGTCAACTGTTCATCGTCGGGATGATCCCATCCGAGGAGATGCAGCAACCCGTGGGCGGCTAACCAGGCCAGTTCGATCGTCAGGGCATGGCCAGCGGTTTGGGCCTGCCGTTGGGCTGTTTCCACCGAGATCACCAGGTCCCCCAGATAGAGGGGTTCTTCTTCCCGATCGGGGATATCCGGCGTGTCCACTTCCAGGGCCGCAAAGGCCAGGACATCGGTGGGTTGGTCTTTTTGGCGATAGTCGGCGTTGAGTTGCCGGATTTCAGCATCATCCGTCAGCCGTAGGCCGAGTTCATAGCCCAGGGGGGCAGTGAGGGCCGGTTGCAGGACTTGGAGCCATTGTTGAAACCAGGTTTGCCAGCGATCGGGGGTCAGGTTAGGGTATGGCAGTGTCCCCGTGGCCGAGCCACTGGTCAATTCTCCAACGGCGACGCTGCGCGAACGCACCATGTCTTCCCCGTGGGCGGATTGGCTGGCCTCCCGCTCGGAATAATAGTCCTGGAGATGGAGTTCAACGGAAATCATGGGGGCTGAGACCTTTAGCGGGTGAGATAGGAGATACCCACCAGAAAAGCCAGCAGGCCGATCGTGGTCAGGGAAAAGTGAACCAGCGACATCCCCCGCTTGCGCACCATATTCCGCATCGCCAGCTTGACATAGCTATCGGTGGGCGGTGTAACGGCTGGAACATCACCCTGCGGATCAGCGGTTGCCTGGGAGGCGGGTAGATCCGCCTCTGGTATTCCGTCTGCGGCGGACGGGATAGTAGACGAAGCAGGTTGGGTCATAGAGCGGGTCAACAAGCCTTCGATTAATACTTCTTAATATTAAGATATTAACGTTCTTCTTACCCTTTCAGGGCGATCTCAGCCCTTTGAGCAACCATTGCGAGCGATCGCGCCAGGGAACAGAGAATAGCGATCTCCCGATTGGCGGAAAACCCTGGATATCGCACCTCAACTGCGGCTGTTGTCAGGTTGATCAGCCCCTCTCGCCATTGCTCCCAATCTGGCTCAAGGGGTAATAACGTATTCAGCAGCATCCGTAAATCGTGTGTCTTGCTGAAGGTGATCTCCGCTTCACACAGACGCGCCTTGAAATACTTTTCTACACATTGCTGGGCATGGAAGCAAGCAGCATCAAAATTAGGATTGGTTTCGGCTTGGAGTTCCCGGCCTGCGGAAGTAAAGTCACCCTCAGCTTTATGGACCTATTCTTCAGTGAGTGGTTTCATGGAGGACCTTACCCTGTCCTAGGATTTCCTGAATGAATCCATCCCCGATCGCTAAGCGCTGCTCAATCTGTTCAGGTGTTCGCGCCAATAAGTCAACCGGAAAATCAGGATTAGTCGCACTGAGAATTTCAGAAGCCTTGCGGAAGGGATAGCCATTGAACGGCAGCATTACCAACAAATCAACATCAGAGTCATCGGTGGGCTGTCCATTGGCATAGGAGCCAAACAGAATAATCCGGATTGGTTGAAACTGCTCAGCGATTTGTTGGCTTAGAGCTTCAATTTGCTGTATCTCAACCATTGGTCAACCTTCCCCGTTTCTCTACGCTACACACTGACGGGTTGGGCCGCAACGATCTGGTTTTCCTGACGCAGATAGGCTTGGATGAAAGCGGCCAGATCACCGTTCATGACCTCCCCGATCGCGGTCGTTTCCACATTGGTGCGCAAATCCTTGACCAATTGGTAGGGATGGAACACATAGTTACGGATCTGGTTCCCCCAGGCGGCTTCCACCATGTCGCCCCGGATGTCGGCGATCGCTTGGGCGTGTTGCTCCTGGGCAATCACCAGCAATTTGGCCTTGAGCAGGGCCATCGCCTTTTCCTTGTTTTGCAGTTGCGATCGCTCCTGGGTACAGCGCACGGCGATCCCGGTGGGGATATGGACAATGCGCACCGCCGTTTCCACCTTATTGACGTTTTGGCCGCCCTTGCCCCCCGATCGCGAGGTGGTAATTTCCAGGTCCTTGTCGGGAATGTCTAGGGCGATCGTATGATCGAGGATGGGCATAATTTCCACCCCGGCAAAACTGGTTTGACGTTTACCATTGGCATTGAATGGCGAGATCCGTACCAAGCGATGGGTGCCCTTCTCGGATTTCAGGTAACCGTAGGCATAGCGCCCCTCAATTTCCAGGGTTGCCGACTTGATCCCCGCTTCATCTCCCTCGGAGTATTCCAACAGGTGGACCTTGTAGCCCTGGTCTTCGGCCCAGCGGGTATACATCCGCAGCAGCATTTCCGCCCAATCCTGGGCATCGGTGCCCCCCGCGCCTGCATTAATACTGAGGGTGGCCCCACTTTGGTCGTAGGGACCTGACAACAATTGTTGCAATTCCCATTGATCGAGTTGGTGGTTCAAATGGGTAAGGTTAGTCTGGGCCTCCTGGAGCAAAGCTGCATCGACTTCTAACTCCAACAGTTCCAGGATGGCCCTTGTATCGTCTAGGGTGGTTTGCCACTGCTGCGATCGCTGCACATGGGCCTTGAGATCATTCAGTTCTTGCAATACCGCTTGGGCACGGGCCTGATCTTCCCATAGGTCGGGCTGGGCTGCGGTTTGTTCTAAATCTTGAATGTTGGCCTGAAGCGCTGGCAGGTCAAAGATAGTCCTGGGCTTTGCCCAGGCGGTCGGTTAACAAATCGATCTCACGTTTTAGATCTTGCGTTTCTAGCATGGTCTCGAACCCAATCACACTGAATCTATTCCACTCAACCCGACTGCTGCACTAGGCCCCACGGCCCAAGCGTCAGAAGCCTTCCGACTGCGATTGCCGCAGCCCAGCAATCGATCGCGGCTGTACGGCTGATCTTAGCTCATTCCCTACCCTGCCCTCGTGGGGTTGTTAACGCAGGACTGGCCAGGTCCCGATCGCGTCTATCCGTAAATTAACGGACCTTTGACGGCCCCCACAGGGGTGCGATTGCCCTTCACCCACGCTCAGTCGTCCTTGCTTTTCTCATAAACCGGGTCCCCATTTAAGTCCCCCTACAGCCCATTAAACGTGCTAAATCTCTTTTCAAGCAAGCATTTGACTGAAATTTTAGCCCAATAACAATCCAATTGTTTTCTGAGAAAACCATCAATTTATGTAAAGAAGCGTGAGTCCCGTTAAGAAATGTTGCGGATCGGCAATCCGGCTGCTAACGTCGGTAGATAGGTGCCCCGGAACTGGGCAACTGTTGCTCGCAGTGAGGTGATTGATCAATGCACTCACAAACGAATATGTCTGGTTGCCTGATGCGGAATCAGGTGCATACCCTGGCCCTGGCAGCCTGATCTGCTGGTTCACACACCACCCGTTAGGAGGAGGTAGCCCGATGAGACTAACTGCTACGATTCCTAATTACTGTATGGCTGTGCAACCCCTTTCGCGAATCCCCGTCTTGTGGAATGACTCGCTGCTGAATAACCGATTGAAGTGCGGGGTTGTTTTTAGGTTACTTGCCTGCTAACGACCACTTGCCTGCTAACGACTAGCGGGCCAATCAAAACGCAGTTTTTCTGATTCTTTTTTCTTGGGTAGTTGTTTTTAGTCGCTGTTCTTAGTCACTGTTCTTAGTTGCTGTTCTTAACTGGATTGCAGATGGGGCAACGGATTTAGCCTATTGATTGAGTCCGTTAGCGTTACCCACGATTCACGATTCACGACTTACTTTTTGCTAACCAACACCGAAATTGTCTGGCTACGCCCCCTGGGTGTGCCGATCCCTGGTGACTGGATGACCGGAGAGATCGACCCAGATTGAACGCATATGGTGCGTAGGCAGACCTCGCAATGGAGGTTGCGTATGAATTTTCAAGGTAAAACGGCTCTGGTGACCGGAGCCTCACGCGGCATTGGACGGGCGATCGCCCTCGAACTAGCCCGCCAAGGCGTTCATCGTTTACTCTTGGTCGCACGGGACGGCCAACGGCTGGCGGATGTGGTCACCGAAATCACGGCCTTGGGGGTAGATGCGATCGCCCTGCCGCTAGATCTCACCCAACCGATCGAAACCCATACCACAATCTCGCGGGCTTGGCGGGACTATGGCCCCATTCACCTGCTGGTTAATTCGGCTGGAGTGGCTCACCAATCCAGTTTCCTCAAGACGCGCCTGCCCCAGGTCCAGGAGGAAATTGCTGTTAACCTCGTGGGTCTCTATACCATTACCCGCTTGCTGGCCCGCCGGATGGCCGCTCGTCGGGAGGGGCATATTGTCAACGTATCTAGCCTCATGGGTAAAGTGGCCGCACCCACAATGGCCACCTATTCCGCGACTAAGTTCGCGATCCTCGGCTTTACCCAAGCTCTCCGGGGGGAATTGGCCCCCTACAACGTCCATGTGTCCGCCCTGCTACCCTCCCTCACGGATACCGATATGGTGCGGGATCTGCACTGGTTCCGCTGGGTCGTGTCCATGTCGCCGCAACAGGTGGCTAAAGCACTGGTCGCTGGCTTGAAGCGCGATCGCACCGAGATCCCGGTGGGTTGGCAAAGCCGTCTCGCCATTTGGGCCAACCGTCTGGCCCCCTGGCTGGTGGAGCAGGTGGTGCATCGGGCGGCTCCTTCCTCGCTGGGCTAGTGGAGCGTCAGGCTTAATTGGGTAGGTTGGGTCAAACGCCGTGCGACCCAACAGAATGAGTGAAGAGGTTGGGTCTTGCAAACTCGACACCAACCTACAATCCACCGGATATCGCGCCCGTCGGGTTCCCTCCTATCGCGATCGCGTAGCATCTCCACCAGAGAATCGCGCAAATTTGCCCAGACCGATCGCGGGCGATCCTGAAACTGTTACACTTTGTAATGGCTTCTTCCCATAGCCACCCTTGGGAAACGGCCCGCTGGCTGGGCCAGACTCCCACAATCCTCCAAACCCCTATCCACGCTGAGCAAGTTAAAAACATGATGGAGATCGGACAAACCGTAAAAGTACGCCGGGTTAGAGATCGGATTTCGGCAGATGTCGTTGCTCGGATCAAGAAAAACCCTAAGGGCACCGTCCAGGGCTACAAGATGGTAGACGGGAGTGGCGTTGGCGTCGTCGTCCAGTTTGAGGGTGGCTTCTCCACCTGGTTTTTTGAGGACGAAGTTGAACGAGCCTAGGGTCGCAGGCAGATCCCATAGCTTCGCGATGTCCTTGGCGTATCGCACGTATTGAACGCACGTATTGAACGCACGTAAGTTACGGCACCAGCACTCATGACCTTAATCCTGACATTCCTGGGTAAAGGGGGCACCGGGCGTACCACTGTGGCGATCGCGGCAGCCAAACGTCAGGCCGCCCAAGGCCAGCGGGTGTTGCTGGTCAGTCAAGATGCCAGTCCAGTCCTGCGCCTGTTGTTGGGGCCGATCCCCGACGGTCCCAATCCCCATGCCCTGACGGACCACCTGGATGTGGTGCAATTTCAAAGTACCCATCTGCTGGAGCAAAGTTGGGAAACCATGAAAGGACTGGAGGCCCAGCATGTCCGCACGCCCTTCTTTAAGGAGGTGTTTGGGCAGGAGTTGGGGATTTTACCGGGGATGGACCAAGCGTTGGCCCTGAATGTGCTGCGGGAATATGTGGAATCCGGACGTTATGACACGATCGTTTATGACGGGGCCGGGGATCTGACGACACTGCGGATGTTCGGGATGCCGGAGATCCTCAGTTGGTATCTGCGGCGCTTCCGCAAGGTGGTGACCAACTCCGATCTGGCACGGGCACTGTCGCCTTTCCTCCAGCCGATCTCATCGGCCATTTTCCACAACATTACGCTTTCGAGCGATAACTTTGGCGAACCGACTAACCAGGTCAATGATCTCCTCGATCGCGGCAAAGCCGCCCTCGCTGATCCCCATCAGGTGATTGCCTACCTGGTGACGACTGGAGATGCAGCCGCGATCGTGATGGCCCGTTATCTGTGGGGCAGTGCCCAGCAAATTGGCCTGACCGTGGGGGGGGTGATCCTGAATCAAGGGATTCCCGTGGCCGCCGCAACCCAACCCGAATTTGCCCCACTTCCCTTGAGTCAAGTTCCTCAACGCCAGGGGAACGACTGGCAACCGCTGCTGGCGGCGCTACCGGACTTTGCCAACCCGGCTAGTGTTCCGGCTCCCATGAGCATTGATATTGCCGAGCGGAAGGTCAGCCTGTTCCTGCCAGGGTTTGAGAAGAAGCAGGTCAAACTCACCCAGTACGGTCCCGAAATCACGATCGAGGCGGGGGATCAACGCCACAATGTTTTCTTGCCGCCAGAGTTAAGTGGTCGTCCCGTTGCGGGGGCCAAGTTCCAAGACGGTTATTTGATTATTTCTTTTGGATAATGCTTGAAAGAGGATGGAGGAAAGAGGAAAGAGGACAAACCCTAACAGCTCTCTCCTAACCCCTAACAGCTCTCTCCT
>JBBILC010000148.1:0-11366 GCA_037445115.1 Coleofasciculaceae cyanobacterium bin_20
CGTAGACGGAGTAGGCTAGCCCCTGGCGCGATCGCACCTCATTCCCCAGGCGTCCCCCAAAGCCGTTCAAGACCCCATTCAACACATCCAGGGCTGGATAGTCGGGGCTGTCGAGGCGACCACCGAGATGCCCCATCTGGACAAAACTTTGGGTGAGTTGCGGTTGCTCGACGATAAAGACCCCCGGTGACTCGGTGGGGTGGACTGGCGGTGGCTCCGGCAGGGGAGGAACCTGGGGATCGCCTTGCCATGTGCCAAAGGACTGCTCTAGCAGCGATCGCAGTTGGGCTGTGTCAAAGTCACCCACGATCCCCAGGATCATTTTTTCCGGGCGGAAGGACTGTTGGTAAAAGGTGATTAAATCCTCGCGTTGGAGGCGATCCAAATCGGCATACTCCAGGGTGCGCACATAGGGACTGTCTGCCCCGTAGAGCAGCTTGCTAAATTCCCGTTGACTGATCTCCCTGGGAGTATCGTTACGACGGGCGATCGTGCCCCGTAACTGGGCCTTAGCAAAATCAATCTTGTCCTGGGCGAAGCTCGGCTCCCGTAGGATTTCCGCAAACAAGGACATGACCCACGGTAAATCTTCACTCAGGGCACTAAAACTGGCCGACCCAGAAACGGTATTGATACTGGTTTCGATCGTCGCGGCCCGCTGTTCCAGTAAGGCATTGATGGCATCCCCACTGTGGTGGCGAGTTCCCCCCGTGCGCAGCACAATGCCCGTCAGGTTCCCCACGCCAACGCGATCGCGGGGTTCCTGGCGTTCACCGGTTTGGAACAGGGCTAGCCCACTCACCAAGGGCAGATCGCGGGATTCGATCAAATAGACCCGAAGGCCATTGGCCAGGGTGAAGTGCGTGGCATCGGGCCGCTGGATCGTCGGTAGGGGCGCAAATTCCAGGTCCGTATAGTGCCGGGGCGTTAAGGCCAGAGAGGCAGGGCTATTCGCCAAAAAGATGCCCAGTCCCACCAGACATCCCAGGCATCCCCACAGCACCGATCGGGGGTTCAACAGTCGCATAGCTTGGCTCAATTGAATAGGAACACCGTGTCCCAATAATTCCCTAGGCTAGCAAAAGCAAGATCGCGGCAACTGAATCAGGGTCACCGCGATCGCAGCAATACATAAACAATGCTTAACGTAACTTCCGAGTCCTCCTGATGCCTCAACGACTTTATTCATCGAGGAACAGGGTTTCCCAGGTGGAAGACCTGGGGATAGGGTTAGGCGTCGCTTTCAATATGAATGAACAGCAAGCCCATCACCACTGCTGGCATCAGCCAGCAAACCACCGGAATCAGAATCCAGGGCAGAAACGAAGCTGCATAGTCGCCAGTCATGACAAACTCTCCTTACAAGTCTGGTTACAGTCTAGGGATGGCCTTCAGGACAAGACATGGTTGCCCTTAGTTCACCAGGCCCCGGAAGATGGCATCAATCCCATCGAAGTTGGTGAGTAGGAAGTAGGCCACGAAGGCTCCCCCCATGCCACCGACAAAGAAGCCACCGGTAAATTCACTCCAGCCCCGTGAGCTATGGAGGGAGTCAGACGGCTCATCACCCTTGTAGGAAACCAGACCGTGGGCACCCAGACAGGCGGAGGCCAACAAGATCAGGGCAATGCCGGAAACCAAACCCCCTAGGGCAGCGGCATCCGAGTCACGCAGGGGACCTAGCTCAACCCAGGGGCCAATGACAAAGTAACCGTGGGCTAACCCCACTTCCAAGCCTCGCACCAAAGGCGACAACCCCTTGCGGTAGGCTGGGAGGTTGTTGATAAACGCACGGCTAAATCCGGAGGAGTTGATCGGGGTCTCCAGGTTGCCGATTTGGGGGTCCCCGTTGGCAGGACCGATGAGTGGACGAGTTGCAGTCATAGTTCTTAATTCACTCTCAGGTTAAGGGTCAACGCAGGGGATGGAAGAGGAGGTCGGGATAGAACCGGTTGAACTCAATCAGAATTCCCGCCGTGATTGTTAGCCAAATGGCCGTAACCACGGGAGCCGAGGCCAGAAATCGTTGCATAAAAAATGACTCCAAATCATTTAGGGGTCTACATCACGCAAAATCGCTAATAGGCTGAAACATCAGCCACCTAGCGACTGAAATGAGGACTAGCGAGGTGACACGGAAACTTCTTCGTCCTTGGCAATCAATTCGCCCGATGCGAATTCTTTGAGCGCTGCCAAGGGCCAGATGAAACCGGTCAAGGACAGGCTAACCGCCAAGGGAATATCGATGATGATTTCCTTCTCTTCGGGATTGCTCGATTTCTTCGCGGCCTGGAGATAGGCGCGACCAACCCAACCAATCCAACCTGCAATATAAAGGAAGAGAACACTGGGAATTAAAAAGTCACCAGCACGGCTAAGACGGCCATCTACGATGAGATGGGGGAGTCCTTCTGGGCCGCAGAGAGCTTCGGAGTAACGCTCAAAACGCTTTTTGCCGGAGTCCGGATCGGCAGTCGTTGGCCGTGCATTCTTCGCCCGTTGTAAAAATGCAGAGGACTCGCTACAGGGAACGAGTCCAGCCACATCAGCGGATGCAGTGGGAACAACGGCAGCCCACAGAAAGATTGCCAGTACAAGAGCAAATAGTCTTCGCATGAAACGAATTCCTTATGGTTACAGGTTTCCCCTCGGTAAAACAAAATCTCGATTCTCGCGGGGAGGCTTTGATGCAGACGCAGCGCAAACGCAACGCCCATCAAGACTAATCGAGACTCAGTCACTTAAACCGATCGAGCGCCAACAGTGGACCCCGAAAGCGTCACCTTTGGGAGTTGCCTGAATCGCTCCCGCTCAGTTTAAGCTGCTATTAGCACTTCTATATCAGAAAACTACCAGCCAATGGGGACTGTCCTGGCAATTGAAACAAGTTGTGACGAAACAGCGGTCGCAATTGTAAAGAATCGTCAAGTTCTAAGTAGTATTGTTTCCTCGCAGGTCGATCTGCATCGCCAGTATGGGGGGGTGGTGCCGGAGGTGGCCTCACGACAACATTTGGAATGGGTGAATCCGGCGATCGCCCAAGCCTTGGCAGAAGCACAGTTGGATTGGACGGCGATCGCGGGCATTGCGGCCACCTGTGCTCCTGGGTTAGTGGGGGCGTTGCTGGTGGGGGTGACGGCGGCGAAAACCCTGGCGATGCTGCATCAAAAGCCGTTTCTGGGGGTACATCATTTGGAGGGGCATATCTATGCGTCCTATCTGAGCGAACCGGACCTCCAGCCGCCGTTCCTGTGCCTGTTGGTTTCAGGCGGGCATACGAGTCTGATCCGGGTGCAGGACTGTGGCCAGTATGCCGTGTTGGGTCAAACCCGTGATGATGCGGCGGGGGAAGCGTTTGATAAGGTAGCGCGGCTATTGGATCTGGGGTATCCAGGCGGACCGCTGATCGATCGGCTGGCGGCTGAGGGCGATCCCCAAGCGTTTCCCTTGCCGGAAGGCAAAGTTTCTTTACCCCAAGGGGGGTTCCATCCCTATGATTGTAGCTTTAGCGGTTTGAAAACAGCGATGCGGCGGCTGGTGACCCAGGTGCGTCAGGCGCGGGCGGTTTTCCCCGTGGCGGACCTAGCGGCGAGTTTCCAATATACAGTGGCGCGGGCTTTAACCCGGCGGGCGATCGCCTGTGCGCGGGATTACGGGTTGGATACGATCGTGGTTGGGGGTGGGGTAGCCGCCAACCGGGGACTTCGCCAACAGTTGCAGGCTGCTGCGGCTGAACACCGATTGCGGGTCTTGTTCCCACCGATGAAGCTGTGTACGGATAATGCGGCGATGATTGCCTGTGCCGCTGCGGATCACCTCGATCGCGGTCATGTGTCTCCCCTAACCTTGGTACCCCAGTCGCGCCTTCCGATTACGGCGGTCATGCAACTTTATGAACCTGCCGCCCACCCCACGCCAACGGTGTTAACCCTGGCGGGTTAAGGCGATCGTGGTTAGTTAACACCCTGGGGATTGCTGCCCTTACTCAACAGGAGATGGCTCGGATGCGGTTAACCTCTACCTTCCGGTTACTGGTTATCAGTTCGGTCTCCCTGGCCTGTGCGACGGTTCTCAACTGGGTTAACTATCGTAGTTACTGGCACGTGACGGTCCTGCGGGCGGAAACGGTCAACTTTAATATCCTGACCCATACGTTACCGCAGCTCCTATCGGAAGCGCTGATACGAAAAGATTTTGCGACCATCGATCGGGTTATCAATAGTCATTATGGATTATTTGGTATTGTTGTTACCGACTGTCAAACGACGGAAAGAGTCTGCGTAAATCAGCGTATTTTGGCTCAATCAAAGCCCTATTATCCCTGGCAGAGAACGGTAAATTCTAATGATTTAGACACCGCACTCTTCAGTGCTTTACGCGATCCAGCCCCTATTTATCCAGAATGGCAATTTGAGCAACCTCGTGCAACCCAACCGACGATGTCTGGCTTGGAAAATCAGGGCAAGCTGATAGGCAGGGTTTATTATGTGCGGAATCAGCCCCCAAAATTTTTACAAGATCAGATAAATTGGCTGCGGGGTAACGCCGGTTCCTGGGGATCGGTGGGTCGTTATTACACCCTATCGCTGTTGATGTTTTCCCTGGCTGGTCTGGCGATGTGGGTCTATGCCGAAAGGAGTTTACAGCGGAAACGTCACCAACGGGATCAGGCCCTAGCGGAACATCAATCCCTGCTCAAGGAAGCCCAGCGGCTGCGCACCCAACTGCGCGATCAACTCAAGCTGAACCAAGCACTCAAAACCCAGTATGAGGAGCAGCTAGCAGCCGCGAGGCAAGAAGGGGAGGCTTTGCAAGGGGAGATTAATCAACTCCAAAACCAGGGACAGTCTCAGGAGCAAGAACTGCGATCGCTGCAACAAGAATTGGGTTCTTTACAAAATGAGATCCTTGCGCCACAGATTGATCCTAAAACGATTCAAATCGAGATCGAGCAACTACAGCAAATTATCCAGGAGAAAGAAGCCGAACTACAAACCATCAACGATATTAAAGCAGAAATTAGCCTAGAAGCGGAACGAGCCAGACAACAGACTGAAGCGTTGGAACGTCACCTAGCACAACTAGCTGAAGAGAAGCGGGCCGCAGAAGAACTCAGTATTAGACTCCAAGAACAACTGAGCAGTCAACCTCGCGATTCGGTGCCGATCGCGGAGCTAGAACAGCTTAGAGCAGATTTGGAAAAAGCCAATGCCGATAGGGATTCCTTGGAACAGCAAGCCTTTGAATTACTCGAACAGGAAGGACGAGAAAAAGCAGACTTAAAAGCTGAGCTAGGGGATACTCAAAATAAATTATATCAACTTCAATATGAATATGATCATATTCTAGGGATACGTGAAACGCTGGAAGAGCGTCTGGCTCAATACGAAGAGGAAGATGCTTTTAGAAGGGTTGATCTTTCTAATATGCGGGTGGCGATCGTCGGGGGGCACCAGAACATGATGGAATACGTTGCATCAACCCTGTACCAGGAAAACCACCTCAAAGATTTTCGCTCGCTAAGTAAAGATACTCGTCTTTCTACCAAAATCTTCAAGGAAAAGCTTAAAAAGGTCGATCTTGTTCTAGTTGTAACTGGCTATATGAGCCACTCCATGAGTCAAATTGTGGATGATCTGGAAGCTAGGGGGCAATTGCGTGGCAAGGTCATTCGCTTACCGACTGCGTGTACCAGTGGACCCGCGATCGTGCGGAGGATTCGTGAGGAAATTTATAGTCATTCTAGGCAATAGGCGAATGTCGTCATTGCACCAACAACCGTAGTCGTTGGGTTTAAATAGGGACAAGCGGAGTAATTCTCTGGCCGAACTTCTCTTCCCGAAATATAGATAGGCTATGGCGAAGCTCGAAGATCTTACACGTGGTACTGCCGTTAAGGGCATTCTGCCCAATCACAACGTTACTGTCATTGATGCGAAGTGGCACGGCAGTGATGTGGTTGAGGTGACCTATAAGGACGCCAACGGACAACCATACACACAACTGCTGTTGCGGGATGACGAACCCAGCTTGGAAATTGTCACCGAAGGACACCCCTTTTGCTTTGATGGCGATGGGGCATTGTTGCGGCTAGTGTCTGAAGCGCAGCGCATTCGGCTGGCTTATTTATTCGACCCATTGTTAGCGGTGCATACGTCGTTGGTGGAACCCCTGCCCCACCAGATCACGGCGGTGTATAGCGAGATGCTGACCCGTCAACCGCTGCGGTTCCTGCTGGCGGATGATCCGGGAGCCGGAAAAACCATCATGGCGGGACTGTTTATCCGGGAATTGCTGATTCGGGGAGACTTACAACGGTGCCTGATCGTTTGCCCTGGCAGTTTGGCCGTGCAGTGGCAGGATGAGCTATTGCAAAAGTTTCATCTCCCCTTTGAGATTCTGACAAATGACCGGATCGAAGCGGCTCGGACCGGGAATGCCTTGGCCGAAATGCCGCTGGTCATCGTGCGATTGGACAAGCTCAGTCGCAATGAAGACCTGCAAGCCAAGCTAGGGCAAACCGATTGGGATCTGGTGGTGGTGGATGAGGCGCACAAACTGTCGGCCTCATTTTTTGGGGGTGAGATTAAGGAAACTAAGCGCTATAAGCTCGGTAAGCTGCTGTCAACGCTAACCCGCCATTTCCTGCTGATGACCGCAACGCCCCACAATGGCAAGGAAGAGGATTTTCAATTATTTCTGGCGCTGTTGGATGGCGATCGCTTTGAGGGGCGCTTCCGGGATGGGGTGCATACCTGTGATGTGTCGGATTTAATGCGGCGGCTGGTCAAGGAAGATCTGCTGAAGTTTGATGGCAAACCGCTGTTTCCGGAACGGCGGGCGCATACGGTCAAGTATGTCTTGTCTGATCTGGAGGCTGTCCTTTACAAGCAGGTTACGGACTATGTGCGGGAGGAATTTAACCGAGCCGAAGCCTTGGTTAACGATGGCCGCAAGGGAACCGTTGGCTTTGCTTTGACGATTTTGCAACGTCGCCTTGCCTCTTCGCCAGAAGCCATTTACCAGTCCCTGCGACGACGGCGGGAACGGCTACAGAAACGGCTGCGAGAGGAGGAACTGTTGAAACGAGGCGGGGAAATTTTAGATTTTAGATTTGAGATTTTAGATTTGGGATTGACTTCATCTGATGCTAAAACCAGCGGTCTGAAGTCTGAATTATTGCTGGAAGATTTGGATGAGTATCTGGAGGATTTGTCCAGTGATGAGCGGGAAGCGACGGAAACAGAGGTGGTTGACCAGGCCACAGCGGCTCGAACGATCGCCGAACTCCAAGCTGAAATTCAGCGACTCGGTGAACTGGAAAATCTCGCCTTACGGGTGCGACGCAGTGGCAAGGATCGCAAGTGGGAGGAGTTGTCTAAGCTGTTGCAAATGCTGTTACTAGGAGAGTTACTAGGAGAGAGAAAAGAGGAGAGAGAAAAACAGGAAAGCACTCTCGCTTCTCACTTCTCACTTCTCTCTCCTAAGCTAGTGATTTTTACCGAACATCGGGACACTCTGAACTATTTGGTCAATCAAATTACGACCCTCATTGGGCGATCGGAGGCGGTGGTCACGATCCACGGGGGGATGGGTCGGGAAGAGCGCAAGCAGGCGGAGGAGGCTTTTAAGCAGGATGTGGCTGTGCAAGTCTTGATTGCGACGGATGCGGCGGGGGAAGGGATTAACTTGCAACGGGCACATTTGATGGTGAATTATGATTTGCCCTGGAATCCGAATCGATTGGAGCAGCGGTTTGGACGGATTCACCGGATTGGACAGACGGAGGTTTGTCACCTTTGGAATTTGGTGGCGGAGGAAACCCGCGAGGGGGATGTCTATCTTTCGCTGCTGAAGAAGTTGGAGATTGAGCAAAGGGCGTTGGGGGGGCAGGTGTTTGATGTGCTGGGGAAGGCGATCGCGGGTAAGGAATTGCGGGAACTGCTGATTGAAGCGATTCGGTATGGCGATCGACCGGAGGTGAGGGCAAAGTTGGATCAGGTGGTGAGCGATCGCCTTGACCAAAGTCGGTTGCGAGAGTTGCTGGAAGAACGCGCCCTGGCGCGGGATGCGATGGATGTAACGAAGGTGCAGCAGATTCGCCAGGAGATGGAGCGAGCAGAAGCCCGAAAACTCCAGCCCCATTTCATTGCATCCTTTTTCTTGGAAGCTTTTCAGCGATTGGGCGGTACGATTCGGCAGCGGGAACCCAAACGCTATGAAATTACCCATGTTCCGGCGGTGATTCGCGATCGCGACCGACTGATTGGGGTGGGTGAAGCCATCTTAAAACGGTATGAGCGGATCTGTTTTGAAAAGGAACTGATCAGTGTTCCGGGCAAACCGCTGGCTGATTTTGTCTGTCCTGGTCATCCCCTCCTCGATGCCACGATTGACCTAACGTTGGAGCGTCACCGGGATCTGCTGCGCCAAGGGGCGGTTCTCGTCGATGAAAATGATCCCGGTGAGGATGTCCGAGCGCTGGTGTATTTGGAGCATTCGATTCAGGATGCCCGCACGGATAGGGATGGGCGGCGGCGGGTGGTGTCGCGGCGGATGCAGTATGTGGAGGTGATGGAACCACAAAGGCACGAAGGACACGAAGATATAAGGGTCAGAAGTGGGGGGTATGCGCCGTATCTGGATTATCGTCCCCTGACCCCAGACGAACAGGTTCTCCTTGCTGATCCTTTGTGTTCTTTGTGTCTTCGTGGTTCAAACCTAGAAGACCAGGCTACCACCTATGCCATCACCCACCTCGTCCCCCAGCATCTTCAGGAGGTACGGGAACGGAAGGAGGCGCTCATTGATAAGACGGTACGGGCGGTGAAGGATCGGCTGACGAAGGAAATTAACTATTGGGATCAACGGGCGGCGGATCTGCGTTTGCAGGAGCAGGCGGGTAAACCCAATGCCAAGCTGAATTCGACGCGGGCACAGCAACGGGCGGATGAGTTGGCCGATCGCTTGCAAAGGCGGTTGGCTGAGTTGGCGCAGGAACGGAAGTTGTCGTCGCTACCGCCGGTGGTGGTGGGTGGGGCGCTGGTGGTGCCGATCGGGCTTTGGCAACGGCTACAGGGCAAACGGGAATCGACGACCAGCACTTTTGCCAGGGAGACAAAGCGGGTTGAGCAAGCCGCAATGGATGCAGTCATGGCCGCAGAACGGGCGTTGGGGTATGAACCACGGGATGTCAGCGATCAGAAGTGTGGTTATGACATTGAATCCTCTGCTCCCCTCGCCCAGCTTGGGAGAGGGGTTGGGGGTGAGGGCTTACGATTTATCGAGGTGAAGGGCCGGATTGAGGGGGCGGAAACGGTCACCGTCACTAAAAATGAAATCCTGACGGCGCTCAATAAACCCGACAATTTTATCTTGGCGTTGGTGCAGGTTCCTGCGGATCAGAATTTCCCAGAGGGGGATGCCTTTAGGGTCAAGACCTCTTCAGGTCGCTATGCTGTAACAGGAGAGGGTTGTGTGGTGCGGTATGTGCAGCAGCCGTTTCAGCGGGAGCCAGATTTTGGGGCGAGTAGTGTGAATTATGAGTGGCGGGAGTTATGGGAGCGAGGGTATGAACCACAAAGGCACAAAGGACACTAAGAACTTTGTGTTTTCGTGGTTCACTGTTTAAACCACAAAGGCATAAAGGACACGAAGGATGAGTCGGGAGGAGGCGGAGGCATCAACCCATGTTATTAGAATTACGGCGAATCAATGTTCCTGCCGGTCAGCGAGTCATTTTGCAGGATATCTCTTGGCAAGAATTTGAAATCATACTGGACGAACTGGGAGACCATCGCGGATCTCGTTTGGCTTATGATAATGGGTTGCTGGAGATTATGATGCCACTACCAGAGCATGAGGATGATAAGGAGATTATTGGTGATTTGATCAAGGCATTGCTAGAAGAGTTGGATATTGAGTTTCGTAGTTTAGGGTCAACGACCTTTAAAAAGCCGACTACTCAGGGATTAGAACCTGATCAATGTTTTTATATTCAGAATGAAGCGGTGATTCGTGGCAAGAAACGAATCGATTTAACGATCGATCCGCCGCCTGATCTGGCGATCGAGGTTGATATCACTTCTCGAACGCATCCCAGCATTTATGAAGCTTTGCAGGTGCCCGAACTCTGGCGATTGGATCAGGGGAATCTGCAAATCAACATCCTGAACTTTGGGACATACCAGGAAGTGCTGGAAAGCCCCAATTTCCCAGGTTTAGCTCTGAAGCAAATGATTCCTCACTATTTAAGAGAGAGCAAAACTTTGGGTAGAAACAAGGTGCTAAGGTCATTTCGTCAATGGGTACGAGAGCAAATCTAGTCATCTTAATTAAGGCTAACCACGAAGGCACAAAGGGCACAAAGAATGAAGCAGGAAGAAGCGGATCGGTTGTCGAATGTGATTATTGGGGCGGCGATCTCAGTCCATCGAGAGTTGGGGCCGGGGTTGTTGGAGTCTGCCTATGAAGCGTGTCTGAAGTATGAGCTAGCCCAACAAGGGTTGCGAGTGCAGAGTCAGGTACCCCAACCCGTCATTTATAAAGGCATCCATCTGGATTGCGGCTATCGTTTAGATCTCCTGGTTGAAGACCTAGTCATCGTCGAACTCAAAACCGTCGAAAGCCTCCAACCCATCCACGATGCCCAATTACTCACCTATCTCAAACTCAAAAAACTCTGGCTGGGTCTTCTCATCAACTTCAACGTCCCCATCCTCAAACAAGGCATCAAACGCCTTGTCAACCAGTAACCTTTGTGCCCTTTGTGTCTTTGTGGTGATTTCTATGGCTGCAAGCTCTGATGTTAAGCAATCCAGTCTAAATCCCTGGATTGGGGTGATGCGCGATCGCATCGTAGAGCACTTTGCCCCCCTCAGAATTATCCTGTTTGGCTCCCATGCGAGGGGCGAGGCCACGGCCCACAGTGACATTGACCTGCTGGTGGTATTTTCGACTGTGGATAATAAGCGACAGAAAACTTTGGATATTCTGGGTGCCCTTGGTGATTTGCCGGTGGCTAAGGATATCGTTGTCACAACCCCTACAGAAATTGCTGAGTATGGTAACTTGGTGGGTTTAGTGTTGCGGCCAGCTTTGCGGGAAGGGAAGGTGATCTATGAGCGAGTGGACTAAGGTTACGGTGGAAGCTCAACGTTGGTTGGCCTATGCTCAGCAGGATATCAAAGCGGCCCAGACTTTGTTAGACCAGGGAGATGTATTTACCCGGCAGGTTTGTTTCTTTAGCCAGCAAGCGACAGAAAAAGCCTTGAAGGCGGGGCTGATTTTTGAACAGATTGAGTTTCCCTTTATCCAGAAGTGTTGAATGATAGGAAATGTGTTAAAAAATAGCCTCTAATCGTGTA
>JBBILC010000149.1:0-11072 GCA_037445115.1 Coleofasciculaceae cyanobacterium bin_20
TACACGATTAGAGGCTATTTTTTAACACATTTCCTATCATTCAACACTTCTGGGCAGAAATAAAACAAACGCTATTAAAAGAAATTGAAAATCAAAAAATTAAAAACTTTAAATATTACGGATGCATTCAAGAGACTTAAGATTGAGTAGCATAATAATTTTAATCAAGCAACCTAACAAACCTGTTTGCGCAGACTGACTGACGAGAAATGTTGGGTGGCGTTGTTAAGGCTACTCACAGCCGCTCAACAGGAACGTTATACTGCTTGTATTAGAAGGCTATTGTAGTGCTAGCTACTGGTCACCAAAAGGACATTTGCGGCGCGATCGCCCCTGTGATGAACCACGAACATGCTAGTTGTAAGCGTGCGATCGCGCAAGTAGTCGTGGATTTGCACCCAGGTTCCATCGCGACGCCAGCTGCGGAAATAGGTGTACACCGTTGGCCAAGCTGGAGGGAGCGGCAGCCTTACAGTTGGGACCCGTAGCCCGCAATCTTTATGGTGCCCGCATGGCGAGCGATCGCATTGTGCCAGCCCTGACCAAGGCCACGATCGGTTAAACCCAGACTCAGCCCATCCCCTGAGGCTTAGATCTGTTGCGCCTGCCTTGCCTCTTACCTCTCCCCCTCATGGGCCTTTTGAAAAATGGTTAAGAGGACAGGACCGATGAGATCCTGATGACTGATACAGGTGAGATTGGCCTGTGCGCCCATTTGCTGCCGCTGCGATCGCGAATAGAACCGTAGCCCCCCCGGTGAAACCGCGATCGCTTGCCGACCGCCTGCCCAAAAGGTCGTCGTATAGTCCACCAGATAAAAGCGCCCACCCGGTTGCAGCACCCGGTAAACTTCCCCCATAACAGCCTGGGGGTCGGGGTAATGCAAAAAACTAATGGTACTGAAGGCGGCGTTGAAGAAATTATCGCCAAAGGGAATCACGTCACTGCGGCCCTGCTTAAAAATCAGCCGGGGACGGTGTTGATTACTCCGGCGGGCCTGTTGCAGCATCACCGGCGCAAGGTCGAGGCCATAACCGCGCAGATCGGGATAGCGGGCCGCCAGTCGATTCAGTAACCGTCCCGTCCCACAGCCAATATCCAGAACAACGGCAGCGTCGGGCAGTTGCGCGTACTCTAGCAACCGTTGATGCACAGCCTGGTAGAACACGGAGGGCAGCAACCAGTCATAGGTCAGTGCCCAGCGATCGAAAAATTGGGCCTTACGGTCGAGAACATCGCCGGAGTCAGGGTGGGTGCGGCACCCCAGTGTAAAAGGCTTGCAAACAGTCATTTATACCTGGGGAGAAGGGCGATCGTCGGGTAAGGTAGGCGCAGGGGGCGCATCGGAGAGGGTGTACCCTTGCTGGGCCATGACGGCCACAAAGTCAGTTGCGGGCAAGGGAGTTGGGGGACCCGCAGGGGGCACATCAGGCTGGCGGTGCCGATGTTTACGGAGTTTGGCTTGGCGTCCCATAGGTGTCGCGAGGAGAGAGGAGAGAGGAGAGAGGAGTTAGGAGTTAGGAGAGGGTGACACTAGGGGCATTGTAGCGTTTCCCGATTCGCCTGCGGAGACGCTACGCGAATGGGGCTAGGGGGAGGGAGCGGTGTGATAGGGTTGAGTTTAGTTTTGAGTTTTGAGTTTTGAATTTTGAATTCTCCCCAGTTCTTCTGACGTTGCTCCAGTTGGCTAGCCCTGCGTTGCCGGTGGGGGCGTTCAGCTATTCGGAGGGATTGGAGACGTTGGTAACGCAGGGGGTGATGACGGACGCGATCGCGCTGGAGCACTGGTTAACCCAGGAGTTGCAGTATGGAGCGATTCGTGTGGACGCGGCAGTATTGCTCCGGAGTTATCGGGCATTTTGTGAACAGAATCAGGCGAAGCTGGTGCGCTGGAATCACTGGCTTTCGGCGACGCGGGAGTGTGAAGAACTGCGGCAGCAAAGCTGGCAGATGGGCTGGGCGTTAGCGCGGTTGCTGCCGGAACTGTACCCGTCTCTGGCTCCCTGGTTAGCGGTGTGCCAGCCTAACTGTAACTTTGCGGTGGCCTTTGGGTTAGCAGCCGCCCAGGCTCAGATTGCTCCTGACGTGGCGATCGCGGCCTATCTGCACAGTTGGAGTACGAATTTAATCAATGCCGGTATTAAGTTAATTCCCCTCGGACAAACGATCGGACAGGTGCTCTTATTCCATCTCCAAGCGCCGATTCTACAAGCCACGACGGCAATTCTGGCCCTTGCAGATGATGAGTTAGACAGTTGTAACTGGGGCCTCTCTCTGGCGAGTATGCAACACCAGGAACAATACAGTCGCCTCTTTCGGAGTTGATGGGGGGTGACGGACAGGCGTAGATTAAAGCGATGATGGCTAACTCGCTAGATTGTGAGATATCGGGGAGATATACAGCCATTCTCGCTCCAATGAAGTACTGTCAAGCCTTGCGAACAAGGGGCTTAAGCCCCTTGCCTGTACCTCAGCGAGTATGGAAGTGCCGTACCCTGCTATCTTGAAACCGCAATCTTTAAAATAGGCTGCAATTTTGGCGAGGATCGGGAATCATCCTTTAGGACTAAAGAGTAGCGTTATGTCCTTCACTATGCAGACCAGTATCACCAATCTTCAAGAGCTAGAAGCCCTGATTCAGCAGATCAAGGCTGCCCAGGCAACCTATGCTACCTTTTCCCAAGAGCAGGTTGACTATATTTTTAAGAAAGCAGCCCTGGCCGCCAATTCAGCCCGAATTCCTTTGGCTAAAATGGCCGTTGCTGAAACGGGTATGGGCGTTGTCGAAGATAAGGTGATCAAAAATCACTTTGCCTCTGAAATTATTTTCAACAAGTACAAACATGAGAAAACCTGCGGGGTGATTGAAGAAGACAAGTCCTTTGGCATCCAACGGATTGCGGAACCCGTGGGCATTCTCGCCGGGATTGTTCCCACCACGAATCCCACTTCGACAGCGATATTTAAGGCGTTAATTGCCTTGAAAACCCGCAATGCGATTATCTTTTCCCCCCACCCACGGGCCAAAAATTGCACGATCGCAGCGGCGAACGTGGTCCTACAAGCGGCGATCGAAGCCGGTGCGCCAAACCCCATCATCGGTTGGATTGATCAGCCCACCGTGGCCCTTTCCCAAGCGTTGATGCAACATCAGGACGTGAACCTGATTCTGGCAACGGGTGGCCCCAACATGGTGCGAGCGGCCTACTCCTCCGGTAATCCCTCGCTAGGGGTGGGAGCAGGGAATACCCCAGCCCTGATCGACAGTTCAGCCCATATCAAAATGGCGGTGTCCTCCATCATTCTCAGCAAAACCTTCGACAATGGCATGATCTGCGCCAGTGAGCAATCCGTCGTGGTGGTGGATGATGTGTATGAAGAAGTGCGCCAGGAGTTCCGCGATCGGGGCGCGTACATTCTGCCCCCGGAAGATTGCCAGAAGCTCGGCCAAACCATCCTGGTGGAGGGACGACTGAATGCGGCGATCGTCGGTCAACCTGTGGAAAAAATTGCGGCAATGGCTGGGGTGGAGATTCCCGCCGGGACACGGGTCCTGATCGGTGAGGTGGAGCGCATTGACGCCGACGAACCCTTTGCCCACGAAAAGCTGTCCCCGGTATTGGCGATGTACCGAGCTAAGGACTTTGAGCAGGCGGTGGAACAGGCGGAAAAGCTCGTGGAATTGGGGGGGCGGGGTCATACGGCGGTGCTATACACGTCCCCATCTAACCTGGACCATATCCGACGATTTGAGAATCGGGTGGAAACGGCACGGGTGCTGATCAATACACCCTCGTCCCACGGCGCGATCGGCGATCTCTACAACTTCCGGCTCGATCCCTCCCTGACCCTGGGCTGTGGCACTTGGGGCGGCAACTCCGTCAGCGAAAACGTGGAACCCCGCCACCTGCTGAACATCAAAACCGTGGCGGAACGGCGGGAGAATATGCTGTGGTTTCGGGTCCCGCCCAAGATCTACTTCAAATATGGGGCACTGCCGATCGCCATTCAGGAATTAGCCGATCGGCGGCGCGCTTTCATCGTCACCGACAAACCCCTGTATGACCTCGGTGTGACCCAAAACCTGGAGGAGGCCCTGAACGACATTGGCTTGAAGTATGACATCTTCTATGACGTAGAGCCTGATCCATCCCTGGATACGGTGGAACGAGGATTGGCCATGATGCGCACCTTTTCACCGGATGTGATCATTGCCATTGGGGGCGGTTCTCCGATGGATGCGGCCAAGATCATGTGGTTACTGTATGAGCATCCCGAAATTGAGTTTGAGGGCTTGGCTATGCGGTTTATGGACATTCGCAAACGGGTCTACGAACTGCCACCGTTGGGCGAAAAGGCCCTGCTCGTAGCCATTCCCACCACATCAGGCACGGGTTCCGAGGTGACGCCCTTCGCCGTAGTGACCGATCGCCGCAATAACATTAAGTATCCTCTAGCGGACTATGCCCTCACCCCCAGCATGGCGATCGTTGATCCAGAACTGGTGCTGGATATGCCGAAACGACTGACCGCCTATGGGGGACTAGATGCCCTCACCCATGCCCTAGAAGCCTATGTTTCGGTGTTGGCCTCGGAGTACACCAATGGACTGGCGTTGGAGGCGATTCGGCTGATCTTCAAGTACCTGCCCAGTGCTTACCACAATGGCGCGAAAGACCCCAAGGCACGGGAGAAAATGCACTATGCGTCCACGATCGCGGGTATGGCCTTTGCCAATGGTTTCCTGGGTATCTGCCACTCGATGGCGCACCAGTTGGGCGGGGCATTCCACATCCCCCACGGGTTAGCCAATGCCCTGATGATTTCCCATGTGATTCGCTACAACGCCACGGACGCGCCCTTTAAGCAGGCGGCCTTTTCCCAGTACAAGTATCCCAATACCAAGTGGCGCTATGCCCGGATTGCCAGCTACCTGGGTCTAGGGGGCGAAACGGAAACTGAGAAGGTCGATCGACTCATTGCAGCCGTGGAAACGCTCAAGCAGGAGTTGGAAATTCCCGCTGCCATGAAGACAGTGATCTCGGTAAACGAGGCGGATTTCTATGCCAAGTTGGATGAGGTGGCGGATCAAGCCTTTGATGACCAATGTACCGGCTCAAACCCGCGCTATCCCTTGATTCAGGATCTACGCCAATTGCTGATCGACGCCTATGAGGGGCGATCGGTGGTGCCAGACTCACTCACGATCGTGGCCAATGGCAATGGCCATGAGGCTACGGGGACGATCGCCGGGTTTGCCCCCCAACCTGTGGGTTAAAGGGGACATGAGTCACAGGGGGGGATGCCCGGTGTTCCCCCCGATTGGGTCAAGAAGAATTACGATCGGGCTGATGAGTACATGCGGCTGATTGGTATAGGCTAAAGTGGCTGCACCGATGGCTGCACCGATCGCACAAATCGCTGAAGTTGCCGACTTTCTAACTCCAAAACTCGTCGAGCAAAGTCAGGATCATGATCGAGTAAGTCATCAAAGGTATCGACGGAAATTGCCAGGATTCGGGTGCTTTCACTATCGGCAACGATCGTATTTTCTGAATTACTATGGGCCAAAACCTCTAGTTCATCAAGGGTTTGGCCGGGATGAAGCTGTTCCACCCGAACGCCAAATTCAGTTTTATAATGAATCCTGGCATCACCTTCAATCAACAGCAACAACTCTCGACAGGTATCGCCTGCTTCTGTGATCAGGCCCCCTTGGCTGTAGGTCCTCACCTCTGATCGATCAGCGAGAGCAATGAGCGTGTCGCTCTGCATCCGGTGGAAGAAGTCACTATTAAACAAGTACACAACTTTCTCTAGCGTTGGAAATTCGGTGAGGGACGGTTTTACTGTTGAAGTCGAGGGCACGGACAATAGCCGTTCGATCGTTTCCTGGACAAGATGGGAACTGAACTCATGACGCCGATTTCGCGCGATCGTCTGACTACGTTCCGCATCCAATTGGACAATAATGTAGAGCGCTGCCGCCTGAATCATGGGGTTTTGATCCTGAAGTAAGGCTTCGAGCTGATCCAGAATAGTCTGAGCGGAGGATTCTAGTGAACAGAAAACAGGCGTTTCTCCTGGTTGGGTTAAATATTGTAGGATCGCTGGCGGCAGGCGATCGCCCCAATTCTCCTGTTCTAAAATCTCTACCAGGATGACAGGCGAAGCTTGTTGTAAAGACTGTGCCAAGGTTAGGGCTGCCGGATCAGACTGGAGAAATGTTAGGGTTTCCAGGAGCGATCTCACAATCAGTTCTTGTTTATAACGGGTGTTGTCTCGTAGCAGGGTTAACACCGCTGTATGCTCATGCAACATTGGTTGATTCAGAGCGCGATAACCGTCAATCAATCTGGATAATTTAGCAAGCAGAAACTCGGCTTTTTTGATACTACTAGCATTACTCGAAAATCCATTAAGAATCCACTCTTCTTCCTGAGGTGTAATAGAATATTGACGGCGCAAAGAACGAATAGTGGTTGAATCCTGCAATGATCCTTGCTCAAAAGCAGCACGATCGGGCTGTTTTCGTTGCAGCAGCATTAACCGCTCCAGTGATTTGCGGTAGCCACTCAAGCGAATCTGATTTTCTAAGCTGCGTTGGCGATCCGGATTAAGTAACTCTGGATCTTCAATGCCCACTTCCGCCACCACAGTACGGTGTTCGTCATCCGTAATGCCCAACTCCTGCCGCATTTGCCGCAAAATTTCCAGACTACTGGAGTAGTTTACATAGCCTTCTTCCAGTGCTTCGCGTACCACACCTTTATAAGCCTGGTGTCGTTTCTCACGGGTAAAACCAGGCAGCACTTTGGCTAATACATACACTTCATGGGTATTGAGATCACTCAGCGATCGTCCTTCCAAAAACTCCGAAACATTAAGCTGCAATTTCTCTAACTGTTTGCGGAATCGATTCGCCAGATTTTCACGAGAATAGAGATCAGGGCTGCGCCGCCAAGTTTTATAGAGCCAGAGAGTACTCAAGCTTACCAATGCTACATCGTAGAGGTATTGAACCGACCAGGGAAGCAAATGTACTAAGGGACGCCCTCCAAAGATAAAGAAAAAGTTGAAAATACTAAAGGTAGACAGGGTAAATAGGCGATGTCGAATCGTCTCGATCGCCAGATTCAGTTGATGTCGCCGACTGTAGGATTTGGTGCGTTTTTCGATCCACCGTCCGCCCCAATACCCGATCACAGTGCATCCACCCAACACTAAGGGCACCGCAACCAATTTGGGAATGTTAATTACCTGCCCAAATAAGTAAAGTCCAGGATCAAAGAGCGAAGCAAGTTGATCGGTTTGCCGCAGCCAAGCTCCAGAAAAGTAATAGTTCCAGTTGCCTGAATAGAGATAGTAATAGCCGAAATAGCCAATCACCAAACCTACATAGCCATAGCGAAGTAATGAGGTTTCAGGTTTGTTCAAACAATGCCAGTAGGTACGCTCAGCGTCAATGTCAATACAGGGATTTTGACACGCGACACAAGCACTTTGCTCTTTCCCCTCTGGCAGCACAACACGACACATGGACTGCGTAACAAGCTGCTCACTGATATGGGCTTTGCTACTGAGCAGTCCTCCTGGTTCACTGTAAATGCTTTGCACAGGAGCCATTGGGCAAAAGTACTGACACCAGGACTTTCCACCATACCAGTAGCCCACAGTAATGGCTACGATAATTGTGAATAATAACCAGCCTGCTAGCACCAGACGATCGGCGTTAAAAAACAAGATTCGTCCACACAAGCCAACAAATAACCAGCCAAACTGTACATAGGGATAGTTACGTCCTAACCATGAACTGGCGTCAACTTTGGCTAACTCGTAACGCACCTTGCCAGTCTTTTTATTTTCTCGCTTGAATTGTCGTTGCCATCCCAACGCACGGGGAATTTGAGATAAAAAAGAGAGGGGACAGATACGCCGCCACAACTCATGACTAAATACCAACAAAATAAAGATCGCAGATGGTACAATAGCTCCCCAGAAGAGGGTTGTTCCTAATGGGTAGGGCTGCTCGGATAAGCATTCTCCCTGCACTTGTATGCAGGTATCCGACAGTCGTAAGGGACTCCAGGGATGATCAGGTACGGTGAGGGCTGATGTCCAGGGGTCATACAACAGGGAGGCAATGATCAGGAGCCAACTAACGGTCAATATCCAGCGAATCCAGTGCATTCGCCGCTCTGGTGCTTGTGCAAACATAGATCAAGCCTTTCTCCTCTATCGTCTTCATCAATTGTATGTCGGAGTCTACGAGGTTGTCCCATGATTTTTCTCTGGGTTAACGATTAGACTTCTCGAAAATTGATAATATCCTGACTCTGAATCCCCCAAAAAGACACAGTGCTGTTTATTACTTTAACTCAAAACATTGAAATTCTAAAACAAGCACAAAGATTAAAGCGTAAAAGTCTAAAAATTCAAACATTGAAAGCTCAATGTTATTTACAAAATACTGATATAATAATATTTACTTTTCCACAAGTCAATTGCTTAAAATATTGTTAGGACCATGAGATAGGCAAGCAAGTTGGGATCTGAGGAGAGATAAAACTCAGTTTAAATCAGTAAATGTTAGCGATCGCAGCTTATCCGTACCCTGTATCGGTACAACTACTTTTTGAATAAAGTTGTTCGATCGCAATCAAAATTCATAACTAATAGGAGGCTGGGGATTCACAATGGGAGCAGTTCGCTTCCTGTCGAGGTCGATCGCCATGACAGCCCACCCCCCCGCCCAAGAACATCCTAGCGTCGCGTCTCCGTCCGCATCTCCTACCCCCCCAATGGGGGGCGGCTGGCCCGTGATCCAGTATTGGGCCGAATATACCCTGTCGCCGGGAGGGCCGCAACTGTGGCAGAAGCTGATGCACAAAAGTGCCTGCCTCTCCTGTGCCTGGGGGACGGGGGGGCAGAAGGGGGGATTCCACAATGAACTGGATGAACCCCTACAGCGCTGTATGAAAAGTGTCGAGACGATCGCGGCGGAATTGCAACCGGCGGTTACTCCCCATTTTTTTGCATCCCATACCCTGGCGGATTTGCAGCAATTGACTTCCCGTGAGGCCGATCGCCTAGGACGGTTGAGTTTCCCGGTGATCTGGCGGGCGGGCCAGTCCCACTATGAGCGGTTGAGTTGGGAGGAAGTCTGGCCGATCGTAGAAGCGGCGTTTCGGTGTCCGCCCCCACGGTTGGCGTCCTATAGTTCGGGGCGATCGTCGAACGAGGCGGCGTACTTGTTGCAATTGCTGATGCGCACGCTGGGGACGAATAACCTGGCGGACTGCTCGGATCTGTGCCATGCCCCTTCGACCGTGGGGTTGAAAACCGTGTTTGGGACGGCCACCTCAATGGTGAGTTTGGAGGGGCTGAAGCAGGCGGATTGTGTGGTGTTGCTGGGGTCTAACGCCCCGGCCAATCATCCCCGGTTAATGAATGAGTTGATCCAGGTGCGGAACCGAGGGGGCACGGTCATTGTGATCAACCCGGTGCGGGAAGTGGGGTTGGTGAAATATGGTTCTCCGGCGTTTCCAGTGCAAACGGTGTTGGGGGGATCGGAGATTGCGTCCTTGTATTTGCAACCGATTCCAGGGAGTGATGTGGCCCTGTTTGTGGGGATGCAAAAAGCCTTGATGGCGGCGGGCAAGGTGAATCGGGATTTCCTCGCGGCCCATGCGGAAAACTGGGAAGCGGTCCTCACCCAAGCGGAAATGACGGATTGGGCGGCGATCGTGGCGACCTGTGGCATTCCCCAAACTGAAATCGAAGCGGCAGCCTCGCTGATCAGTGCAGCGGAACGGGTGGTGTTTGCCTGGGCGATGGGCATTACCCAACAGGCGAACAGTGTGGACAACATTTTTAGTATTGCTAATACGGCCCTGCTGACGGGGAATGTGGGGAAACCAGGGGCGGGGCTGATGCCGATCCGGGGGCATTCCAATGTTCAGGGGTTTGGGTCGATGGGGGTGACGACGCGCCTGAAGCCAGAGATCCAGGCGGCGATGGAGCAAGTGCTGGGCCGATCGCTGAGTCGGGAGCCGGGATATGATGCCCGTGCGTTGATTGAGGCGGCGGATGCGGGGCAGGTGGATACGCTCCTCTGTTTGGGGGGAAATTTGTATGCGGCGAATCCGGATTTAACCCAGGCAAAACGGGCGCTGGGTAGGATTGGCACGATCGTCTATCTGGCAACGAAACCGAACCTGGGGCATTTCCACGGGCTGGCTCATCAAAATACGCTGATTCTGCCGGTCTATAACCGCTTTGAAAATCCCCATCGCACGACAACGGAATCGGGGAATAATTTTGTGCGGTTAAATGATCCGGGCAAAACCCATTTAGCGAGTGCGGAATTAATCGCTGAAATTGATTTTTTAACCCAATTGGCCGATCGCGTCCTGGGTCAAGATCCGATCGATTGGCTTAGACTGCGCGACCCCCGCTATGTGCGTCAACTGATTGCCCAGACAATTCCTGGTTATGAAAAAATTGGCGCGATCGATGACACGAAAGAAGAGTTTACGATCGCGGGTCGGATTTTCGTCGAACCCCAGTTTCCGACGCTTTCGGGCAAGGCCCAGATGCAGGTGACGCCGTTGCCCAGTCTGACGTTGCCCAGGGTGAGTGACTTCGGGGTAACGGAGCCGGTTAAGGGGTTGGTCGTGGCCTTGATGACGGGCCGCAGCTATAGCCAGCACAATACGGTGGTTTACCGGGATGGGGACAAGTATCGGGGGATGCCCCATCGGGCCTGCATTTTGATGAATCCGGCGGATGTTGAAGGGGCGGGTCTAACGGAACATCAGCGGGTGTCGGTGCGGGGGGATGGGGGGCAATTGGACCAGATTGAGATTATCTATGGTGAGGTGCGGCGGGGGGCGGCGTTGATGTTTTATCCAGAGGCGAATGTGTTGATGAAGGCGCGAATTGAACCGCGATCGGGGACGCCTGCCTATAAGCGCGTGCCGGTGTTGGTGTATGCCGGGGGTTAGGGTACTGTCAAGCTCGATCTCCCCTCGCCCATTGGGAGAGGGGCCGGGGGTGAGGGCTTTCGGTTG
>JBBILC010000150.1:0-10849 GCA_037445115.1 Coleofasciculaceae cyanobacterium bin_20
ACACGATTAGAGGCTATTTTTTAACACATTTCCTATCATTCAACACTTCTGGGATAAGACGCTTGATTTCAGTTGACAAGATCCTGTAGATTAGTATTAAGCAACATTAAAATCGTTGCCGGATGTCTTGTTACCCAATAAGCCATTGGCAGCTTATGTTGCCGCCTAACGTCCTTACGGGACAATGCTGAAATTCGTTACTCACTGTGGGAGTGAAACGATCTATGGTGTCAATTCGTGAAATGAAGTGGGCGGGAGTCGCACTATCGCTACTCGTACCAGCTGTACTGGCCGCTCCTGCATCCGCCGTTCCTGCTGCCGTGCGTGGGGTCGTGACGGAAATTGATGAAGAAAGCAATATGGTGACCCTGGAGCAACCCTGGGGTGAACCGATTACGATCGACGTATCCTACTGGCGGCGCAATCGCCCCGGTATGGCTGACCCCCTGGTTGTGGGCGAAGATGCCGCGATCGTCCTGATGAAGGACATGGATGAACCCATTGCCAAGAAGGTTTGCACCTGTGTGGCCCCTATCCCTGCCTTCGTTGCGGTGGAACCGATCGCCATGCCTGTGTTGCCAGAGCGGGAACCGTTCACCGAACCCCCGCTGACCCCACGACCCTTTACCCCTGCGCCTGCGCCTGCACCGGCACCCATTCCGGCGCTTTGGTAGTCTGCTCACCAGCATAGGGGTGGGGCCTAGCTACCACCTCTATCGCAGGGCATAAATCCTGGTCCCGTTCTCCTCACACTTCTCGCTCGTAACCACCCATCCTCTTACCCACCCCACCCTTAGCCAGGGACCTAACCAGCCGACGCGACCAAAGGGCGCCAAGCTAGGTAAGGTAAGGCTGCGGCTGTCATCCGAATCTGCTCCGCGTGGCTCACCAACTGACCGCAGGCATCCCACGTTCCGGTCAGAAACATTTGGCGGGCACCTTCATTCAGGTGTAGCGCCACCGTCAGATCGCCGCAGGTGGCCTCCATTGTTTCCAAGTTCACCGTCACAGGTTCTTGCGGGTTAGCGGCAATCTGCTCTTGCAGTTGGGCCACGGCTTCAGCCTCAGCCGTCACACAGGGAATGCCCATCGCGACACAATTCCCAAAGAAAATCTCCGCAAAGCTTTCCCCAATCACTGCCCGAATCCCCCACTTGGCTAAGGCTTGGGGCGCGTGTTCACGGGAGGAGCCACAGCCAAAGTTACGATTCACCACTAGAATTTCGGCCCCTTGGTATTGGGGCTGATCAAAGGGATGGTCCCCCTTGAGGGCCGCGCGATCGTCGGCAAAAACATTGGCCCCCAGCCCGTCAAAGGTGACACAGCGCAGGAAGCGGGCCGGAATGATGCGATCGGTGTCGATATCGTTGCCCACTAGGGGGATGGCGCGTCCAGAAAGTTGCTGAACCTGACTCATAGACTCTGGGGAATCATGTGTGCCTTAACAGCATAGCGTACCTGCCTCAACCGATCTTCGGGGTGGGTGGGTGTGGGCGTGGGGGTGGGTGGGCGTGTGGGCTTGGGCGGGTTTATATAGCCTATTCGTTGGTGGCCTGGATTTCGGTGCAACCCGCCCCTACTTTATCCAGACGGTTTTGGTGTTGACGAATTCCAGAATGCCCTCGCGGCTGAGTTCGCGGCCATAGCCCGATCGCTTGATGCCGCCAAAGGGTAAACGGGGGTCCGATTTCACCATGCCATTGATAAACACTGATCCGGCCTCCAATTCGCGCAAGAACCGTTCGGCTTCGGCGGGTACCTGGGTCCAGGCACTGGCACCAAGACCATAGGGGGAACAATTGGCCAGCCCGATCGCCCCATCCAGATCCGGCACTCGAAACAATAAAGCGACCGGCCCAAAGAACTCCTCCTCATAGGCCGGACAGCCCACAGGTAAATTTGTCAGGATGGTTGGTGGATAGAAATGGCCTTTCGCGAGGGGAGAATCCGGATCGGATTGGGCATAGGGTTGGCCCCCGCATAACACCGTTGCGCCCTGCTGGCGGCAAGCTTGCACTAGGCGATCGAGGTCGGCCACAATTCCCCCCGTCGCCAGGGGACCCAGGTCTGTTTCCGGCAGCATCGGATCACCCACCTTGAGGGCACGGTATTTCTCCAGGAGCCGCTGTTCAAATTCGTCGGCGATCGCCTCGGCCAGGATAAAGCGCTTCGCCGCAATACAGGACTGCCCCGTGTTGATCATCCGGGCGGTGACTGCCGTCGCCACTGCCGCCTCCAGATCCGCACTGGGCATGACAATGAACGGATCACTGCCCCCCAATTCCAATACCGTTTTCTTCAGGTTTTGCCCCGCCGCTTGGGCTAAACTTTCGCCTGCGGGTTCACTCCCGGTCAAGGTTGCTGCCTGAATCCGGTCATCGGCCATCAGGGGGGCCACTCGCTTGGCTTCGATCAGCAGGGTTTGGAAAGCGCCTTCTGGAAAGCCTGTTTCCGCCAGGATGTCTGCGATCGCCAGGGCGCACTGGGGCACATTCGAGGCGTGCTTGAGTAACCCCACATTCCCCGCCATCAGGGCCGGAGCCGCAAAGCGAAACACCTGCCAGAAGGGAAAATTCCAGGGCATTACCGCCAGAATCACCCCCAGCGGTTGGTAGCACACAAAACTACGGCTGGCATCGGTCGCGATCGGCACATCCGCCAACATATCTGCGGCCTGATCGGCATAGAAGCGACAGACAAGGGCACACTTATCGACCTCCGCGATCGCCGCCTTAAGGGGCTTCCCCATTTCCAGCGTCATCAACTTTGCGTAGGCATCCCGATCGCGCTCTAGGATCGCTGCTGCTGCCCGCAGCCAGGTTGCCCGTTGTTCAAAGGTCGTCTGGCGATAGGATAGAAACGTTGCTGCTGCTGCCGCTAGTTTCGCTTCTAACTCGGTGTCACTCAAGGGGGCAAAGGTTTTGAGGACTTCCCCAGTGGCTGGGTTAAGGGTTGCGATCGCCATAGGTTTTCCCTGAACGGAAGGATGGGGGGGCGATCGGCCTGTGCGTATTGAGGCGAATCGCCTTCCCCCGTTATAGCGCCACTCAGGGGACCTGCTGACAAAAACTTAGCCATTGTTCACCAAAGCAGAGGGCCAACAGGTAAGAATAGAACAGGAATGGATTAAATCAACCCCAGGGACACCTGCCCTGCACGGTCCTAGTCGTCTGTCAAACGTCATGGGGTAGGTTGGGTCAAATGTAGTGCGATCCAACAAAGCGTGAACAGGTTGGGTCTTGCCAACGCGACACCAACCGCCAAGCCCCCAGTGCCGGAATGACAGACTGCTCGTACATCTGATACCCCGTAAGTACAGACTAAGTTACAGAGGAGAATAACGATCGACATGGTGAGGAGTTTTTTGCCATCTAGCCTCGTTCGCCCTTGGCATCGTCTGGTAGGCTCAACCTGTCTGACAGTGATGTTGGCATCACCTGCCTTAGCTCAATCGCCCGAAGTTCCTTCTGCTGAACCTTCTCCCCTTGCGGTGACGGAGTTAGACGCCCTCTTGCCGCCGGTCCCCCCCGATGTCAACCCCACGGGTTCCCCTGCCGCCTCCGTCGCCCCAACGGTAACCACCACCGCCTTTAACCCGAGCGTCACCCTGCTGGATCAACCGGCCTTACCCCAACTGGGCGATCCTCGTGACTTCCTGCCGGATGAAGCCCGCACCCGTTTAGTCTTGCGGTTGGGCGATCGCCGGGTGTATGTGTACCGGGGTGATGAAGCCGTGGCCAGCTATCCCGTCGCGATCGGGCGTTCCGGTTGGGAAACCCCCAAGGGTAGCTATGAAGTGATTCAGATGACCAAAGACCCCGCGTGGCTTCATCCCTGGGAAGGCTACGTGATCCCCCCCGGCCCCAACAATCCCCTTGGCCCTCGCTGGATTGGCTTCTGGACCGATGGCAAGAATTTTATTGGCTTCCACGGCACCCCCAATGAAAGTCTGATCGGCCAAGCCGTCTCCCACGGCTGTGTGCGGATGCGCAACCAGGATATCCAAGCCCTCTATGCCCAGGTGGAAATGGGCACGCCCGTGGTGGTTGAGTAGCCTAGCTGTTGCCCGATCGCGATCGCCGGGAGAGTTGCCTCCCCACCTGTCGGAACAGGCGATACCCCTTACGCACCCCGTTCAGCAGCCAGTTGGGAATGCGTAACCGCAGGGGGGCGATAATCGGCAAATACAGCCAATAGTAGGCCCGTTTGAGATCAGTCCATGCCCGACAGTCATCCGGGTGGAGAAAGTCCGAGACATCGACCACCAACCCTCGCCCCTCATGCATCATCACATTGCGACCATGCACATCATGGGGGGTCAGGCCCCGGCTGCGGGCATAGGCAAGGGCCGTGTCAATATCCCGGATCACCCGTGGCGGAATCCGGATACCCAAACGCACACAGTCATAGAGGGTCACCCCCTGTAGCCGCCGCAACACCAGGAAATTGTCGCCAGCATATAGGCAGGTTGAAAACGCCGAATGATCCCCTAACCGTTGGTAAACCTCCACCTCCTCGGCAAACCCAGGGCGATCGGGGGCATAGATCTTGACTACCCAAGCAGGTACATCGGGATGGGCAAAGACCGCTGCATAGTTGCCAGCCCCCAATAATTCCCAGGGCGGTGGGATCTGGTACACCACGATCGGGTCATGGGGGTCGAGGCTTTGCAGCCGCAGGTGGGGCAGCAGTTCTTGGTGAATCCGATCAATAAGTGATTGCATCAACGACAACGGTCCAGGGGGAGTCCAAGAGTGGGTAACAGGTGGCACGCAGAGAGGTGCGTGAACGCCTTAGAATAAAGGTTAAACTTTGTTCATCTCCAACACCGTTACGTTTCCCCGCCCGATTGCGGCTTATTAACATTTTTGTTGGACTTTCGTTGGCATTGCATCCCCGCCTAGCCCTCACTCCCCTTTGATCGTGCTTGCCTGATGAGTATCTCCGCTTCCATCCTGGAAGATCTGGTGCGAGTGCTGCCCCATCTGCGTACCCAGATTTACTTTAAATCGTCGCTGATTGCCCTGTCCCATGCCATTGAAGATCAAGTCCTGGCCGGGTCAGTGCCCCCCCTAGTCATAGCCAGCTTTCAGCAGGAACGCTTCTATCGTCAGGAGGCCCATCGCTACCGCCGGATCGCCGATCGCACGGATCAGGTTTATGTGTTAGCGGCACCGGAAACCGAGTTCGCGCATGGTTCCGACTACTACGAACGGATCGCGTTTGACCCGGAAGATGGCCTGCGGGATGAATGGCACTTGATTGTGATTGGCCAACAGTACGCCAGTTGCCTGGTCTGTCGCGAACATTTTGCCCCCAGTGAACAAACGGCTGGGTTTGATGAGTTGGCAACGATGGACCAAATCCGGCGCTTTGAGGGGATCTGGACCTTCGATCGCCCCGTCTGTGTCCAAGCCGCAGAGTTAATGTTTGAACGGATTTTGCACTACCGCCCGGAGCTACAGGCGAAAATCGATCAGGCGCGATCGGACATTCTCGCCTCCTTGCCCCACCTGATTGAAGTGGCCCAACCGGGTCCCTTTGCCGATCGCTTGGTCACCTATCTCCAGGCTGGCCAATACAAACTGCTGAAAGCCTATCGCTCGATCGCCGCCCAGGAGCGCAAAGAACGGCTCGTTAACTCCATCTCCACCGCCGTCCGACAATCCCTCAACCCGGAGGAAATCCTGAAAATTGCCGTGCAAGAACTGGGGCAGGTTCTCAAGGTCAACCGCTGTCTGTTCTATCGCTGTCGGGAAACCGATGTCAGTGCCCCCATTCAATACGAGTTTTTAGGAACCACAGTGCCCTCTCTGTGTGGGTATGACTGGCCCTTGCAGAATAACCCCCTGTTTCAAGCCGTTGTCAACCAACGGGAACGCCTCTATGTGAGTAACACCCGCACCGATCCCCGAATCCCCCGCACGACGCTGAACACGACGCCAGCGGCCTCACCTGACAAAGCTAAACGGGGCAAGCGGAAGCCCCCCCCCGCCTCGCCCCTCGCCCTATCCCTGGCGGAACTGGTGGCCCAATGGCAGATTGAAGCATGGCTGATGGTGCCGGTCCTCTACCGAGGTCGCTTGCTGGGGATGGTAGAACTACATGGCAGTGCTGAACAGGGACGGGACTGGCGCGAGGATGATCTGTCCCTGGTGGAGGCGATCGCCGTCCAAGCGGGGATTGCCCTGATCCAGGCGGAAGCCTACGCCAACTTAGACGATCTGAATCAACAACTTGAAGCCTTGGAACGCACGCGCAGCAACCTGATCGCGATTACGGGCCATGAACTTCGCACCCCCCTATCCACCATCCAGGTCTGCCTGGAAAGTCTGGCGAGCGAACCGGATATGCCAGCGGAACTACGCCAAGTGATGCTCCACTCTGCCCTCGCCGATGCGGAGCGATTACGGGAATTGGTCCAGGACTTTTTAACCCTGTCGCGATTGGAAAGTGGCCGGGTGGAGTGGAACCCGGAGCCTTTGCCCTTAGGAGAGTGTGTCGATCTCGTCGTGAGTGGTGTGCGCGCCCGCCATCGCCAGGAGCGTCTGCCCCAAATCACCACCCAGGTCAACCCCAGCTTGCCCCTAGTGGAGGCGGATGGGGAATGGCTGGTGGAAGTGCTGGCAAAGCTTCTGGATAATGCCTGCAAATTTACGGAACCGGAGGGTCAGGTTGCAATCATTGCTCAAACTAACGGGGAGCGGATGCTCGAAGTGACGATCGCCGATACGGGGCGGGGGATTGAACCCGATCGCCTGGAAACCGTCTTTGAGCGCTTCTACCAGGAAGAAGGTGCCCTGCGGCGCACAACCGGCGGCACTGGGTTGGGGTTAGCCATCTGTCGGCAAATTGTGACCCGCCTAGGGGGAAAAATCTGGGCCGAGTCCGCTGGACGCAACCAGGGCAGTCAGTTTCACTTTACGTTACCGATCGCCAAACCCAGTCCCCAACTGGCAACGAAGGGCGGGCGTCGTGCCCCAACTCGCGGTGCCGGAGCCACCTCCCCCTAATCCGGGATGGCGATCGTTCCCCTGGCAAAAGCATCCGGGGAAGAGCCTACAACTCTGGAATGACCATTTAGGATGGGAGTGATTGGCATGGTTTGGCAGACTTGTTACCGTAGGTGCGCAGGTTAGCACATCGGTCATGCTGACCGGGAATATCGTCGTTGGCTAGATGACAGCATGGAAAAAGTAAATCCAGTTCACAATAGTATCAACCCTAAGCTCATGAACCAGGAGCGTGCCAAAAAACCGAAAATGTTGGTTGTCGATGATGAACCCGATAACCTGGACCTGTTGTACCGTACCTTCCGGCGGGATTTCCAGGTTTTTAGGGCCGATAGCGGCGGTAAGGCACTGGAAGTCCTGGCCCAGGAAGGCGAAGTGGCTGTGATTATCTCAGATCAACGAATGCCCCAAATGAAAGGGACGGAATTTCTGAGCCGCACGGTGCCCCAGTTTCCCAATACCATGCGGATTATCCTAACCGGCTTCACCGATGTGGAAGATCTGGTCGAAGCGATTAACTCCGGTCAAGTATATAAGTACATCACCAAACCCTGGGACCCCAACGAACTCAAGGAAGTCGTCCAGCGGGCGACCGAAACCTACGATGTGCTCCAACAACGCCTGGATGAACTGCAGCGGGCGGAAGCCCAAGCGGCCCTCTTGGCCACGATTGTTGAAGTGTCGCGCAGGATGACGGAGGCAGATGCCACCTTCCAAGCGATCGCCAGTGCCTTTGGGAAAAGCTTTCAAGCCGATGGCTGTGCCTTCTGCCTCCTGGAGACAGAAGCCATCATCAAGGCCCACGGGCTGTATGGGATCGCGGCCAGCGTCGATTGGTTGCCGCAAGACCCCCTGTTTAAGGAAACCCTCAGCACTAGCCAGGTTACCGGGTGCTTTGATGTTGCCGCCGATAGCGATCTTGCCGCCCTGCCATCCTATCCAAACTCAGGCATTCAGGCCCATGTGCTAGCACCCGTCATCCATCGCGGGCAGAATCGGGCTGTCCTCTCCTTGCAATGGCAGCAAGCCCATCTTCTCAACGAAAGTGAACTCGCTATGCTCTATTTATGCGCCCAGCAAGTTGTGTTGGCCCTGGCCTAAGCCTTCGCCATTAGCCGCTAGGCGTTAATGCCCCATCAGCATCTTCGCCCCCAAAGCAAAGCCCGTGGGGTAGGCGTCCCCGCCTGCCCATGATGGCAACCCCTTGATAGCAGCCCCAGCAAGCAACCCGTGGGGTAGGGCGTCCCCGCCTGCCAGAACCCCTGCCAGGGCTGATGGCAAACCGTGGAGCGCACTTCTCGCTTCCCAACCCGTTACTTCCCAATTCGTTTGACTTCATCCCACCCACTGCTGGGAAACGCACACAATACCCGATAGACTGGTCTTAATTTTTGACGCATAGCGAGGTCCAGTTTGGGAATTGAGTTGCGGAGTTATGTCTATATTGACAGCCTACAGAGCCAGCACGCCGCCTATTTAGGTACGGTTTCCCAGGGCTTTCTGCCCCTACCCGGTGATGCCTCCCTGTGGATTGAAATTTCACCCGGTATTGAGATCAATCGGATTACCGATGTGGCCGTGAAGGCGACGGCAGTGCGACCCGGTGTCCAGGTTGTCGAACGGCTCTATGGGTTACTGGAAATTCACTCCAGCCGCCAGGGCGAGACCCGGACAGCAGGCAAGGCCATCCTCGATGCGCTCGGAGTACGCCAGCAGGATTGCCTCAAGCCCCAGATCGTGTCTAGCCAGATTATTCGTAACCTTGATCCCCACCATACCCAACTCATCAACCGAGTCCGACGTGGGCAGATGTTGCTCTCCGGCCAAACCCTCTACATTATGGAAGTGACCCCGGCGGCCTATGCCGCATTGGCGGCGAATGAAGCCGAGAAAGCTGCCCTCATCAATATCCTGAGCGTGCAAGCCGTCGGTAGCTTTGGTCGCTTATATCTAGGAGGAGAGGAACGCGATATTATTGCCGCCTCTCAAGCGGTGACGACGGTTCTGGAGCACCTGCCCGGTCGGGACAATCCCGCAGCCTTACGTCTGGAGTAGACACGAAGGAAGCAATTTTGAATTTTGAATGGGCGAACTACAGCCCTTCCCTTTCCAATGAAGTACTGTCAAGCCTTGTGAACAAGGGGCTTAAGCCCCTTGTCTGTACCTCACCAAGTATGGAAGTGCTGTAAGCACTCAACCCTCAGCATTGACCCCTCACTAAAACGGTCGGTAGATCACACTGAAATACAGGCCATCATCCTGAAGGTTATTGCCCCGATCGTCCAGATTCACCAAGGGCAGCCCATAGTCTAACCGCAGATTGAGGCGTGGTAGCGGTTCCCAAAGGACCCCCAAACCCAAGCCAGCCAGAAAGCGCTGACTGGGTAGGGGATTGGGGTTGTCGCTATGATTCCAAACCGTTCCCAAATCCAAGAAGGGGGCCAGTTGTAAAACGGAAACGCCAGTCGCATTGCGCTGAAGGGTAATCCGATCTTCGATCGAAAACTTGAAGCCATTATCCCCCGCCCGCACGTTCTGACGATAGCCCCGCAAGGATTGGGCACCGCCAATAATAAACTGCTGAGAGGGTAGGAGGGGATCGGTGGTCAGTTGTAAATCCCCCTGCACAATGAGTAGATGATCCTGCCCTAATAGCTGCACCCGTTGGGCCTGTCCTAGCCAGCTTAAGAAACGGCTGTCCGGTGTTGGGTGGCTATTGACCGTTGCGCCCAACAGACCTGTCCCCAGGCTAAATTGCGATCGCAAGGCCCAGGCCCCCCCCGGACCCCGCTTGATATAATCCTGGCCAAAGCGGAACACACTGGTACGGGTGATCCCATCACTGCTGGGACCTGCCCCAAAGCCAAACCCATCCCCATCTAAGAACGTCCGACCGTCTTGGTGATCAAAGCCAAAGACAAGGGCAAATTCCTCACGGGGGCTACGGACCAGGGGTTGCCGGAAATTCAGTTCATAGAGTTCCGATTCCCCCTCAATGTTGAACACATTAAAGGGTTCCTGGGTAATCTCGTTACGGTTAATAACGGTGCGGAGGCGGAGGGTCCCCTCCATTGCATTCAAGGGTACCTGATAGAGGATGTCAAAGGTATTGGAGCCGCCCGTGAAGGACCGATCGAATGTGCCCGCTAGTACGTCTCCCATCCCGGTCAGGTTGATATGTTGCAGGCCGATCCCAAACTCCTCAGCCCCGACGCTGGGGGGTGAATAGTTATCCACCGACAGTTGACTGCCAAAGGCTTTGGCTTCTGTCACCCGCACGACCAGAATGCTTTGACCAATACCGCTACCGGGCCGCAGACTGGCTTCCACATTCTCAAACAGGGGATTGAGTTTCAGCAGGCGCAGTTGGTCTTCTAGTTTACTGGGGTTAAGAGGGACCCCTGCCCCCAGGCGAATCCGACGACGGACATAGCCCGGATTCAGGCGTTGGGTACCCTCAACCTGAATTTCCTCTAGGCTTCCCTCAATAACCTGAATTCGCACGACCCCCTCTCGGATCTCCTGATCCACCAAAATGGCCCGTGAGGTGATGTAGCCGTCGTTGAGATAAAGCTGGGTAATGGCGTCCGCCACTTTTTGCAAATCTTCGAGGGTCAGTTGTTGTCCCTCGTAGGGCTGGGTGATGGCATTCAGGCGATCGTCGCTAAACACCGTACTCCCCAGGACTTGGATATCCCGAATTAACACCGATGGACCGGGTTGAGTGGACTCTGGGGGGGTGGGTGCGGGGGGGCTAGGTTCGGGTGGCAGGGGCAGGACGGGGGCTGTCCTCCCGGTTGGGCGCAATTTCATATTGTGCCACGGTGGCCAGCAAA
>JBBILC010000151.1:0-10730 GCA_037445115.1 Coleofasciculaceae cyanobacterium bin_20
TACACGATTAGAGGCTATTTTTTAACACATTTCCTATCATTCAACACTTCTGCCTTAAACCTTAAGTCGAAGATTACAAGTATTGGTAAGGAGTTGGCTCAGGATTTACCACATTTAACTAATAGTCTTGAATTGGAACAACGCATGAAAAACATAGAATTGGAAATGATGGATATCTATGCCCAAGCAGAAAAAGATTTAGATACAGCCATCTATAATGCGATTGAAGCGCTGAGAGATGATGTTAAAGAGGTTCTTAATAGCGAAATTATTAATGACTTTGTTTTTGGCTTGGAAACTGATAAACCCTATATGCCAAAAGACTATGATCCTAAGAGTTATCATCGACAAGTTGGCGTTATTAATGATCTCGCTAAATCTTTTGGCTTGAGTTTGGCTCCTATAGGCCAAAACTTTTGCACAGCATCAGCTAATATATCGAGTCAAGCAACTCGTTCATTCATTAAAATACCTGGAAATAGTAATGCCCTGCGTACTATTGATGCTATTGGTAGCCCTTTGCATAAAAATATCTTAGCATTGGGTAAAACTCTAGGAATAAAGTTTAAACCTTTTCAAGCAGCAGGAATTGCTAAAAACCTAGGTAATGCTGCTAACATTGCAGGTAAGGCTGCTAAATTCTTGCCATTATTTGGATTTATTGCTGCTGTAGGCTTTGAGATTAAAGAGAATCATGAACAGCAAAGACAAGCCAGACAACTGCGTGAAGTACAAGGTGAAATTGAGCATCAATTTTGCAATATTGCTTCTAATGTTGAGCAACAAATTATAGAGCAAATCAAACAATTTGGTGAATTCATAGACATGGAGATTTGTCAAGAAAGGAAAAATTATGATCAACAAAAGAATTTTGATATTGAATATCTAAAAAAAATTGGAGAAGTTAAAAACCAGTTTAATGATCTGATCGATGAGATTCGTGATTTGAGATATTAATGACTGATATTTTTAGCCTAAACTATTGGATAAGAGATAACCTATGACAACGACTATCCAGGACCTTTATACACAAGTTGTGTCTACTTTGCCCCCAAATGAGCAGCTACAACTGGCAACGCTCATCCTTAATGGTATCGTTCAGCAGAATGCTGAGGTTAATTCTGAGGTTATGGATGACAGTGATAACTGGACAGATCAAGATCAACAAGATCTAGCTGCCTTCTCACTGCACTATGCAGCAACAACCCTGTTAGAGGAGGAGGAGACAGCTGAATGAGGTTTAATGCTGGTGATGTGGTCACCGTGGATTTTCCAGGCATCACAGGAACCAAGCGTCGCCCAGCAGTCGTTCTCTCTTCAGCGGTCTATCATGCACATCGGCCCGACGTGATTATCGGCCTGATCACCTCGCAGCAAAAAGGATTAGGGACCACAGACTACGTGCTTCAAGACTGGCAAGCAGCCGGTTTGAGAGTGGCATCGGTGTTTCGTAGCTTCATTGTGACATTACCGGCCTCCGCCAATCTCGTTGTCATTGGTCGGTTATCGGAGCGCGACTGGGAAGGGGTTAAAGCCTGTCTCAAAACTGCCCTAGCTGAATAGGATAGGGGGATCTCTGGCAAGGCTGGGCTGTCACGTAGCAAGTGACGATGTGGGACCGGTATCTTACCTGCGAGGGAAAATTGGGAATTGGGTTGAGAACGATCGCGTGAGCGGGTACAAGTGCCAGTATAATGAAGGACGCGGGTGACTGGCGCAACGGTAGCGCATCGGACTCTTAATCCGCTGGTTCTGGGTTCGAATCCCAGGTCACCCATAAACCCAACTAATTAAAATATTGAGTATTTACTGACGATTGCGCCTGCTGGTCCAATCGTACCTATCCCCTTGGAGCTAGGGCCTATGTCTGCGATCGTGCGTTTGCGTTTGGCGACCCTGGCTCTGTTCGTGCAGGCCGATCGCGTCTTGCTGCTGCACCAAATGACCCTACCGGAACCGGATACCTGGGATTTACCAGGCGGTGGCGTGAACCCTCAGGAACCCCTCCTCACCGCACTCCGGCGCGAAGTTCAAGAAGAGACCGGCATTACCGAATTTACCGTCGATCGCCTGTTAACGGTGGCTGAAAGCTTTTTCCCTGACCCCCAGGTGACTCAGGTGACGAATCCGTCTCCCCAGGATGAGCCACCCCGTTTGTTACATACCGTGAACCTGATCTACCAGTGTCGGCTTCAGCATGTCCCAGCCCTTCTCCAGGGGGATGCCTTGGAAGTTGGACCCCGTGGCATTCAGTGGCTCGAACCCCGCAGCCTTGCGCCTGAGCAATGTTCGACCCGCAGTTGGGAAGCCATGCGTGCGGCGGGCCTACTGGGCTAGGGGACGAAATCTCAGGAAAGCTGGCCATCCAGTGTGAAGAACCCTATCATGCATCGCAAGCACACACTCAGTTGCACAACTGCTTGGGAATGGCTTTAGGGGAGGAATGCGCTATGCGAGGAAAATTGATCTTAGCCGCGATCGCCACCGGGGCGTTACAACTCTACGTTCAGCACGCCTTGCCCCACCCCAACCAGTCCCAGGTCTCCCGTCCACTCATGGCCCCCACCCACATGGTCCTCGCACTTCGCACTCAAAGAGGGAACCTAGATGAAAAGATTTCGTCAAAACGGAGAGAATGTTCGCAAGTTAACTCCGCCCATGAGTTATTCTCTACCTGTACCTTGGTCAGCGATTGAGGCATCTGTCCCTCAAGTACCTGTGCAACCACCGGAAAAACTCTCAAATCTGGATTTAATCCTGCGGTGTCAGGCGGGGTTGCACCCGGAGCGGGCAGCCTTCAGTGAGCTATTGCGCCGTTATCAAGCCCATGTTGATCGCGTCCTTTATCATTTAGCTCCCGATTGGCAAGATCGTGCCGATTTGGCCCAGGAGGTCTGGATTCGGGTGTATCGCAATCTCAAGCGGCTTCAGGACCCGACCAAGTTTCGGGGCTGGCTGAGTCGGATTGTGACGAATCTGTTCTATGACGAACTGCGCAAACGCAAACGGCACCAAACCCCCCTGTCCCTGGATGCACCCTTGAACGTCAACGATGGTGAGATGGAATGGGAAGTGGCGGCGGAAGGTCCGGGTCCAGATGAAGCCTTGGGGACGCAGGAGTTCTATGATCAACTCAGGACCGCGATCGCGGATCTACCGGAAGCCTTTCGCACGACGATCGTGCTACGGGAAATCGAAGGGTTAGCCTATGAAGAAATTGCAGACATGACCGGGGTTTCCCTGGGAACCGTTAAGTCTCGGATTGCCAGGGCGCGTTTACGCCTACAGGAACAGCTACAGCCCTATCTGGATGGTTAAGTGTCGGTGGCGAGGATGGCGGTCGTCAGTGCGGGACGAACAGGCCCTAACTGGCTAAATCCCCTAACCAGCCAAACCCTAAGTTCTTTGGCAGCCAGATTGACAACGCCAAGGACATCGGTAAGCTAGATCAATGGGTGGATATGCTGTGGTTGACTGATTGTGCAGATTTATTGATTGTGCGCTTTATTGATTGTAAAGAGCGGTGATAGGAAATGACTTCTAACTTTGACGCTCACGCCAATCCGTATCGGTCGGGGACCGGCAATACGTCTTGCCAGGATTACGATCGCTTTGAATTGCTCAGCGCTTACCTGGATGGCGAAGTCACAGCGGCTGAGCGCCAGCAGGTGGAAGGCTGGTTAGCCTCGGATGCCGAGGTGAAGCAACTTTACCAACGGTTACTGGGTTTGCGGCAGGGGTGGCAAAACTTGTCTATCCCCCAAACCGAGACAACTGTGGATCAGTTGGTGGACCAAGTCTTTGCCCGCGTTGAGCGCCGTCCAACCCGCAAACTGGTGGTGGCCGGAGCGGCGATCGCGGCGGTGGCCGTGGGAGCGATTTTGAGCCTGTGGCCAGAGCAGCGGTTGTTCGCACCCCAGATGGCAGTGACACCCGCACCAGACGCGGACGAATTGGTGATTGCGTTGGACAGCCCTCTGATTGAATTGCCCAATACGGGGGGGCCAGTAGCGCGTCCCCAACGGTCACCTAATTAACGTTCGGCCATTTCAGGAGTGGGGAATTTACGGTCGCTCGCCTTAAGGACAACCGGCTGCCAAACACTCGCCAACTTCCAGGTGATGGCCGTTGACAAAATCCCAACCCGATTGGGGACGCTTACCACTCGGTTGTACTTGCCAGAGCAACAGACTGCCCTCCCCGGTTTGAATGATGGGTCCCTGCCCTTTCAAGAGATGGACCACGGTACCTGGGGGATGTGTCCCTAGGGCGGGTAGGCTGGATGCGAGGGCGGCGATTGTTTGGGCTGCCGCTGCTGACAAGGTGGACCAGTAGGACGGCAAGATTGGAACGGTTGCCAGGACTTTCAACCGTTCCCGCCGATATTGCGCAACACAATGGGGATAGAAACCCCGGATCTGGTTGTGAAGGGCGATCGCCGATCGCTGCCAATCTATACAATAGTCTGCCTTTTGAATCAGGGGCGCATAGGTGGCCTGGGCATCGTCTTGGGGAGTCGCGGCTAATTGATTAGCCCGCAGTTGCGTCAGGGTGTCCATTAATAGGTCTGCACCGATCCCGGCCAAGCGCTCCGCCAGTTCCACCGCATTTTCCAGGGGCGCGATCGGCGTGGTGGTCTTAAGTAACATGGGTCCCGTATCCATCCCCGCTTCCATGAACATTGTGGTGATGCCAGTTTCCGGTTCGCCGTGGTAGAGGCACCATTGGATCGGCGCGGCCCCCCGATATTTGGGCAGGAGAGACCCGTGGATATTGACGCAGCCTAGGCGCGGCATGGCCAGCATAGCGGAAGAAAACAGTTGACCGTAGGCCACCACGACAAAGACATCAGCTTGCAGAGCGCTCAATTCGGCCAAGACTTCGGGAGCTTTCTTAATGCGAGGGGGGTCCCAAACAGGGAGATGGTGGGCGATCGCCGCCTGTTTGACCGGTGAAGCTGAGGCTTGCCCCCCCCGTCCGCGTCGCTTATCCGGCTGGGTAACAACGGCCACCACGTCAAAGTCAGGATGTTGCACCAGACGTTCCAGGGTGGGGACGGCGAAGGCAGGGGTACCGAAGAAAACAATACGCATGAAATCCCCTCATGAACAGGCAAACATAATCAAGCGAAAAAACGGGTGATCGCCCAGTGATCGCCCAGCTTACGTTAACTGAGTTGAACGACTTTTTGGTTGGCAAGTAGCACTTGCTGAGTTAATAAATCTTCAACGGTAATCCGTAAGAAACGCTTGTCATCGACCCAACATTGGACTTTGATGCGATCGCTGCCAGGAAAACCGGGAGGATCTAAGCGGGCAATGGTACGGGCACCGTCACGATCGTTCAAGGCTTGCACCTGACTTTTTTGGCCCACACTTTTGGTGACCAGGCGATCGCCGTCAAAGTAGACTTCGGTGCTGCTGTTGTTTGCCCCCAGTTCCCCAATGATTAACTCGATGCTGGGTTGCTGCTCAACCGAGGCCCCTAAAACCAGTTCGACGGGATCGGACATGGGGTAGGCTTGGCCAACGGGAATGAGGGGATGCCAATCGTGGCGATTCTCGCGCCGGTTCCAGTAGCGAATGCCGTAGCTATGGTACAGAAAGTCCTTGAGTTCGGTGCCCTGGTTGAGGTGTAAGGCTCCCGTGGCGATCGCGGTAAAGGGTTTGTGGGCTTGGATTTTGTCAGGGGCGAAGTAGGTATGTGCCCAGGTTTGGACAGCGGGCATTTGGGCAGTCCCCCCCACTAATAACACGGCATCAATATCAGTGGCCTCGATGCCCTGGCGTCGGGCCTGTTGCAATACCTGGGTCATGGCGTCGTCCAGCCGTTGGAAGAATTGATTGGCCCGCAAAATGGCATCCAGTTGGGGGCGATCGAGGTTCAATTCGTCACTGTCCAGGGTGGCCTCATCAAAAAAAACCTCCGTAGCCTGGGTGTGGCTCGATAGCCGAATTTTCAGGCGCTCGGCCAGGCGGGTAATCAGGGGCGAAGCGGCTACGCCTTGGGTTTGGGCGAAGTGCTCGACCAACCAGTGATCAATATCGGCTCCGCCCAGGGTTAGGCCCGCTTTGGCGAGTACCCGCGCCAGTCGTGGCCGTTGACCGGAGTCTCCCGCCAGATTGCGATCGCCCCACTTGAGGATAAAGCCCAGGGGTTTCCGTTCAGGTTGACTACCCAGGTCTAAGCGCACTAGGGATAGGTCACAGGTACCGCCGCCAAAGTCGAGGACTAGGAGCAATTGCCGATCGGCCATGTCATAGCCCAATGCGGCTGCTGTCGGTTCATCCAGAAGCCGCACCTGGGGAATCTGGAGGGTCTGACACACCTGCCCCAACCAGTGGCGATAGGCTTCAAAACTATCCACGGGCACGGTTAACACAAGGGCATCAATATCAGCAGGCGTCGTCTGTCGCAGCGCCGTGACCACCCGCTCCAGGAACCATTGCCCGACCTGTTCAAAGGTCATGACTCGCTCATCCAGCTCGGGCAGAAACCCCTGGACGGCGGTGCCAATCCCCCGCTTAAAGTTGTGGAAAAATCGGGGATTATTGCTCAGATCGAGGCCGAGATCGCGCACCCCCTGCCCCACAATAACCTGTCCCTGGGCGGCATCTTCCACATATAACAGGCTCGGTACCACGGGGGGATTCTCCCCCTGCTGGAGGCTCAACGCCTCCAGATCGATCACCTCCGGTTGTTGGGTGGCCTGATTCCAACGGGCAATCACCGTGTTGCTGGTGCCAAAGTCGATCGCGTAGGTCATGGGGTAAAGGAAAACAAAAATTTGGGCTTCTTAGATTTTAGGTTTGGGATTGCGGATTTCTGGCTCTAAACGTTGGAGCTTATGGGTAAGGTATTCCCCTGCCATTGTTACAGGTGTGCACTTTTGCGCCAGATTGGGAATCCTTAACTTGCAGGCATCTTGCTCCCCCGTGCCGATAATCCATTGTTTCGGTATCCAGGGTATTCCCCCCACGTTTGGGGTCGCGCCGCATCTCCGTCGAAGCCTTGCTGTTGTCTGTAGAACCCTTGCCGACCCACCTCACCCCCCACGTATTGGGCTAATGCGCCTGGAGGCCATGCATGTTTGATCTCAGCGCTGTATCGTCCATCCTTGGACCAAGTTTGGATACCCTCTTTAATGATCGAGTCTCCCTCGCGGATCTGGCCGATCGTTACTTGGACCCGACCTGGAGCGCAACACTGGCCCTGCCGTTCGTCCAAGCGCAATTGGCCAGTTTTTGGGGCAGCACTGAGGGGCTGGAGGCCCTCCGGATTCCCTTTGGGGATGAGTTTGATCGCGATCGGGCCGCTGCCCTGATCCAGGATTGGCTGACGGGTGATTGGAGCACCCTACCCACGATCGCAATTGTGCCTGCGGCAGTCTTGCCGGGGGCAAATGCCGGCTTTGATGCTCTCACGGGGACAATTTATCTAGCCGATCGTTGGCTGACCGAAACCCTGGCGGACCCAGCGGCCCTGCTAGATAGCTTGCTGGAGGAAGTTGGTCACTTTATCGACACTCAAATCAATGCAGTGGATGCCCCAGGAGATGAGGGGGCGATCTTTGCCGCGATCGTGCAGCAAAAGGCGTTAACGGTAGCCGATCTGGCCGCCCTGAAGCTTGAAGATGATACGGCCACGGTGGTGATCGGCGATCGCATCTTCACGATTGAGCGATCCGGCACTCTGGATAACACCCTGGCGACCGCGAACGATCTGGGTACCCTCAGTGGCTCCCAAGTCATCAATGATTTTGTCGGCAGTACCGATATGGCTGATTATTATCGGTTGGCGATCGCGAGTCCCAGTAATTTCAGTCTCGTGCTGGATGGGATGAGTGCCAACGCCAATGTTCGGCTTTTGAATGCCAATGGTCAGGCGATCGTGGCATCCACTAAAACCGGCACTACCCCCGATACCCTGAACCGCATCCTGAATGCGGGGACCTACTTTGTCCAGGTTTTTCCCTATGGCAGTGCCAATACCAATTACACCCTGAGTCTGAACGCTGAAGCGTTACCCCCCGATGGGGCTGGGAATACCCTAGGGACGGCCCGTCTCTTGGGGGACCTCAGTGGAACCCAAAGTTTCTATGACGCGGTTGGCGGTATCGACACCCAGGATTACTACAGTTTTTCCGTGAGCAGTCCCATTAATCTGAGTCTCGTCCTAGGGGGCCTGAGTGCCAATGCCAATCTCCGGCTCTTAAATGCCAGTGGCCAGCAAATTGCGGCATCAACCAAATTGGGAATTGCCAGCGATAGCCTTAACCGCATCCTGAACGTGGGGAATTATTTTGTGCAGGTTTTGCCCGTAAGCGGAGCCAGGACGGCCTATACCCTAGATATCACGGCCACGGTTTTACCGCCGGATCTGGCGGGGAATAGCCTCAACACTGCCCGCAACTTGGGCAGCTTGACGGGCACCCAAAACGTCTTCGATTTTGTGGGGGCGATCGACACCAATGATTACTATCGATTTACTCTGGACACCCCCCATAATTTCAACCTGGTGTTAGATGGCCTGAGTGCCAATGCGAATGTTCGGTTGCTGAATGGCAGCGGGCAGGCGATCGTGGCCTCCACCAAGACCGGCACTCTCCCGGATACCCTGAGCCGGACGCTGGGGGCGGGCACGTATTATGTGCAGGTTTTTCCTGCTAGTGGGGCGAATACGACCTACAACCTGAGCTTGACTGCACTGCCAACCACCTCTCCACCTTCCTCTGGCGGCTTCAATATTCAATTTGACTACCGCTTTGATACGAGGGGATTCTTTAATGATCCGCTGCGTCGTTCCGCCCTAGAGGCGGCAGCGAGTATCTGGGGAAGCATCATTCAGGATGAGTTTGCCGATGTCCCGGCGGGTACCTCGCTTTATGTGCGCAATCCTGAGACCAGTAACACCCTGCTGTCGATCACAGCGGGCACGATTGATGATCTGATGGTCTTTGTCGGCAGTCGCAATATGGATGGGGCTGGGAATACCCTAGCGGATGCTGGCCCTACCTTTGCCTATGCGGTTGGCAGTAGTCTGCAAGCCCGATGGGAAGGATCAGATTTTGAACCTTGGACCGGTAGCATGAGTTTTGACATCAGTGAAAATTGGTTCTTTGATCCGACTCCCAACACGGCCAATGACATTCCAGCGGGCGCAACTGATTTTATTACCGTTGCGGTCCACGAATTGGGGCATATCTTAGGCTTTACTAATGTGAATGCCTTTAGTAGCCGGATTGCCAATGGCACGTTTACCGGCCCGATCGCCAGTTCCCTCTACGGCGGACCTGTCCCAATGCAAGGGACGCATATTGCCGCCAGTGCGGGCAACCACTTGATGAATACATCCTATACTTTTGGGACGCGGAAACTGCCCACAAGCCTCGATCGGGCCATCCTGGATGATATTGGCTATACCGTTAGCTACAGTTAATCCCCCACGTGCAGTACGCAATTGATAGCGACAAGGGTTACAATTAGAATGGAAACATGCTTTTCCGACACTTGAGTAAAAATTTCTGGATTAAAATTTTTCACACCACAGTCGGAGGTGTGTGATGATGCAAGAAACGAAAGCACCCATTGTCTTTCTTGGGATGTTACTCTTTTTCCCGATCTTATTCGGTGTCTTTTACTTTGTCTGGCCCATTAATCATTTGGTAGCCTTCCTGATTCTATGCTTAGGACTCTCTGCTGATGTGGTCGGCGGGTGTAAACTCATTGATCAGATGTTGAACCATACCTGAGACAGCTTGATCAATGCCGATTGATAACAGCGTGATTGAATTGATTGGCCGGATACCCTTAGCCAAACGCAGTCGCTTGCTCCAAGCGTGGGGGGTAAGGCTGAAATTCCGTGAAAGCTAGAGGGGCTGAATCCGGCTAAGTCACTAAAAGATTGCAGGGGAGTCAGTCCTGATTAGTGGCTAGTACAGCATCAAGCTGAAGATGAATGCTCTCGACCGGCTCAGCCCAAACGGATGTCTCCTGCTCACCCGGAAGTGCTGTCGAAGGGTCTGGGAGCTTATCTGTAATCCTACAATTTACGGCTGACAGACCACAAGTCTTGCCGTAGGCAGCGTTATGCTACTAAAACTCTCCGAACGATCTGAGGGTTTTTTATGGATATTTTGCACATTCTTTGATAAGGTTATCTTATGGCTATACTGAAAATAGGGACGCCTATTGAAAATACTTTGACATACTGAACGTTTACAATAAACTTTTTCAATAGAATAATCAATCTGAATTTTCTTATAAATAAGCTATATTTAAGGCTTTCGATTTGCTATAATTGAATCAAATAAAAACTATTTTATAACTGGATTCAATAATAATTTTTGCTCTTAATAGTCATTTTCGTCCTTGTCAAGGAAATGATTAATGAAGTTGATTGGAATTAGTATTGGAGATTTTTATGAAGATTTTAGTTGTGGAAGATGATACAAATATTGCTAAGGCTTTACAGTTATTGTTCTCTAGCTGCAATTATGCAGTTGATACTGCCTTTGACGGGGATGCAGGCTTGCAAATGGCAGATATCTACGAATACGATCTGTTTTTACTGGATATTCTTCTTCCTAAACTTGATGGTATTAGCCTATGTAAATATCTACGGGCTAAAGGATGTCAAAGTCCAATCTTGTTATTGACAGGGCAGGACGGGGCCAGGACCAGAAGTGTTGAATGATAGGAAATGTGTTAAAAAATAGCCTCTAATCGTGT
>JBBILC010000152.1:0-10621 GCA_037445115.1 Coleofasciculaceae cyanobacterium bin_20
GATTAGTGTGTCTATTTTTAGAAAATAAAATCTTAAGATTCAACACTTCTGGGTTCCTATATTGGCAGTTTTGCAGGGTGTAAGGAAAAATTGATGAAAAAGATTTTCTTAGCTTCATCGTTCGCAGATGTAGCGGATTTGTTCGTAAAATTCATAGATAGAAAATACAAGGGAAAACCAATCACATTCATCCCCACAGCGAGCATTTCGGAAGAGGTGAAATTTTATGTAGTCGCAGGCAAGGAAGTTTTCAAAAAACTGGGACTAGTAGTTAACGAACTAGAAGTTTCCACTGCGACTCAAGAACAGATATAGCAGTCCCAAATCATTCGTAAGATAAGTCAAGACAGAATAAGCCCGGAGCAACTATCATGGTCACGCTTATTCTCATAAAACATCTAGTATTGCTATAGTAAGCAAGCTTCAAGGCAACGACTATATCTATGTTACGGGTGGAAACACTTTCTTTTTGTTGCAGGAGTTAAAAAGAACAGGGGCAGGCAAAATAATAACTGAACAAATACAGTTAGGAAAGCTATATCCGGGAGAGCTGGTTGACTGACAAATCTTTTCCCTCATCCCTGAATCCCTTCTCCCACTAGGGGCGAAGAGACTTCCATCCCAAAACCTGCTTCAAAAGCCCCTCGCCCAGAGCGGGCGAGGGGTTGGGGTGAGGGCGGTTCGAGTTTTGTCAGCCAATCAGGTGGGAGAGTCTGCTGGCTCCATACCCCAGCCAAGACTGCTCGATAACCTAAGCAGCCGCTAGTAAGCCACTATGGCGTAAGAGAGCTGTGGTATCCGGTTCCCGCCCCCGGAAGGCTTGGAACACTTCCATTGGCGGTTTGCTGCCCCCTAAGGCGAGGACGGTATCCCGGAACCGACGACCAACCTGGGAGATCGCCTGTTCGTCCTCCAGACCAGCTTCCTCAAAGGCTGCGAAAGCATCAGCACTAAGGACTTCCGCCCACTTGTAGCTGTAGTAACCGGCAGCATACCCTCCAGCAAAGATATGGCCAAAACTACAGAGGAAGCGATCTTCGGGGAGGGGCGGTAGGACTGCCGTGCGTTGGGCAATGCGATCTCGCACCTGATGGGGGGTTTCCGTGCCGCCGGGTTGGTAACGGGCGTGGAGTTCCAGATCCACCCAGGAGTAGAGCAGTTGCCGCAGGGTGGCGGTGCCACTCATAAAGGTGCGAGCGGCCAGGAGTTTTTGGTAATAGTGTTCCGGTAGGGGTTCCCCGGTTTGGTAATGTTTGCCCAGGCTCAGGAGCGTCGATCGGTGGTAGCACCAATTCTCCATAAACTGACTGGGCAGTTCGACCGCATCCCACTCGATATTGCGAATGCCCGCCGCCCCGGTATCATCGACCGTAGTGAGCATATGCTGGAGGCCGTGGCCAAATTCATGGAAGAGGGTTTCCACCTCGCGGAAGGTCATGAGACTGGGTTTGTCGTCCACGGGCGGGGTTTGATTACATACCAGGTAGGCAACGGGAAGCTGGAGCTTCGATTCTCCCCCTTCCAGATATCGACTACGATTCAGGCAATAGCCCATCCAGGCTCCCCCCTGCTTTTCCGCTGGTCGGCTGTAGGCATCGAGGTAGAAATAGGCGATCGGCTGACCGGTTTCATCGGCAATTTGGAAGTAATGCACATCGGGATGCCAAACCGGAGCCTGACCATCGGCAGCGGTAATCGTCACGCCAAAGAGATGGTGGGCGAGGTCGAATAAGCCCGTGAGGACCTGATTGAGGGGGAAGTAGGGACGCAGTTCTTCGCTGTTGAAGGCAAACTTGGCCTCCCGCAGGCGCTCGGACCAGAAGCTAATATCCCAGTTTTGTAAATCGTCAGCTTCAGCAGCCCCCTGCTCACGGGCAAATTGGCGTAGGGCCTCCAGATCGGCTACCGCTGCGTCGTAACTGGCTTGCCGCAGGGATTCCAGGAGTTCGTCCACGGCGGCGACGGTGGGGGCCATCTTCTGGGACAGGCTGAGTTCGGCGTAGTTCTTAAATCCCAGGATTTCTGCCATTTCCTGGCGCAGGCTGAGGATACGATCGATCAGGGGTTGGTTATCCCATTCCCCCGTCGCGGCTCGTGTGATCATAGCCCGGTAGAGAGTTTCCCGCAGATCCCGCCGTTGGCTGTGCTGCATGAAGGGCATGAAGCTAGGCATATCCAGGGTGATCCGCCAGGGACCGTTCTCTGCTGTGGCGTCCGGGCTACCCGCCTCCCGTGCCGCTTGGGCCGCTTGGGCCAGGAGACTGGGGGGCAGTCCGGCAATTTCGGCAGAATCGGTGAGGGTGAGGCTGTAGGCTTTGGTGGCATCCAGCACCTGGTTCGAGAAGCGCGTTCCCAGATCGGCCAGTTCCATTTGGATGGCGTTAAATCGTTCCCGCGTTTCCCCCGTTAGCCCCACCCCGGCCAGTTCTGCATCCTGCAAGGTGGCATCGAGGATACGTTGTTGGGTTTCGCTCAGGCGATCGCGCTGTTCAGCCAATTGCTGATACCCGGTGTAGAGAGCCTGACTTTGGTTCAGCCGTACCCAGAATTTGATCACCTCTGGCTGCATGGTTTCGTGGGCCTGCCGGAGTTCTGGGCTGTTTTTGACTGACATCAAATGCCCAACAATATTCCAACTCCAGGACAGCCGATCCTGCAACCGTTGCAGGGGCACCATCAACCCGTCCCAGGTGGGGGTAAAGCTTTCTTCCAGATGGGTGAGGCGATCGTGGGCCTCCGCTAGCGCCTGGGTAATGGCAGGAACCACTTGTTCGGTCTGGATCTGGTCGAAGGGCGGTAGGCCCGTTCCAATAAGCAGGGAATTGTCAATCTTGGCAGCGGTTGCAGTCATAGGGATTTTGCGTAATACACAGAAAGTAACGTGGGCAAATTGCGGTTGGTAAAACCCAGGGGATCGTTCATACGTTCAACTATAAATTCAAATTTGCAGAGCGGGGGGATGCGCACAGGCGGGATCTCCCCCTAGTCAGGACGTGGTATCTTCAAGGGTCCAGTTAAGGATAGTGATCGGTGTCAATCAGCCGCGATCGCGCCTTAAACTATGACCCAACCATGCCAGTAATCAGTAAATTCAATCAGCAAATTCAATATGGGTAAATTAACGACTCACGTTTTGGATACGGCGAATGGCTGTCCCGCAGCGGGGATGTCCCTGGAACTGTGGACGATCGCGCCGGATACGGGGAACCGTACTTGGATCAAAACCTGCGTGACTAATGCCGATGGTCGTACCGATCAGCCCTTGCTCAGTGATGGGGATCTCCAAGTTGGGATTTATGAACTGGTTTTTGCGGTGGGGGATTATTTTGCGCAGCGATCGCCCACTCTCCTCACTGGTTCACTCCCTTTTTTAGATCAGGTTCCCATTCGCTTTGGGATTGCGGATGCAGATGCCCATTACCACGTGCCGCTCCTGACTTCTCCGTGGGCCTATAGTACCTATCGCGGGAGTTAGATCTTTGGGACGATCGCCTTAGCGGATTAATCGATCGACTGCAATGGAAGCGGTTGGAAAACTGATCGGGTAACCGCCAAGACGACTATTTCATGTCACCCGTCATGCCTATTTTGGGGCACCTGTTGTGAGTGAATCAGGTTCCTTGAGAAAGCCAGAATAGGCTTCAATGCCGTGCTCATAGAGATCCAGTCCCTGGAGTTCCTCCTCCGCTGGTACCCGAATACCCACCGTAAACTTCAGCAACGTCCAAAACGCCGCAGTGATTGTCATGATCGTCAGCGCGACCGACACCACCCCTAGTAATTGAATCCCTAACTGTTCCAGCCCACCCCCCATCAGCAATCCGGCTGAAGGGCCACCCCCCGCTTCATAGAGGACACCTGTCCCCACCGTTACCCCAGGGCCAACAGCAAACAGGCCCACCGCGATCGTGCCCCAAACCCCATTCACCATGTGGACCGACACCGCCCCCACCGGATCATCCACCTGCCGCTTCTCGAAAAAGAGCACCGAAAAGACCACCAATATTCCCGCTCCAATCCCAATCAGGGCAGCGGCCCAGATCGGCACAAATGCACAGGATGCCGTAATGGCCACCAGACCGGCCAGAATGCCATTGATAATCATCGACAAGTCGGGGTTACCAAAAATGACCCAGGCCGTGAGCGTTGCAGCCACCCCCCCAAAGGCCGCTGCGGTATTGGTGGTCACCGCAATATGGGCAATATGCCAACTCACCGCCATCGTGGACCCAGGATTAAAGCCAAACCAACCGAGCCATAGGATCAGGCATCCCAAGGTTGAAATCGCCATATTATGGGCCGGTAACGCATTGGGCTGGCCATTTTCTCGATATTTACCAATGCGAGGGCCGAGGGTCAATGCCCCCACCAAGGCGGCCCACCCCCCCACCGAGTGGACAACGGTTGATCCCGCAAAGTCATAAAACCCTAGCCCTGCGAGCCAGCCGCCGCCCCAAACCCAATGTCCTGTGATCGGATAAGCGATCGCCACTAGCAAGAGACTGAAAATCAAAAACACCTTAAACTTAATCCGTTCTGCCACCGCCCCCGATACGATCGTGGCGGCTGTGCCGGCAAAAGCCAGTTGAAAGAAAAATTTGGCTAATAACGGCACCCCAGCCCAATCCAGGGAACTAAAAATCCCCTGATAGGCGTCCCCCGTCGCCGGACTATTATCGACCCCTGCTAGAAAAAAGCCACCACTCCCCAAGAAGCCATTACTGTTGCTGAACATGAGGCCAAACCCACACACCCAAAAGGCGATCGTGGACAGGGCAAAGACAATCAGGTTTTTCGCCAACACATTTACCGCATTCTTCTGGCGACAGAACCCCGTCTCCAGCATGGCAAAGCCCGCATTCATAAAGATGACCAGCATCCCCGCCAGCATCACCCACAGGGTATCGATCGCCACCTTGAGTTCCGTCAACATGGCAGTGGTATCACCGGTTGGCGGGGTTTGTTCCGCTAGGGCTGCCAGGTTCCAAAAGAACAACAGCAGACCCACACAGCCCACGGAGAGCAACGGTAACTGGCGTGATCGGCGCTGCGACAACCGTCCGGGGGCAGGCGATCGCGGCTGGCTCAGGGGCAAACGTGGACGATCGGGATTCGAGTTAGCTGGCATCATGACGCATTGAGGCTCAAGACGAAGGGACTAGGTATAAAGAGTAACTAGAGTTGCAATCTCTGCTGTTGATTATGCGTTCAATCTTCTCGTTCACAAGGTGTATAACCGCACAAATCAGCAAAATAAATCCGAAAATTTCTGGTCGCGATTGTGCCTTTGTTACACCATCCAGATTTCTGATTTAATGGGCACCTCGAAAATACCCATTTCGCAACTGTGCCCACGCAATCATCAGGGGTTAAGACAGGTGGCTCCGCTGCCCATCTCAATTGATCGAGGCTCCCTAATGTTAAAGGGGAAATTGAGTGCATGAGACCCAACTTCCCCCGGTAAAGAAGGCTACAATTTTATAGGTTAGCTAACCCAACTGGGCGAATTTGCACTGGGCGATCGCGCCAGTTAACTTCGGTTAACTAAAGACTGGCCCCTTCCGACACATCCGACGAGTTGGAGAAACTCGTACCCGCAGGCATCACATTGGCTTCCTTCAGGAAACCCGCATAGGCTTCCATCCCGTGTTCGCCAATATCGAGACCTTCGACCTCTTCTTCGGGCGTCACCCGTAGGCCAAAAATCGCCTTAATGATTGACCAGAAAATCACACTCAACAGGACCGTAAATCCTCCCACCGTGAGAATGCCGAGAACCTGGGCGATCAACTGGTTAATGCCATGACCGAAAAACAGACCACTTTCCAGGTCAAACAGGCCAACCGCCAACGTCCCCCAAATCCCATTCACCAAGTGAACGGAAACGGCACCCACGGGATCGTCAATCTTAATGCTGTCGAAGAAGTAGACAGAGAAGACGACCAATACCCCTGCAATCAAACCAATGATCACCGCGCCCCAGTAGCCCACACCCGCACAACCTGCGGTAATCGCCACTAGGCCAGCCAGAATACCGTTAATGATCATCGACAAATCCGGTTTCCCTGACATTGTCCAGGAGGTAATCGTTGCAGCCACGCCTCCCGCAGCCGCTGCTAGGTTCGTCGTAACCGCAATGTACGGGACGGCCTCATTCGCCGCCAACTCCGAGCCGGGGTTAAAGCCAAACCAGCCAATCCAGAGGATCAGACACCCTAAGGTCGCAATACTGAGGTTGTGACCGGGTAATGCTTGCGGACGGCCATCTTCACTGAACTTACCGACACGGGCACCCAGGAAGGCAGCCCCAATCAGGGCGGCCCAGCCCCCCACCGAGTGAACTACAGTTGAGCCGGCAAAGTCGCTAAAGCCAGTTCCTCCCAAGAAACCGATTTCCGAGAGCATACCGCCCCCCCAGACCCAGTGGCCACTGATGGGATAGGCAATCCCGGTGAGCAGCAGGCTGAAAATCAGGAAGTCAACAAACTTAATCCGCTCAGCCACGGCCCCAGAAACGATCGTGGCGGCTGTCCCGGCAAAGGCCGCTTGGAAGAGGAAGAAAACCGGTATTGTCAGCGTGCCTTCTTCCAGGCATTACCAGGGCCAAACATTAAGGAAAACCCGATCGCCCAAAATGCCAAACTTGCTAGGGCAAAAACAATCAGGTTCTTCGAGAGAATGTTGACGGCATTCTTCTGACGACAGAAGCCCGTCTCTAACATCCCAAAACCCGCATTCATAAAAATGACGAGAATGGCCGCAATCAGCACCCAGATATTATCAAGAACGGCTTGCACATCCTCTGGGGTTAGGGCGGCCTCCTCCTGGGCTGATGCTGCCACACTCCAGAGACCGACGATCAAGGCAGCCATCGGGATACAGGCTAACCAGGCGTAGGATCGGCCAGGGAACATTGCACGTAGATTTTTCTGTAAATCTGTCAATACTCCTAACCCTTCATGCCGACCGGCTAGCGGCACCTGACTTCGGCGTCTTGATCGCTTCCTTGGTGTCATTCTTGACATCAACATTGGGCATTCCTCAACAAACAAAACGTAGCAATAGCTGCGAGATTCTGCCTGTCACACTACCGCGATTCCGAAGCAGCCAGTGCATCTAGGATCAATCTGGAACTGTGGTGGCATCAACGAAACCACCCCTACCAAACGGTTGTTTGTGACCCTAGAACCCCTGCTGGGCAGCTAAACCATTACGACAGTAGAATCAACTCGAATCACTTAGCAGACTGAATACTCTGACGATTGCACCAATTTTTATACTGGGAATTCTGTATCCTGTAATACTTTTTGCATCAAGCCGCCCCATCCCCCTGGGCCACTACCGATCGCGATGGGGGATGCCAGTTGACAGACGATCGTGTCAGTAGTATATTTGTATTAGCTTAACCTCATCACTCCTTAAGCAAGCCGCCCTCGACTTTGGTTGGGGGCCATTTTTTTGCCCCGGATTGGCTGGACAAGCTGGTTTGCGCCGCTGGCTGAACACGGTTTGCGTGGCGGTGAGCGGTGCATTTTTTGCGGAATTGGAGTTTCAGGGTACTATCGTAGCGAGGCTGAGGGGATGAGTATGGCAGGACTAGCAGCGGACTATCGCAACAACCTTTATATAATCGAGGCGGCACGGGTGGGCATCCACAAGCCGATCCTGGCGGCACTTTACGCTGTGCATCGCCAACCTAGCCTCTCTGATGGTGAACGTGGGCTGGGGATTTCCCCCGCTAACCGGATTTCCCTCAGCCAAGTCGATACCCTGCCCGAACAGGTCCAGTTTGCCGCCAATACGATCCGTAGTCTGACAGATAACCTAGTGTCGCGCGGGTGGCAAAGTACCGATCTGTGGGATGCCCAGCAGGGGCGCTATACAGATGCCTTCCTGCGGGCGATCGCCCAAGGCTTTGCGCCACCGCCATCGGATACGGTTTCGGCCCGGTTGGAAACCACCACCTTTGAGGCGCTACAGCAAGCCTATCTCGACGATCTCGCGATGGACTTTTCCGATGCCAAACTGCCAGGAAATTTAGCCTACCTGGATACAGCCCTCTTGGCCTTGGTCGATCGCATTCCCCAGCACTACCGGGGGTTGCCGCACCAGCGCGAGGCGTTGCTGGAAGCGGTGCGGATCTGGCGTAACCTCAGTACCCGTGATTCGGCGATCGCGGCCCTGGAAATCACCCTTTCACCGACGGGGGGGACAGTGGCGGCGGATGTCGCCAATGAGGCCCACCTGGATGCCCCTCTCCTGCAATTTGTCCAACGGATTGGAAGCAATTACACGGGGCTACCCTACCATCGCGAAGCATTGATTCGCCTGGTCCAACTCTGGCGGCAGTTGGATTCGCGGGAAGAGGCGATCGCCTCCCTTGCCACCGATGCTTCCCCAAAAACCGATCCTCAGGAAATTGATCCGGCGCTCATTGCCTTTGTACAGCGTGTCCCCCAGCATTACCAAGGTCAAGGTAACCAGCGACAAGCCCTGACGGAAGGGTTCCGCCTCTGGCAACAACTGGGGTCGCGTGCCCAGACCCTCCAGGCATTGGGCGTCAATCCAGAGGTCATCGCCCAGCCCAATCCCGATCGCGATACCCTGGCGGGGGTTGCCACCCAAATCGATCGTCAACTCTTGGAGTTTGTACGCCGCATCCCAGCAGAATATCAAGCCAACGATAGCCAGCGAGCTGCATTGGTCAGTTTAGTCCAACTCTGGCGGGGATTACCCACGCGGGAGCAGACGATCACGTCCCTAATGGACGATCTCAAGCGCATGGCGCAAGCACCGCGTAACAGCCCCGAAGCAATGCCTACGCCCCAGCCTGCGCCGCTCCCTCAACGTCCGGCCCGTTGGACACCAACCAATATTCAGCTGGCGGCCTCGATTATTCCCAACGGTAGTTTTACCTGGTCAGAGGCCACCCACGGCGGCACCCGCATGCCCCCGGATCAGGCCACTGTCGATGCCATTATCCGCATTGCCACCCTAGCCCAGCAGGCCCGTGATCGCATTGGTCGCCCCTTTATTGTCACCAGTTGGTACCGGCCCCCGGCGATTAATGCCAGGGTGGGTGGGGCCTCCCAGAGCCGCCATATTGTGGGAGATGCGATCGACTTTTACTGCGAAGGGTTAACGGGTAGCCAACTGTACTGGGCCTTAGATCCCTGGTGGCCCGGTGGGCTAGGCCGCTATTCCAGTTTTCCCGCATTGAGTCACATTGATGCCCGTGGCCACCGCGCCCGATGGCTCCATTAGGAGAATCGCCATCGGGGGGAATTCCCAAAAGTGCTAAGGACAGTCGGGTAGCGCGATCGTGCCATCCTCTAGGGTGGTCTGGCAGAGGTGAACCCCCTCGCGACGGCTCCCACGGGTATCGGCCTGTTGCAAATTCGCGTGATCCAAACGGGATTGGCGCAAATCCGCCTCAAACAAGTCCGCATCCTGAAGATTGGCAGCCGTTAAGTTCGCGGCTGCTAGGATAGCGCTGCTGAGGATCGCTAGGTGTAGGTTGGCCCCCGTGAGGTTGGCCCCCGTGAGGTTAGCGTGACGCAGATCGGTATTGCGGAGATCAGCCCCCTGGAGATTAGCCCCCTGGAGGTCAGCAAAACGGAGGTTGGCAAAGCGCAGGCTAGCGTGCTGAAGATTGGCCTGCTGAAGGTTCGCCCGCCGCAGGCTAGCACTGGTCAGGGGAGCGGCGGGGAGATCGGCCCCCGCCAGTTGGCAGGCGTCACAGCGTTGGGTGGTGAGTAATTGGGCCAGGGGCGATCGCGACACGGCGGGCGGGTTGGACACCGCTAGACACCCAGCCAGCAGCCCTCCTCCCCCCATCGATAGGAGCCATCGGGAGCCTTGCCAAGGGCGCGGCGATCGTTGTCCAATCTGGAGTCGGGATGCTTTCATCGAGAAATTTGGGTCTGAAACCCCGTCCTTCTAGGACGGCTTTACCTCTTGCAGCCTAGCAGGTATAACGTGGCTATGGACAAAGCCTACAGCTACCGTTTCTACCCCACCCCCGCGCAAGCCGCGCTGTTGCGCCGGACCCTGGGTTGTGTGCGCTTGGTTTACAACCGAATGCTTGCAGAACGGACAACGGCTTGGCAGGAGCGGCAAGAACGGGTTGACTATGCTCAGACTTCCGTACTATGCGTGGAAGAGCCAGCAGTCTGGACGTGGAAGCTGGGAGCCACATAATCGGTTGGCAAGTACTTGGCCGGGATCGTTGAGTGATTGCCATCCCGCATCGCGAGGTAGGAGGGAGATAAAATCTCCAGCCCGTTATCATTACAGGCATCCTGAATATTTTGATGCAATTCCGAATAGAGACGCGGGAGCAGCTTTGGGGTATCGGTATAGGCATTTAATTCATAACTAATATGAAAATCATTGAGGGATGTTTGCAAGACAAAAGGCTGTGGATCACGGAGGATATGGGGTGTTGCTAGGGCGGCTTGAATCAGAACATCATGGACTTGACGCCAGGGTAAATCGTAGCCGAGGGTAATCGTGGTATGTACCAGTAAATAGCCCTGACCTTCATTAACCATGACACTATAGTTCAAAACCAGAAGTGTTGAATCTTAAGATTTTATTTTCTAAAAATAGACACACTAAT
>JBBILC010000153.1:0-10621 GCA_037445115.1 Coleofasciculaceae cyanobacterium bin_20
CGATTAGAGGCTATTTTTTAACACATTTCCTATCATTCAACACTTCTGGGTATTAACATAATTGCCTAATTATCCGATATCCTTATTCCTCGATCGCCCTGAGGATGCGCTATGTCAGACCCCCCCGACTTTCAATCCCTACCCACCCCCATCCAACGTGCCGCCGCCGGATTTAGGACGGCTGGCTGGGCCGGTTTTTGGGTGCAGGTGGTGCTGGCCGTCGTGGCAACCATTATCCTCCTGTTTGCGGCCACTAGCCGGACCGTTGCTTCCACCAGCCCGGGCAGTGGCTTTGGGGTCTTGTTTGCCATCTGTGGACTCGTAGCCCTCTATGTCAGCATTTTCTGGACCTTTCGCTATACCCGCCTGTCCAAACAACTGCAAACCCCAGATCCGGCCCTCCGCCCCCGCAAAGCCGATACCGTGGAACTCCTGCGCATGGGAGTGATGATCAACCTGATTGGGTTACTGCTGATTATCCTCGGTGCCCAGGCGATCGTCGGTGCCCTGCTGGCCAAATCCCTTTCCCAAGTCCAGGGGTTGGGGGCGCTTGATCCCAGCCGCCAGATCCAATCCCTCGACATCTTTGTGGTCCAGGCCAACACCCACACGATTACGGCCCACTTTGCCGGACTGGTCACCTCCCTCTGGCTCCTCAACCGCCTGAGTCGCTAGACGATCGCCACCTACTGCTGACGAATAATCAGCCCCGTGCGGCGGACCGTGACGGCTACCACAAAATCCGTGACGGTGGTACTGGTGACATCAATCTGATAATTGCCGGGTTTGGGCGATCGGGTGGACCACCGCCGGGTTTGCTGCCCCGCTACCCTACCAGTGGGGTCCTGCACCGTCAGGACTGCGCTTCCTTTAGTCAACTCCACAGTAATTTCCTGCCCTTCTTCGGCTGGTAGGAGATAGCGTTGAATGCGATCGGGAGCCACTTTCCCAGGTAATTCCGTTGGTTCAGATTGATCTGGGGAAACCGCTATCGAAGCTACTTCGATCGTAGGACTCGGCAAAGCCGTCGGTTCAGGATCAGGGGTTTCTGGGCTAGGTGAGGGGGATACTCCTGGTGAGGGCGGCGCGGCGTTGGTTGGCGAAGCGGTAGCGGGGGCAGTGGGGGCAGGCGAAAGGGTGATCGGTGTCGGCGGGGTGCGATTGGCCAATTGGGCAGAGGGCTTCAAGATCGCATTCATGAGGGCAGATATCCCCATAAACGTCAGGATAATCGCACCAAAGATGATCACTGGCTTAATCCAAACACTCTCCCAAACCGAGTCACTGTTGGCGACGGGCACCGGCGTGGACGATGAGGATTTTTGGGTTGGCGTTGGCGTTAACCGCACCGGACGACGGGCGGTTGGTTGCGAAGGTAGGGGCGTTTTGGCCCCAGGGCTACCGGGGGCAGCGGCGGGGGCAATCAGTCCGGCCAGCGATCGCAGCACTTGGGCCACCTCCGTCGCTGATTGAAAGCGATTTTGGGGACGGGGACTCAACATCCGATTGAGCACTTGGGCAAACCGGGGATTGATCCGGGGCAATAGGGACTGCCAGTGCCAGGTCATCGTGGTCTCATCCAGGAGCGTTTGGGGTTCCCGTCCCGTCATCAGGACGATCGCCGTCACCGCTAGGGCATACAGATCACTATTGGGAGAAGCTTTACCCGTTTGTAACTGTTCGGGTGGGGCATAACCCAGTTTGCCCACAGTGGTTCCCTTCGCTGGTCCTTCCCCCCCCTGGACCTTCCCGGCGAGGTCTTTGACGACGCCAAAATCAATCAGAACCGGCTTTTGATCCAATTGACGCAAAATAATGTTATCCGGCGAGATGTCGCGATGAATGATGTTCTGTTGATGAATGTGCTGAAGGACAGGTAGGAGTTGCTCAATTAAATGGAGGACTTCCGCTTCAGAAAAGGGATATTTTTCCGCTTTGCGTTCCTCTAATAGGGCACTGTAGGTGGGTCCCTCGACAAAATCCTGGACTAAGAATAAGCGCTTGCCCTGTTCAAAGGTGGCGTGAAATTGGGGAATTTGGGGATGGCGAATCTGCCAAAGGACCGCCGCTTCCCGCTGAAATAATTCCCGCGACTTTTGCAATGCGTAGGCATCGGTTTGGGCCGGGGTATATTCCTTAATCACGCACTTTTCCTGGAAGCGCCCCTGATCCTCGGCTAAATAGGTTCGGCCAAACCCCCCCTGCCCTAACATTTTGAGCAAGCGATAGCGGTTTTGCAGCAACGTCCCAGGAGGAATCGGGGGGCGGGTCATGGGCTATCTACCTCCCACAGCAGGAGCAAAGGGATAGGGATTGATGACTAAACTCTAGCGTATCAAGCTCCCCCTTGCCGGGAGTCTGTCCCTGGGTTGCGCCCTCGCAAACAATACGCGGTAGGATAAAACTCAATTGCTGCTCTTAGGGTGGGTGATCGTGGTGAGATCGGCTGTGCCGCCTAGCGCCTATCGGGTCCGTCGTTCGCGCCTACGCCGTTTGGTGCGCCAGATGGTTGTCCGTTGGCGATCGCTGTGGATTATGGTGTTAGCAGCGTTGCTCCTGTCGGGCTGCGTGCAGTACGAGACAGCCATCCAATTTTCTAGTCCTCATGCTGGCCAGATGGTGCAATCCATTCGCCTAGGGGAGCAGTTCAGTGCTCTCAGTGGCGAAAGCCAGGACCAATGGTTCCATCAGCTAGAACAACGCACCCGCCAAGTTGCTGGGCATACCCACTCCCTCAGCGATCGGGAACTGCAAATTATTATCCCATTTGCTAACGGTCAGGACCTGGCAACCAAATTCAACCAGTTTTTTAGCCCCACGGCGGCTGTGGACACCATCGACGGGACCGATCCGCTTACCGGGATCACGTCGCAGTTACGGCTACACCAAAATAATGCGCTGTTGCTGGTACGGCACCGGTTGATCTATGACCTGGATTTACGATCGCTGGGGTTGGCCTCGGCGGAGGCAACCGCCCTCCTGAATCCGGGAGGGGTGCTGACGCTGCAATTTTCGCTGACAACCCCGTGGGGGGCGCGGGCAGAGACCACGAATGCGATCGTGCAGCGCCAAGGGCGAACCCTCACCTGGCATCTGCAACCGGGGCAAGTGAACCATATTGAGGCCGTGTTCTGGTTGCCCAGTCCCGTTGGCATTGGTGGGTTAATGATCATCCTGCTGGTGGGGCTAGGGATTTATCTCAAGGCGCAAAGTGATACCCCTGCAATCGCGCCTCCGACTGAGTTGACCCCCGCGATGGATGCAGCCACCTCGGTCGATCGCGCCTAGGTCTGGTAGAATAGAAGTCCACAGCTAGGGCGGCATAGCCAAGTGGTAAGGCAGAGGTCTGCAAAACCTTTATCCCCCGGTTCGAATCCGGGTGCCGCCTTTCGGTCAGTTCACCCTTGGGTGAACCTAACGTTGTTCCCTGCGAGTGTGCCGCGCAACACCTATCGGGGAACCTTTACCATTACGATATAATTCCTTTGGAGTTGATTTACATTTCTTCAACTTTAGGTTGCTGGGACAGGGGGCACGGCAGGGGGGGAAGGGGTGTATGCAGTCGATAAGACGCAACATTCTGTGTTTTTCCCTGTGCCTTCTACCTGCTAGGGCGTATTTATTTATAAATAAATCTACGACAACTTAAACAATCTGACTGACGTTTACTCTATCGCGCTAGGGGGCAGACCCGTGACTCTTCAGACTGAATCGCGCTCCATTTCGACCCAAGCCGCTAATGACATCGACCGGCTAGGGTCCCTCGATCGCCAGATGATCGTGATTCTGGACTTTGGTTCGCAATACTCGGAACTGATTGCCCGTCGTATTCGCGAAACCCAGGTTTACTCAGAAGTTCTCCCCTACCGCACATCGGCAGAACAGCTTAGGCAGTTAGCGCCCAAGGGGATCATTCTTTCTGGGGGTCCCAATTCCGTATATGACGACCATGCGCCCCAGTGTGATCAGACGATTTGGGATCTGGGGATTCCCATCCTCGGCGTATGCTATGGGATGCAGTTGATGGTGCAACACCTAGGCGGAGTCGTTGAACGGGCCGATCGCGGTGAGTATGGCAAGGCAGCACTCTACATCGATGATCCCACTGACCTGCTGACGAATGTGGAAAATGGCACAACGATGTGGATGAGTCATGGGGATTCCGTGACGGAACTTCCCACTGGGTTTGGACGCTTGGCCCATACCGAAAATACGCCCTGGGCCGCGATCGCCCACCATGAGCGGAAGCTGTATGGGGTGCAATTCCATCCGGAGGTCGTACATTCGATCGGAGGTTTAGCCCTAATTCGGAATTTTGTCTATCACATCTGTGACTGTGAGCCGACCTGGACCACCGAAGCCTTTGTGGAGGAGGCCGTGCGCGAGATTCGGGCTAAGGTGGGGGATAAGCGGGTGTTGCTGGCCCTGTCCGGTGGCGTCGATTCTTCAACGTTGGCTTTTTTGTTACACCGGGCGATCGGGGACCAATTAACCTGTGTGTTTATCGATCAGGGTTTCATGCGTAAGTATGAGCCGGAGCGCCTGGTGAAGCTGTTTGAGGAGCAATTCCATATTCCGGTGCAGTATGTGAATGCCCGCGATCGGTTCTTGGCCGCGATCGCCGGGGTGACGGACCCGGAGGAAAAGCGCAAGCGCATTGGCCATGCCTTCATTCGGTCCTTCGAGGAGGAATCCCGGCGGCTGGGTCCCTTTGATTACCTGGCCCAGGGGACGCTCTACCCAGATGTAATCGAGTCGGCAGATACAAATATTGACCCGCAAACGGGCGAACGTGTAGCCGTGAAGATCAAGAGTCACCACAACGTCGGCGGGTTGCCCAAGGATCTGCGGTTTAAGTTGATTGAACCCCTGCGCAAGCTGTTTAAGGACGAAGTGCGTAAGGTGGGGGCATCGATCGGGCTACCCCAGGAAATTGTCCAGCGCCATCCGTTCCCTGGTCCCGGTCTGGCCATTCGCATCCTGGGTGAGGTAACGGCGGAGCGACTGGATATTTTGCGCGATGCCGATCTCATCGTGCGCCAGGAGATCAACCGACAGGGCTTGTATTCTGAAATCTGGCAAGCCTTTGCGGTCCTCTTGCCGATTCGCAGTGTGGGCGTGATGGGGGATCAGCGTACCTATGCCCATCCGATCGTCCTGCGGATTGTCACGAGTGAGGACGGCATGACAGCAGATTGGGCAAGGGTGCCCTACGACTTCCTAGAAATCGTCTCCAACCGGATTGTGAATGAGGTTCCTGGGGTAAATCGGGTGGTGTACGACATTACCTCGAAGCCACCAGGAACGATCGAGTGGGAATAGCTCCGAGTGGGAATAGATCAAAGCGGGTAACAGCAAGGGCAAGGCTACGGCAACTGACCCGTATTCTCGCCCCCTGTCCAGATCTCCAACTATCCCCTAACCCACCACTTGCATGGATTGAATTCGCCATTCCCCATTTTCTCGTACCAGGGAATACCTAACCCGCAGCGTATCTTGGTAGGACGATGCTTCATCTAGGCGACCATTTTGATAAAAGGCAGCCTTTTCCCGCACCTGGGCTTCAACTTCCGCCTGGTCCGGATTGTTGGTATCTGGGGTGATGGTCTCCACCTGGAGGGTATGCTCGTATTCCCCGTGCCAGTTATCGCGTTTAGCATTTTCTGCCTGTTGTCGCCATTGGCTCAGGGCCGGATCAACCAGAATCGTCACCAGCTTGTCGGTACTGTGGCCTGATCCCAGGGCTTCTGCCTTGGTCGTCAGCCAAGTATTGATCAACCAGGTGGCGGTTTCCTTATCCAAAGGCCCCTCCATTGTGGGGCGGAAGGCCGCACTGCCCGATTCCGGCATCACAAACAGAGGCGTATCCAGGGGGACATCCGCTTGCTCTTGCACCAGTTGCGGCCCCGATAGGGCACGAAAAACCCCGGCTAACCAACCGTAGGTAGCCCGTGCCAGGAGGAGCGTCCCCCCAAGCACCCCCAAACCCAGGAGGCCCACTAACAGTAAGCGTCCCAGGCGAGGGGGAGGGGAAGCGCCTGATCGGGCCGGACGGCGGCCCACGGGTCCCTCATCCCGAATCGCATATTCCTGGGGAGGGGCGTCTGAACCGCTACCAGTAGTGGAACGGGGGGCATGGGTAAAACGGGTCAATTGTTCAGTGGGTGAGCGACTGAACCAGTGATCGTCAGGATTGACAGGGGTATCCCCGGTTGTTATCCCCGCAGCGGCAGCGGGTTCGGGGAGGGAGGGAATAGACGGAACAGTCCCGCGTCGCACATCCCGGTAGGTGGTGGGGGAAGGCAAGGTGGGAGCGGGGGCAGGCGGACTGAGGTCAGGCGGGGCCTCTTCCCAGGGGGAAGCCATCTCCCGATCGGGATCATCCCAGGCAAAGGCCGTATGGGTTGGGCCAGGTACCGCTGGGGATCGCACAGCGGCCCGATGGGAGCGGCGATCAGGGGGCGTGGGTGTCAGGCTGGCAGCGATCGGGGTCCACTCGTCTGGAGCTTCATCCTCACTGGGCAGGGCTTCGAGGTATGCCTGTACCTCATCATTGGCAAAGTAAGCCTTCAACTGGGCCACTTGATCCGCCAAATCCCGAAAATGGGGAAAGACTTCTTCCTGCAACCACCGTTCGCTATACAAACACAGTCCGGGCAGCAGATCAGGAGACCCCTGGGAATGATCGCGGATAAAGGCGATCGATTCGTATTCCTGGCTCAGTTCCAGTGCCCGACTGGCCTCTTCAGTTTGTCCCAACAGCAATGCACAGACGGCTTGCTCCAGATGCACATCCTGCCGCACACTCAGCCGCAGTAACAGTTGTTTGGCCTGCTGGATGAGGGCAGGCTGATATTCGGCAAAGCCCCTGGCAATCAGGGTATAGACCGCCAGGTAGGTGGCCACCGCCGAGGGCCGTCGGGCTTCCGTTTCAAAGAGGGTTTGTTGTTCCGCCGCTGTCAGATAATCCCGAATCTGTTGGATAAACCGCAGAAAGTCATCAACGGTGAGGCCCGAATGGTCATTACCGGTCCCATCAATACCGCCCCGTTCTTGCAACATTTCTTGGAGCAGTTGCAGTCCCTTTTGGCGCTCACTGGCATTGGCTTCCGGTAGGGCTAACAATTCGAGGATGCGATAGGGCCGTAGTTTATCAAGATCGGCTTGGATTTCGCCCCGCACGCCCGCAAATACCCCCTCTTGCAACAACAGTGTTTGGCCCGATTGGAGTGAATCGGCAGCCCGTTCGTATTGCCCTTGCTGCCAGTATTCCCGACCCAACTCTAGGTCAGCCAATGCCAAGGTTAGAACCAGGTCCGATCGCGCAAGATCGGGAATGTCGTCGGCCTCCCGTGGGCGACTGCGGAGGGTCATCACTTGGGGGCGGGCCAGCTTGAGAATCAGGTCGTATTCGCCTAACTCGTAGAGGATCAACAAGGCTCCGGGCACATGGTCAGCCTTGACCTCTAGCAAGGGTGGGGCAACGGGTAGGGGAGACGCGGGGAGACGATCGGCAACTGGGGTCGCGATCGGGGCTTCCAGCGTGGCGGTGCCTGGGTCGGGGGGAGACATCTCCTCCCCCTCCGCCGTTGCCAGGGAGGTCTCTAGGGGTTGGCCCCGGAGGCGGGCATCATAAAGGCGGCGCTGCTCCGCATTAGCCAGCACGGCATAGGCTTCATCTAATAGCGCTTTGCGACCGGCGATCGCCGCTTCGGAATATTCCCGACGAGGCAACTGAAGGGCACGATCGTGATGTGCCTGTTGCAGTTGCTCTAGGGTGGCTTGCGGGGGTAAACCCAGAATGCGATAGTAGTCGAGCGGGATACGCACAGTCTATGTCCCTAGCAGTCCAAACATCAGCCTCGAATCCCTAATTCCAGGCAAGGCCGGGGCCATCCGTCAAGCAATTGCCGAACGAAACAGTCCTTATTGAGCATACACGACCCGAATCGTGCCAATATCATAACGCGTATCTTTTGAATTGAAAGGTCATTGGCTGAATTGAAAGGTCAGCGACCGGATCGGTAGGATAGGTAAGCTTGGCAAGGTCTCTCTTGCCAGTATGCACATGGCTATTGCTTAAGGGAAACGGCATGGAAATGGTACAAGAGCGAACATTACCGAAATTTGATGCGACCTCGGTCCAGATCACCCGTGAGGAGGGGCTGGTCTTTTATGAGGATATGGTCCTGGGGCGGCTGTTTGAAGATAAGTGCGCCGAGATGTACTACCGGGGCAAAATGTTTGGCTTTGTCCACCTCTACAATGGCCAAGAAGCGGTTGCCTCTGGCATTATCCGCTCCCTGCGGCGGGATGAGGACTTTGTGTGCAGTACCTACCGGGATCATGTCCATGCCCTGAGTGCGGGGGTCCCGGCTAAGGAGGTGATGGCGGAATTGTTCGGTAAGGAGACGGGGTGCAGCAAGGGCCGGGGTGGGTCCATGCACATGTTCTCGGCTCCCCACCGGTTGTTGGGGGGCTATGCCTTTGTGGCGGAGGGGATTCCGGTGGCGACGGGGGCGGCGTTCCAGTCCAAGTATCGGCGGGAGGTGCTCCAGGATAGCGGTGCTGACCAGGTGACGGTGTGTTTCTTCGGCGATGGCGCGGCTAATAATGGCCAGTTTTTTGAGTGCTTGAACATGGCGACGCTGTGGAAGTTGCCGATCATTTATGTGGTTGAAAATAACAAGTGGGCGATCGGGATGGCCCACGAACGGGCGACCTCGGTGCCGGAGATTTACAAGAAAGGTGCGGCCTTTGGCATGGTTGGGGTCGAAGTGGATGGGATGGATGTGCTAGCGGTGCGGGAGGTGGCCCAAGCGGCGATCGCCCGTGCCCGGGCGGGGGAAGGTCCCACGTTGATTGAGGCTCTGACCTATCGCTTCCGGGGCCATTCCCTGGCTGATCCGGATGAGTTGCGTAGCAAGACGGAAAAGGAAACCTGGTTAGCCCGTGATCCAATTAAGCAGTTTGCGGCCTACCTGACGGGGAAGGGGTTGGCGACCGAGGCCGAGCTTCAGGCGATCGAGGCCCAGGTCCAGGCGGAGGTGAATGCGGCGGTGGAATTTGCCGAGGCCAGCCCAGAACCGAATCCTGACGAACTCTACCGCTATATTTTTGCGGAGGATTAACCCGCGTTAAGGGGGAGGTGGTGATGACCTTGACTCGCGCCGACTTGCAGGCATCGCGGTTACAGCGGATGATTCGTGAGGCGGGGGTGGCCTTGCCCCTGTGGAGCGATCGCGAACTCCAGGCATCGATCGAGACAACCCTGCACGTTCATCCGCCGGGGGAGGACCTGTGGGTCTTTGCCTATGGTTCGCTGATTTGGAATCCCGCCTTTCATTACCAAGAACGGCAGGTCGGAAAGATTTACGGCTGGCACCGCCAATTCTGCCACTGGACACCCTTAGGACGCGGAACCCCGGAGAATCCCGGTCTGGTGCTGGGTCTCGATCGCGGCGGCAGTTGTCGGGGGGTAGTGTACCGCATTGCGGCGGCGGATATTGCGGCGGAACTCTTACTCCTCTGGCGGCGGGAGATGATTGTGGGGTCCTATCTTCCCCGCTGGGTTAAGGTCTTTACGGGGTCGCACTGTCTTCCGGCCCTCACCTTTGTCATCAATCCCACACATGACTGTTATGCCGGTAAGCTCCCGTTGACGACAGCGGCCTACCACATTGCAACAGCCCACGGCCAAATTGGTCCCTGTGCGGAGTATTTATTCCAAACCGTGGCGGGGTTGACGGCGGCGGGGATTCACGATCGCGCCCTTCATTACCTAGCCGAGCAGGTCTGGCAGCGACAACAGGTCATAGAGCATGATCTAAGGGCAACCAGCAAAAAAACTGCTGTGAGCCGACGGCTAAAAACATCGTAGAAGGGCCAGGTGCCTGGGTGAACGGGGGTGCGATCGGGCAGCCTTAGTCGGCACAAATTGAACGTGGGATAGCCGTCTGAGCATATCGAAGACTCAGCTGTCTGAGGGGCAGGTAGGTGTCTAAGTCGTAGGTAGGTGTCTAAGTCGCAGGTAGGTGTCTAAGTCGCAGGCAGGATGCCTACCCCACAAGGGTTTTTCGTTCGCGTAGCATCTCCACAGGAGAATCTCCTGAGCCAACTACTTTTGCTTCATGACCAACAAGGTCAGGTCATCATAAAGGCTTTGATTACCAATAAATTGGCGAACATTGTCAATGACGGCCTGCCGAATCTCGCGGCTGCTCAGGTGGCGATGTTGCTGAAGACATTGGCAGAGCCGTGCCAGACCATACTGCTGTTTTTGATCATTCATGGCTTCGGTAATGCCATCGGTGTAAAGAACGGCCAGATCTCCGGTTTTCAATTCAACCTTGGTTTCACTCACAAAATGGGAAATATCCGGTTCCAGACCCAGGGGAAAACCCAGGTCAAAGGTATCGACCTCCTCGATATCACCGTTACTTCTGATCACAATCAGAGCCTCATGCTGGCCACTCATCCGTAGCACGCCTGCTTCATAGTCCAAAATAGCCAGGGTCATGTTCTTATAGGATTTCATTCGCTGTACATTTTCAAATACCATTTGATTCAGGGCAGAAGTGTTGAATGATAGGAAATGTGTTAAAAAATAGCCTCTAATCGT
>JBBILC010000154.1:0-10581 GCA_037445115.1 Coleofasciculaceae cyanobacterium bin_20
TTACACGATTAGAGGCTATTTTTTAACACATTTCCTATCATTCAACACTTCTGAACCCAATCCCACCGCCAGCCGCTAGACCAATCTTATAAATGGGGCTGGATTCTGCAAAGCTGGAAATGGCGCGTGTCGCCCCAGTAAAGCCATCAAAGTAGGGGCTGATCGTTGGTACAAAGTCAGCCCAGAGGGGATAGGCCGCTGGCAAATAAACCTGGATCTTCTCACCGATCGGGAAATAGTAGGCCAACCAACCTAAAACAATATCGTTGTCGCTGTCGAAGCTATAGGTGAACGCCCCTTGGTCCAGGTTTTCAAAGAACTTGGCGTTGCCCGCATCAAAACGGGTATAGAGGGCATCCTTACCGGTAAAGCTAGTGACGAAAGCAAGACGAATCCGATCTTGGAAGACCGTTTGATTGTCGCCAATGTTGAGGTTACCCCCCCCCCAGGCATCGGCTAGACCGAACACTGCTTCCCCCTGGAGTTTGGTCGTGGTTGAGAACTGGGTGCCTTCAAGCTGGGCCACCCGACCTTCCAGGTTTTCCACCCGTCCGCGAATTGTGGCTAGCTCAGCCGCAAACTCTTCCATCAGGCGTTGCAGCGTGGCCAGATCTTCCTTCGTTGCCAAATCCGCAGTGGCCGCAGCAATCAGTTCATTCACCCGATCGAGACAAGCATTCAACCCTGCCGCAAATTCGTAGCGGGTCATGGCCCGTTGGCCTCGGAAGGTGCTGTCGGGATACCCCACAATACAGCCATACTTCTCAACCAGGGATTGCAGGGCTTGGAAAGCCCAATCCGTGGGCTGCACATCTGATAGTTGGGTGACTGAGGTGACTTGATCCAGGGCACTAACCGTGGGCAAGCTGCTGTACTGGTTAATCTGTTCCAGGCTAACCACTGAAGCAGAGCGATCGCCCCCCAAGCTGAGGTCCGATTGGGGCAGGCTAGCCAGGTATAGAGCCGCCCCTTGGGAAGGAATTAGTGGTAGCCTCGTCGCATCCATTGCCTCCGGGACTTCGGGGGCTTCGGCTTCCGCTTCCCCCGACATCGGGGCAATTGCTTCCGGAACCTCTGCTGCCTCTGTCTGCACTTCAGCCGACGGCTCCAGCATTTCATCTGGACTCAGGGACTCAGCTGCCAGCGTTGAGGAGGCCATCAACAAGGACAAGCCCACCAACGTCGGTGCGCCTAGTAATGATTTTAGGAAGGTTTTTTGTAGCACAGTCGTATCCTCACACTTAACACACTTACACCAGGGAAGTACTTCCCTACGGGGTTGACACTCACAGTTTCATGCTGTACAACCCACCTGATTGACAACTCAAAAGTCAATCCCAGCCGCCTCGCAGCCAATGGCCAGACTTGGCCCAGACGCTAGTGGCCTTAGCAAGCAATCATGTTAATGTATAGCGCCATAGCAACCCCAATTTAGTGATTTAGGATACACTTTTATGGCTCAACGGGCTAAAGTGGGCGATCGGACGCCATTCTCTGCCGCAGCAATGGGTACGGAACCTAGTCCACAACCTCGCGTACCCGGTAGATGGGCCGCCCCTGCGACTCATGGTAGGTCCGCATCAGCAGTTCCGCTAGCAACCCAAAACTGAATAGTTGGACACCTGTGAGCAATAGCAGTACGGCCAAAATTAACAGCGGACGATCGCCAATGCTCTGCCGCAGACCCAGTTTAAGAAACGTCAGGTAAAGACCCAGTAAGGTGCCCAGGGCCATTGACCCTAACCCTAGCAACCCAAAGACGTGCATGGGGCGCGTGAGGAATTTCTTCATGAAAAAGACGGTTGCCAAATCCATAATGACCCGCAGGGTCCGCCCTAGGCCATATTTACTGCGCCCAAAACGACGGGCATGGTGACGGACGGGTAGCTCGGTGATCCTGGCCCCCTCGATAAAGGCCAAGGCGGGCAGAAAGCGATGGAGTTCCCCATAGAGGTTCATATCAGCCACCAGTTCCGCCCGGTAGGCTTTGAGGGAACAGCCGTAGTCGTGGAGGGTGACTCCCGTGACCCGGCCAATGAGCCAGTTGGCAATTTTGGAGGGGAGCAGGCGGGTTAGGGCCGCATCTTGACGGTTTTTCCGCCAGCCACTCACTAGGTCATAGCCTTCGTTTAACTTAGCCAGTAACAAGGGAATATCGGTGGGATCGTTTTGAAGATCCCCATCCAGGGTGACGATCGCCTGCCCCTGGGCATAATAAAAGCCCGCTGCCATTGCGGCGGTTTGGCCATAGTTACGGCGGAGGAGCACCGCCCGCAGGTCCGCTCGTCCTTGGGCCTCCTGTTTCAGGAACTCAGCAGATCCATCCTGGGACCCATCATCCACGCACACAATTTCATAGAGGAGTCCCTCGGCTTGCAGGGTTGTGGCAATGGCTGTCAAGAGGGGGGGGATACTCTCAATTTCGTTATAGATCGGCACCACGACGGAAACCGTTGGCACAACGGCGGTATCCGGGGTCGCCGTGGCTGAGGAGGGGTCCAGGGAGAGCGGTGCATTCATGGGCGGGCTAGGACGATTCACCACAAATATTCAAAAAATATTCAAAAGTATACGAGGTTAGCGATCGACGCCACCAGATCTCTAGGGGGGAAGCGGGGAAGCTGCCCGGTTATGGGGACTCAAACTCAAAGGAGGGGCGCTGTTGTTGGGTGGTCTGAAGATGGGCGGTGAGGCCAGTCCAGTCCTGTTGCTCGATGGTGGCAATCACCCGATCGAGGCGATCGCGATATTGGGCTAGGGTGGACAGTAGGGCATCGCGATTATACTTGGCCATCATGACGCCCAACTCTGGGTTACCCCCGCCCACCCGACTCGTATCCCGGAACCCGGAACTGGCAAGTTTTTGCGCCATTGCGAACACTTCCGGATCGCTTTCCTGGGCACAGGCCGCAATCAGGCTGCTGCTGACCATCACGGGTAGGTGGGAGATCCAGGCAACGGCTCGATCGTGAACTTCTGGTGTACAATGATACACTCTGGAGCCTAGGGCACGGGCTAGCTCCGCGACCCGATCAACGGCAGCGACTGGGGTGATAGGTGTTGGGGTTAGGACATAGGCATTGCCGCGAAACAAACCCGTGAGGGCTGCCCCAATACCCTGGTCTGCGGTTCCAGACATGGGGTGTCCACCCACAAAGTTCGGCCAGAGGGGGGAGATCGCCGCCACGATCGGAGCCTTCACCGACCCCACATCGGTCACAATGGTTTCAGGACGGAGGTGAGGGCATAGTTGCTGAGCCACCACCTCCATGACGCCCAAAGGGGTGCAGAGAAAAACGACATCAACGTTAGCCAGCAGCCGGGGATCGGGACTGGCTTGCTCAACGGCTCCGCGCGTGATCGCCTGTTCGCAGGTGGTTAACCGCTGGCTAACCCCGACAACTTGATGTCCCAATGCCCGCAGGTCTAGCCCTAGTGAGCCACCGATTAACCCAAGGCCCACAATCCCAATGCGCATCTGTCTGCATCCTTTTCCCAATTGCCTTCTCAGCATAGGGGCAGGGTGCCGCAGAAACAACCGGGTTTGCTGGGATGGGGTTGCTAAGGATCAGTATTGCATCTGCACAATGTAGCCCTTATGGATATCGAGATCGAGGACCTTCTTGCCCAATATGCCGCTGGTCAACGGGACTTTCAGAACATTGAGCTTCAGGAAAGTAACCTCAGTCAGGCTAATCTAGCAGGCATTAATTTAAGTGGGGCCAACCTCAGCCTGAGCAATCTGGCGGGTACCAACCTGGCTGGGGCGAATTTAAGCCATTGTCAACTCAATGTGGCGCGGCTCAGTGGTGCTAACCTCACCCAGGCCAATCTGCAAGGGGCTAACCTCAATGTGGCGAATTTAGTCCGGGCTAACCTGCGGGGGGCCAACCTGATACAGGCCAATCTGATTCGGACAGAAATGATTCGCAGTGATCTGAGCGAGGCCGACCTGCGGCTGGCGGATCTGAGTGGGGCAGATCTGCGGGAAGCCCAATTGCGCCGGACCAATTTGATGGGCAGCTTGTTAAAAGAAGCGGATTTACGACGCGCTGTGCTGACGATCGCGACCCTGACCCATGCCACCCTGACGGGGGCAAATCTGGTTGAGGCGGTGCTCATGGGTGCCGATTTGCGCTATGCCGAACTCAAACAGGTGAACTTCTACCATGCCAATCTGAGTGGGGCTAACCTCACGGGCGCGAATCTACGCTGGGTTAATCTGCAAGGGGCTAACCTGGCCTGGAGCGATCTTAGTGAAGCCAAACTGAGTGGGGCGGATCTGAGCGAAGCCAACCTCAGCCATGCGAATGTTCTGAATGCCAGCCTCATCCAGGCAGATCTCACCGCCGCTAACCTGATGATGACTGACTGGGGGGGGGCGGATCTACGGGGGGCTATCCTCACCGGGGCCAAGCTCTACGCGACCTCCCGCTATGGCTTCAGGGCTGAGGGGATAACCTGTGAATGGGTAGACCTCAGTCCCCAGGGCGATCGTACCCAGGTGCGTTCCCTCAACAAGGACGAGATCACTGTTTTTTTCAGCCAAACTGTCCCTACTGTACAAATTGTGGTGGATACTCACCTGACCCCAACAGCCCATGCGGCCCTGGCAATGGCCTACCATCACATTGCTCAACGTTGGTCCGAACTGCGGCATCCTCCCAACCTGAACCTCAGTCGCCGCCGCACCTTTCTCACTTTTACGGCTCCCAGTGATGACCAATTATTTCTGATTGCCTATCTGGCGATCTTGCCCTTCCGGGATGCACCGGCTACCCACCGTAACCTGGCCCGCTTACTGCAAGTCATCCAGTCACAACGGGTGGATCAATTGAGTGTGCGTGCCTTAAGCCGGATTCAAGTGCTGAATACCCAACTGAGTCAACTGGCTGACCAAGTGGTGGATTTTCAGCCCTTTAGAAACCTGCCACGGGCGCTGTTCTTCCAATCCCCCACCCAAACGGTACTGACAAATATTAGCCAACAAAGTTTGACGTTGCATCAACACTTCCTATTTGGCAAGCGACTGACTGATCCCATCCTGCTAAATGATCTCAATACAACTACTCGGCTTCAGGTGCCGACCCCACCCCTACCCTCAGGCCAACAGGTCCTTAATTTTATGAAAACAATGCAATATCCTGATCATGACTGAGATGCTCCCCTCCTTTGCCCAAGCGTGCCTGCAAGAAGAAAATATTGCATTTATCAAAACTCACGAGTGAATAGTCTGTGTCATATAACACAGGAGAATTGGGTTGAACTGCGGGTTGCAGGATTAAATGCCCCCATGACTATAAGCTTAGAGCACTACTATTTCATTACAGCCCTTCCCCCTCTCATGAAGTACTGTCAAGCCTTGTGAACAAGGGGCTTAAGCCCCTTGTCTGTACCTCACCAAGTATGGAAGTGCTGTAGCTAGCCAGGGCGATTGAGTTGGGCTATTCTTAGGGATTCTTAGTCTGATCGATCGCTTGCATCGCAGTCTTAATTAATTGGAAGAAAAAGGGCTGCGAAACATCAATGGCTTGCCGATCGTCACGACCTGTTGCTAAATAGCCAATTTTGTGTCCCTTCGTCACACTTAAAACATGGCCCTGTTGGTTACGGATACGCAGTTCTGGCCCACTGCTTTGTTCCCGAATTCGACAACTGTAGGGCCGATCGCGATAGTAAAAATCCACTGGCAGATCCGAGAGGCGATCGACATCGATGGGGCCAGAGTTCTCCTCTCCCATCGGCAATCGTATCCCAACCAGTTCTAATTGTAGGGTTGTTTGCTGATTCCAGACATTTAAACCAACTCGATAGGCAACCTCTACCTGCCGGGGCAAGGGAAAAAAGTCACGCCAGCGCCACGCGATCGCCTTGAATTGTACAGGAACTGGCAAGCACATCCCAGGGGTTGCCATGTCTAGCATCTGGGCAAGGGTGACTTGTACATGGCTTTGGGTTTGCCCCACTAACCGTTGCTCTAGAACTTGCACCTTCGGCGTCCAAAAGATGGGTTCCGGGTTAGCCATGCCACAGGGATGAAGACGATCGATTTGGTTGACCAGATCCACACTCAAGTCCGCAAAATCAGCCTGGGCATCGATCGTCACCAGCGGTTTGAGGTGCTCTGGCCGTAGGCATTGGCAGGCAAAGGCTTGCAATCGCTGGCGAAACGCTGCTAGATGGCTCGCCTTGAGGCTAAACCCCCCTGCCGCCTGATGTCCCCCATGTTTTGCCAGAAGATCCTTGCAGAATTCCAATGCTTCAAACACATGAAATTCTGGGATACTCCGCGCTGATCCGCGAATAGTTTCCTGATTTTCACCCTCATAGGTGCCAATAAACACCGGTACGCCATAGCGCTCTACCAGGCGCGAGGCAACAATCCCAATCACCCCATGATGCCAACCTGGTTGCACAACAACTAACACCCGCTCCTGGTGATAAAGCCGTTCCAGATCCTGGGTTTCTACCCACGCGATCGCCGCCGCCTCATATTGGGCACACAGATCCTTACGGGTTTGATTAATGGCCTCACAGGCAGCGGCCCGTTCTGCCGCAACCTCAGGATCATCGGTCGTCAACAATTCAATTACAACTGCGGGGTCACCAATACGGCCAACGGCATTAATCCGAGGCCCCAACCGAAATCCAATATCCTCTGGTTTGAGTGACGCCTGCCGTTGATTAGCGCGATTGTTTTTACTGTTCAACGCACCGTTACTGTTACTAGAAGCAATCCCTGGAGCGTTGCTATTTCCCCCACCTTGAGGATTCCCCTGCACCCCAGACTGGGTAATTAGGGCTTGAATACCCGCCAACTGGGAATTAGGCAATAACCGCAGACCCTTTTGTACCCAACACCGATTGACGCCCGTCAGCGGCGCTAAATCCGCAATCGTTCCCAAGGTAAACAGTTCCAAAAGGGGTGCTTCTAACTTCCCTTTTTTGCGTAGTTTTTTCGCCAGTTCCAATGCCAAAATATAGGCAACCCCCACACCCGCTAAACCATGATAGGGAGATGTTTCTGGTAATAGTTTAGGATTCAAAATCGCATTAGCATTTGGCAATTGGGGTGGGAGATCATGGTGATCCGTGACAATCACGGTTAGGCCCAATTCACGGGCTAGGGCGATCGGCGAGTGGGCGGCAATACCGTTATCCACCGTCAGGATAATGGCAACCCCCATCGTCCGGAAATCTTGCACCATGCGTTCATTCAGTCCATAGCCTTCCGCCATCCGGCTGGGAATATCAAAATGCACGTGGGCTTTGAATTCCCGAAAAGCCCGCAGTAACAAGGCTGTGCTGGTCATGCCATCCGCATCGTAGTCCCCACAGATGGCAATCAATTGCTTTTGTGCGATCGCCGTTTTCAACAGATCTAGGCTCAAGGTTAGGTCCGGAAATTCAGTCAGGGGGGAGGGTAACGGGACCGAATCGGGTTCTAAAAAGCCGATCGCCGCTGCCTGGTCAAACATCCCACGATTGAGTAGGACTTGGGCCAGAATCGGTGGCAAGCCAGTGGCCGCCGCAAGGGTTGCCCTTTGTTCCGGTTGCGCCGGGGCAATCTGCCAGCGTTGACGGGGTAAATTCGGCGTAGCCGTCGCACCAGCAGACAGATTAGGCACCATCACTCACCCCTTTGAGAAATTCATCCTTGCTTTGCTTCGATATATTACCCCTAGTGTGGTGCATAATTAGTCATGCAACGTTTGTAGGGCTGGGTCTCGCCTGCAGCGACTAAAACCGTTACTCCCAACCTTGCAAAACTTGATGTTGACGGTATTAGCCTTTAGGGGCTGCCTTTTTGGCCTTCTCCTTTTCCTTCTGCTTTGCCCGTTTAGCTGCCACCTTGGCCGCCTTGGCCGCCTCGATCGCTGCCAATCGCACCTTTTCCTTTTCCTCCGCGACCTTATCAAGGTAGTAATGGTAGTCTCCTAGATAAACTCGGAACTCGCCATCCCGAATTTCCACAATCTTAGTGGCCACTTGAGAAATAAAATAGCGATCGTGGGAGACGAGAATGGCCGTACCATCGTAGTGTTGTAGCGCTTCTTCCAAAACTTCTTTGGCCGGAATGTCCAGGTGATTGGTGGGTTCATCCAGAAGTAATAAATTCGCTGGACGCAGGAGCATTTTAGCCAGGGCTAGTCGGGCTTTTTCGCCCCCACTCAGGGCCTTCACTTGCTTAAAAACAGTATCCTCGCTAAACAGAAAGCGACCCAGGAGCGTTCTCACTTCCTCGTTTTTCCAGTCGGGCACCTCATCATGGATGGTATCCAGGACCGTTTTTTCGAGATCGAGGGCTTCGGCCTGGTTTTGCTCAAAATAACTGGGTATGACATTGTGTTCCCCCAGTTCCACCTTGCCCTCAGCGGGGGCCTCCATCCCCATAATCATGCGTAGGATGGTTGACTTGCCGCAGCCATTGGGACCCAGGAAGGCAATGCGATCGCCCCGTTCCACTAACAAGTTTGCCCCTAGAAACAGAATTTTGTCGCCATAGGTATGCACCAGATCGTCGATTTTGACCACAACGCGCCCACTGCGGGGAGCCGGGGGAAAGCGGAAATGCAGGGTTTTGAGATCAGAAATAGGGGCCTCGATGCGCTCCACCTTGTCCAGTTGTTTCTCCCGACTTTTGGCTTGAGTACTGCGGGTGGCACTGGCCCGGAAGCGATCGATGAAGACCTGCTGCTTTTCTAATTCCTTTTGCTGGCGTTCAAAGGCACTCAGTTGGGCCTCTTTCTGTTCCGCTTTTTGTTGCAAATAGGCGGTGTAATTCCCCAGGTAGGTGCTTGAAACCCCCCGCTCCGTTTCCACAATTTGGGTACAGAGGCGATCGAGAAACTCGCGATCGTGGGCCACAATTACCATTGGTGTTGTTAACCCCTTGAGGTAGGTTTCCAACCATTCAATCGTTTCCAGATCCAGGTGGTTAATCGGTTCGTCCAATAGCAGAATATCCGGTTCCTGGAGCAGAATTTTGCCCAAACTGATGCGCATCTGCCAGCCGCCACTGAAGGCACTCACGAGGCGATCGCCATCCTCTGCCTCAAAGCCCATTTCCCGCAAAATCTTCTCAATCCGGGCTTCGAGACCATACCCATCAACGGCTTCAAAGTGGCGTTGTGCCCGATCTAACTGGTGGATGAGGTCTTCCAATTCCTCCGGCGATGCCTGTTCCATCTGGTGCTGGAGCATCGTCAACTGATGCTGGGCCTGATTCGCCGCCGTGAAGACCTGCCACAACTCTTCCCGGACGGTGCGGCTAGGGTCAACATCAAACTCCTGGGACAGATAGCCAATGTGTAGGTTAGCGGGTCGAATAATGGCCCCGGCGGTGGGTTCAACCTCCCCGGTAATGATCTTCAGTTGGGTGGATTTTCCCGCACCATTGACTCCCACCAGACCAATGCGATCGCCCGGTTTGACTTCCCAATTGATATCCTTCAGGACTTCCCCCGTGGGGTAGGTTTTATTGATATGTTCCAGACGCAGCATCCAACAGTCTCCAGAAGAAGGGCAAGAGCAGGCAAAACCTTCTCAATTGTAAACTTTTTGCAACATTACTCGCCTGACTTTGCTGCCTTTTCCCAGCGAGTGGGGAGTTAGGGGTGGGGGCTATACCCGTTAGAGTGTCTTGCGCTCTGGGTTCATCTCCGGCGTAACGGATGGCGGAGCCGTTGCCGCCTGCCCATTGCGCTCCGCTACGGCTAATCCGTCCGCTACGTCTGATGCGCCCGCTATGCAGGTAGATAATGCGATCACCCACTCGACCCACAACCCGTGGAGCTGTGGGATGGTGGCGTTAAGCTTACCCTTGAGTGGCGATCGGCAGTTTGTCCGCTTTGAACTGGAGGTTATCGAGCACAAGCTTGGCGGCGGGCAAAAAGGTATCAGCCATTTCCTTGGGATACAGGAGCGTCACACGAACGCCTTGATTATGGGTCTCCCCGATGAAGAGATACCCGGTCATCCCCTGATTGGTTGTAAAGGCGGCGATCGTCTTCACCCAGGGATAGGTCAAGTCGGCGGGGGCCGTTGTGTCTGGTGCAGCCTGCCAGCCATTACTCTCCATCAATTCATCCACACCGATCGCGGCCTGATCGGTCGTTTGGGCACCGGCTGGTAAGAAGATGTGAACTTCGGCTTGATCTAGAGCGGTGTTCTGGGGCTTGAATTTAAAGAAGTAACCGCAGCCTTCCCCACTGCAATTGGCGTCCACGGTCATATCGTCAGGATATTGGGTTGCGATCGCCATGACGGGATCATCATAGGTCTGTACGTTCCCCTGGGAAGTCGAGGTGGGAAGGGTTTGGGGTTCAGTCCCTTCGGGGAATAGCTCAGTACCCTGGATGGGCGTATTCTCCGGCAATGCGTCCTGGTCAGAGGGATTCAGGGGATAGCCTTTGCCATCAAATTTAAGGGCGACGGTTTTGGCGGGCATCCCCCCACCGCTCACTTCGAGAATTAAATCGCGCCAGCCGTTAGTTGTGGTTTCACTCACCGTCAGGGGAGGACGGGTGAGGCAGAAGTGTTGAATCTTAAGATTTTATTTTCTAAAAATAGACACACTAA
>JBBILC010000155.1:0-10449 GCA_037445115.1 Coleofasciculaceae cyanobacterium bin_20
ACACGATTAGAGGCTATTTTTTAACACATTTCCTATCATTCAACACTTCTGGAGGCAAGCGGCAGAGCCTCAACCCCTGATAATTGCGTGGATACAATTGCGAATTAGTATTTTCCGAGATATCCACAATTTATGCTGAGTACTTAAAATTAAGATGGAACACAAGTTTTTGCGCGGTAGCCAGGAAACTTCATCAACCCAGGCTTAAATCGCGAAAAAATTCTATCCTAAGGCGGATGACTAGCCATCGCAATATCCTCTAGCAAGCTTCAAAACCAACATAAAACTTCATTGCAATAATGCTTTAGATCAATCATTCATGAAAAATCAATGAAGACTTATCATTTTGATTTCGATCGCGATCAACAATCTTCTATAATGGCCATCATACAGTTATTGATAGTTAGGTAAAAATATAGCCTAAAAATATCGATAGCTGTTTGACCGAGAAATCATGGCAACTGGATCTATCGAGTCAAAAAATGATTACGCCGCCCTGGTTTTGGTTTCTGGCAGGGGTCGCTCTCTGCTTGCTTGAGTTTTTCATCAATCGGAAAATCACTCCTGCCTATCGGCTGATTGCCCTAACAATGGGGGTGAGTGCCTGGATCGTTTGGCTGATTCTGTGGCGGGCCTCGATTACCTTAGGCTTTATTTGGGCATACATCATGTATGACGGGATGAGCCTTCAGGTTTTGTACTGGATAGGACTATCAATGGCATTGATCATCTGGATTCGCCCGATCTTTATGCCCCGTAAGAAAGGGGTAATTTCGAGTAGTGCAGAAGCCATGACGCTGACGGAAATTCTACCCGGCCAGCGAGGGCGGGTTTTATATGAAGGGAGTTCTTGGCCCGCCACCTGTGAACAGGCCGATGATCCGATCGCGGCGAATCAGAAAGTCTATGTCCTCCGCCGTGAAGGGAATACCTTGATCGTGGTCCCAGAAACCCTTTTCCAAGCATTCATTCATCACCCATAAGCGAGGTTGAAATGTCCCAGTTTTTTTTACTGATTTTCCTATTTCTGACGGGTGCCACGACGCTGGGTAGCAGCATTCGGATCATTAAGCAGGGGGAAGAAGCCCTCGTGGAATTCCTGGGTCGCTATGATGGGCGTAGGCTGGAGCCAGGGCTGAATTTTATCACCCCCTTCCTGTCTCAAATTGCCTGTAAGGAAACCATTCGGGAACAGGTGTTGGAAATTCCCCCCCAAAATTGTATTACCCGTGACAATGTGTCGATTACAGTTGATGCGGTGGTTTATTGGCGCATTTTAGATCTGGAGCGGGCTTACTATAAAGTGCAAAATTTGCAGGCCGCAATGGTGAACTTGGTCTTGACCCAGATTCGGTCTGAGGTGGGGAAATTAGACCTCAATCAAACCTTTACGGCCCGAAGTGAAGTCAATGAGATCCTCCTGCGGGAACTGGATATTGCCACGGAACCCTGGGGCGTGAAAGTCACCCGGGTGGAACTGCGGGATATTGTGCCGTCTAAGACAGTGCAAGGGGCGATGGAGTTACAAATGTCGGCGGAGCGTAAAAAGCAGGCGGCCATCCTAACCTCAGAAGGGGAACGGGAAGCTGCCATTAATGTGGCCAGGGGGGATGCGGAGGCGCAACTCATTGAGACGGAGGCCCAGCAAAAGGCTGCCCTGATGACAGCGGAGACCCAGCGGCGGCGCAAGGTTTTGCAAGCTAAGGCAACGGCAGAGGCAATGGGCATCATCGCCGAGACCTTAAAACAGGACCCGATGAATGCCAGGGCGCTGCAATTTCTCCTGGCCCAGAGCTATCTGGAAATGGGAACCAAAATCGGCAGTAGTGACAGTAGCAAGGTGATGTTCCTTGATCCCCGATCGGTGCCCCCAACGATCGCTAGTATGGAAGCGATCGTCCAGGAGCTTGTCCCGAATGCAGGCGATCGCCACGGGTATGACGCGCCCCCCAGCGATACCCCTAGCCCAGCATAGCCTTGCCCCATGTCTGGCATTCAATACCCCAGTTTTGGCGTTGGGGGTGGAATCGCTCTAGGACAAAGCCAAAGGGGCTGAATGCGAACACTCAACCCCTGGCTGGATATTTAGATTTAGTTGGTGGCGGGGAGCGGATTTGAACCACTGACCTTCGGGTTATGAGCCCGACGAGCTACCAGACTGCTCTACCCCGCGTCGTGCTTTCCCAGTATAGTCGATTCTTCCCCAATGGCAAGGCCCCCAGTCAAATTTTCCCATTGAGTTAAATTGCACCCCAGGGCGTCATGATTCAGTTCCCAGGATGGCGTCACCTACCCTAATCCGGTTCTGCCCGTGTCAGGTCCTCAATCTCGGCCACGAGCAAGTCTTGGAAGGACGCATCACAGTGGATATGTAAATGCACGACTGAGGCCAGCAACTCGGACAAGATTTCCACCTGTTGCTGGGGCGTGAGGTGGGGGAGCCGCAATTGGTTGATCAGGGCAGCCACCTGCTGACTTTCCTCCCCCAGTTCCGTGATCAGGGCGCTGAGGGTGTCGTTATGGGTGGGAATGGGACGATCGCTCATCTGCATCATCGCCGGGACTCCAAGCGTTGGCAAAGCTGCTGAATACTTTTTTCAAAGGCGTGAATACTCATTTGCCAGTGTGCGATCAGATTCCAGTTGGGATGGGGCTTGTGTTGTTCCTGGGCAATTTTCGTTTGGTGATCAGCGATCCGCTGCACCAAACTCTGAATAGCAGGGTGTTGAAGCACAGACGCGGCTATGTTAGGGGGGAGTTCGGTTGCCGGTTCCGATAGCGGTAGCGGCGGTGCGAACATAGCGACTCGGATGGGATCGACCAACCCCAGTCGCTGGTAAAGTGCCCGTGCTCGATCGCGACGCTGAGTTTCCCAATAAGCATTGGCCAGATCAAATAAACTACTGAAATGGTTGGGATTATGGCTGAGCGCTTGTTCATAGGCCGCGATCGCCGCCGTCAGATTGCCCGATTGGTAGAGTTGACTGGCTTCCCCATAGAGACGCTGGGCCTGGGGATCAAGTTTCTCCAGTTCTAGAATTTCGTCCCGCAGAGGATAGCGCTTCACGAGCCAACGGCGAACAAGATCGATCGTCACGTCATAAACATGGCGGGGATGGGCCGAGGGCAGCAAGGCGGGTTCTCGGATAAAATGCCACTCCAGAAGACGTAAACCAGCTTGATAGAGGGTTTCCGTCAGTTCCACGCCATGATGCTGCAACAGCGTCAGAATATCCGTCGCTAGCTGGGGTGCTTCCGCCCGTTGCCGTTGGGATTCGGCCACTGCCGACAGGACGACCCGCTCTGGGATCGGTAAGCCATCCCGGAACCAGGCCAAGCCCCCTTCCCCAATCTCGATCGCCCGCTCAATGACCGCTTCAACATCTACACGATGCACCTGCCACTGTTGCCGCTCCCTGGCCTGGGTAAAAACGGCAAAACAGAGCACTTGGGTGAAATAGGGATGGCCAGCGGTCAATTCGAGGATGGCCGCTAGGGCGTCGGCGTGATAGTGGAGAACGCCCTTGGCCGGTTCTGTAATCAGATGATAAGTCGGCTCCGGCTTGAGTAACCCCACCTCCTGGTAGGGAGCTTCCCGGAATAGGTTGAGCAAGTTCGGCAGATCGTTGAGCCGCCGCCCTACCACGGGGATGATAAAGAGGGACTCATGGCGATCGACGACCTCATGCAAGTAGGGGAAAAACTGCTCCACAGCAGTCCCCGGCCCGTTGCTGTGCAAGACATCAAATTCATCCAGGAGCAACACCAGCTTTTTCCCCGCAAGGACTCGATAAACCTGGGGTAAAAAGAGCTCAGCAAATACTTGATACCGCTGTTGAAACGCTGCCTTATCCGGTAGTGCCACCTGGTCAGGTGCGAAATCGAGTTCCGCCAGAATTTCGCCCGCCAGCACATGGAGAACCTCGGCTAAGGGCTTATCTCCCTGCCCTTCCAGGGACAAGGAAACAAAAACAAAGTCTGGCAGTCTGACAAAGTTAGGAATTTGGGACAGCACGGATGACTTGCCGATCCGCCGCTGGCCGTGGAGCAGAATGACCTTCGCCTGTTTCGCTAAATTATCGGCGACAAATTGGAAGAGGTCCTCCCGTCCAAAGAATAGCTCTGGCTCGTAAATAGGCCGACCAATAATGTAGGGATTTTCTTTGATGAGTGCTGTGGTTGGAGATGCCATATCGGATATCCTGAATCCTCAAACCCTTACCCTGGAGATATGGTGAATGACCCACGGTTGCCTGTGGGGCTGATCAATCATCAAAGCACCCCGATGAATTAGGCTTTCAACAAGCGCACAATCCATTCGATGAGCGATCGCACGGCTTCTCGCTGCTGCCATACCTGTCGGATGACGGCCTGCACCTGCTCGACCTGATCGCGACTCATCAGGTTAAGCAAGACCCGCTCGCGCCCCGCCAGGATGGCTTCGTCACTGTTTTCGAGTTCCTGAATCACCCACCATTCCATCATAGAGGATGCAAAGGCATAGGCCGTCTCGGCGGGCGGGCTGAGGGGTTTGATGACCCCCCGTTCCTCTAGATCGATCAGTTCGCGGCGGCGCTGGCTCAAGATGAGGTCAATGCCATTAAGGCGGTAGCTGTCGCGTTGGTTGAGCCGCCCCTGGAGGCGCAGCAGCGCAATCAGCATCATCAAGACGCGCTCCGCTTCAGTGGAGAAGTCCCAGGTGTTTTTGAAAAAATGTTCGGTCCGGCTTTCAAAGTCGCGGGCAAAGGCTTCGATATCGGGGATTTGCCCCGCCTGAAGCGTGTTGTAGAGTAAATACCCCGCCTGTTGGAGTAGGGCCGGGTGGCCATTGGTGATTTCCAACACTCCCGCCTTGAGGGACGGGACGATCGGCATAAACAAGGGCGAATCCACTTGGAAAAAGTGGGTTTCGACTTCCTGAGCGGAGAAAGGCCGCAGGGGTTGGAAGAGGTAGTGGTTATACCAGGGGGAGCCACTGGGGGGCAGAGGTGGACCCAATTCGGTCAGCCGTCGGAAGGAGGTGACGATCGTGGCCAAATAGCGACTTTCCCGACTGTGGACCGCCAGGTTACGAAACTCGCTCAGGAAGGTGAGCATTTCAGTTTCGCTGTAGTCCGCATGGGCACGCAGGGCATAGTCGTAGTCGTCGATTAACAGCAATAAAAAGCGATCGCGCTGACCGATAGTCTTCAACACTTTACGCAAATCGCCCTTGGTGATCGGGGTGTCCCCTTGCAGCATTGCCCCCACCTCAGCCGCCAGATCGGGGTCGGCATCAACTTCCTCCTGGAGGGCGACTAGAATTTCCCGGAAAAAGCGCGGGGACGTAAACGGGTTAATATCGGTGCAATTAATGTAAACAATGCAGGCTTTATCCATCGCCTGCCCCTGTTGTTGCCAAATTTCTGGACACAGGAACAGCTTTAACAGGGAAGATTTGCCCATCCCAGAACTGCCGTAGAAAGCAGCATGGGCACGCTTACTAATTTGGTCAAAGGCAATCTTAATTTCAGTCGAACGTCCAATAAAATAGTCGCTGGGGGTGGGTCCACCCACAAAAAACGGATTAGGAGCCACGATTTGCCTCTAGCCTGATATCACGATCGGGGTTGGCTGATAATCCCAGTGTAACGAACCCGCTAGCGCCGGGTGGGACCTAAATCGGAGAGACGGCTATCCGGCGCGATCTCTCCTTGGGTTTCGTAGAAGGCCATGACCCGCTGGTGCATGAGATCCTTGGCTTTGAGCTTTTGGTTCAACTCGCGAATGCGGGATGATAGGAGACGAATAATGTTAATGGCAATGCCGGGGGTTTCCTCGATCGCTTCATACAATTGCTGCTGATTCAGGGTGAGGCACTCGCAGCGGCTCAGGGTGGTCACCGAGGCCGATCGCGGTTCCGCATCAAAGACCGACATTTCCCCAAAGCAAGCCCCTGGGGTTAACTGGGCCAACTCTTCCTTCCCCGTGTGGACCGATACCCGCCCGGAAACGACAATATACAGCGATCGCCCCTCCTGTCCCTCGGCAAAGATGGTGTAATTGGCTGGGAACTCGACTTCCTCCATGACCGCAGCCAACTTCACGAGAAAATCATCTCGCAGTTCCTTAAAGACAGGAACACCTCTGACAAAGAGGAGACGGTCAACGTGGGTTAACATATCCGTTCACGACATCCGTTCACGAGCGCCACAGCACGCATCTGCTTTATACCTAGTCTGCCCGCAAATGACCATAACAGAGATACACCAAAACCGATAGTCATCGCTGATCGGAGAGGCTGAGGCGATTAAGGCTGTTGCCGCAACGGAATGCGGATCGTAAACGTGGTGCCTACCCCTGGTTGCGATTGGCAGTGGAGGTGGCCCCGATGCCGTTCCACAATGATCTGGTACGAGATGGATAGCCCTAGCCCTGTCCCTTTGCCAACGGGTTTGGTGGTGAAGAAGGGGTCAAACAACTGCTGTTGCAGAGCCGCTGGGATGCCAATGCCATTATCGGCAATGTGAATTGTAATCCAGTCGGGGTCGGTTTGTTCCGTCTGGATGCGCAGGGTTGGGGTCGGGGTGGTCAACCGTTGCCCCGGGAGACGCCCCTCTGTCCGGTCGGGGGAAACCACCGGTGCCGACTGGGATGCTCCCGACGTGACGGGTTTATCGGCAAAGCGATCGCAACTGGGGGCTTGTGCGGGCGGGGCAAAGCGCTCGCCGATCGCATCGATCGCGTTACTCAGCAAATTCATAAAGACCTGGTTCAGTTGTCCGGGATAACACTCCACCAGGGGTAAGTCGCCATAGTCTTTTTCCACCGTAATAGTTTGACGGCCATCGGGCAGGGTCAACTGGTGGCGCAGGATCAGCAGGGTGCTGTCCAGCCCTTGATGAATATCAACAGCCTTGCAGGCGGCCTGATCGTGGCGGGAGAAGTTGCGCAGGGAGAGGACAATCTGGTGAATGCGATCGGCCCCCAACATCATGGAGTTCAGCAGGGCAGGCAAATCGGTGACGAGGAAATCCACATCAATGGCCAGTTCCTGGGCCTGAATTTCTAAGGCAGGTTCCGGGTAGTGCTTACGATAGAGGGCGAGAACCTCTAGCAGGTCGTGTAAGTACTGGCGGGCGTGGGTTAAATTCCCGGAGATAAAGCTGACGGGATTATTAATTTCATGGGCCACACCGGCCACCAACTGCCCCAGACTAGACATTTTCTCGGCCTGGATGAGGTGGGCTTGGGTGTTCTTGAGTTGGCGCAGGAGACGACGCAGTTGTTCCGCATGGCGACGCAAGCGCTCTTCCGAGCGCCGGAGTTTGGCCTCCACTTCCTGGCGCTCCTCGATTTCATGCCGTAGCTGCTGATTCGCGGTCAACAGTTCCGCTGTGCGCTCGGCCACCCGTTGCTCCAGCAGTTCGTTGGTATGCTGTAACAGCGCTTCATGTTGCTTCCGTTCCGTAATATCACGGGTTACCTTGGTGAATCCCTGGAGGTTACCGTGGCGATCGTGCAGGGTCGTCAACACGGAATTCACCCAAAAACGCGACCCATCCTTGCGCACCCGTTGGCTTTCGTCCTGGAAATGGCCCATAGCCAGTGCGGTCTGGCGTTCCTGTTCAAACTTACCGGCGGTGATCGCTTCTGGCGGATATAACCGGATAACGGATTGGCCAATCATTTCGGCCTCTGTGTAACCGTGAATCCGCTCGGCTCCAATATTCCAACTGACGATGTACCCCGCCCGATCGAGTTGATAGATGGCGTAGTCTTCAATCGTTTCAACGAGATGCTGGAATTGCGCCTCACTCTCCCAGGTGGGAGTGTGGCCGGAGGGTGGCGGTGACACAACCTGGACCATGACATAGATCCAGGGTTGATCGGCTTGATAGAAGAGTTGCCAAGCTAAAGGCGGGGACGGACGTAACGGGCAATCGACTCGCCCTTGAAACTGAAGGTGCGGACAATCGGGACCGAGGCGATCGTGAATCGCCCTCGCAACCGCGCGATCGCCTCCCACCAACCACTCAAACCAGGGCTTTTGTTGCAATGTCGCGATCGTTAGGCCCAGCACCCGCTCCCAACTGGGATTTAAGCAATGGAAGTAGCCATTCGGATTAATCACACCGAGTAAATCGGGTGAAATCTCAAAAAAATAGTCCAACGCGGGCTGCCTAGCGAATGGATAAACGTTAGCTGCCGTTCTCCCTAGAGAGCCGATCGCAGCAATGCCATAGGCTTGATCACCGTCCTGAGGTTGTAAGGGCCGATCCACTTTTTATTCCTATTTGCTGGGATTTCAAGGCGCTGGCATAGGCCAAAAGGGGGATGCACCCACCCAAACGTGACATCCGCAAATTCGCAACAATTCTTAAAAAAAGCGGATTCGCACACAACAATTGTTGATAAGTTATTTTACTTTAACCTCAGACAATATAAGTTTACGCTTCTTAATCTAAAGGTAAATTTTTGTCAATCGATCGCTCCGTAAATTTGCAGAGATTTCGGATTGAGCATTGGGTTAACCCCTGGGTTAAAAGCGGCGATGCAGGAGGACAACGGCATAGGCAGCAATCCCTTCCTCACGTCCTACGGGTCCCAGGCGTTCGTTGGTGGTGGCTTTGATGCTGACCTGGTTGCTGGTGAGCCGGAGGCAGGTGGTAAGGCGATCGCGCATGGTGGCTAAATGGGGTTTGAGTTTGGGCCGTTCGGCGACGATGACGGAATCGACGTTACCGACTTGCCAGCCTTGGTTGAGGATCAGTTCATTGACCTGGGTGAGGAGTTTCAGGCTATCAGCCCCTTGCCACTTGGGGTCTTCGGGGGGGAAGTAGTGGCCGATGTCGCCGAGGCTGGCGGCTCCGAGCATGGCGTCCATGATGGCATGGGTGAGCACGTCGGCATCGCTGTGGCCGATTAAACCGAGTTCGTGGTCGATTTTGACGCCACCGAGGATGAGGGGGCGATCGGGGCCAAGGCGGTGGATGTCGTAGCCGTTGCCGACGCGGATGTTGGCCATTGTCTGTTGGGTCCTTGGTGAATGCAGGGTTTGGGTTTATTGTCGCTTGTTTTGGCTGGGGGAAGGAACGGCGGGGTAAAGAACGGCAGGCACCACTAAGACACTAGGGACACGAAGAAACACGAAGGGGGTTAGAGGTAGGTCATGGGGTCAACGGGGTCACCGTTTTCGCGGACTTCAAAGTGGAGGTGGGGGCCGGTGGAGAGGCCAGTGGAGCCGATCGCGGCGATCGCTTGGCCCGCAACGACGGTTTGGCCTTCGGTGACGTAGAGTTCGCTACAGTGGCCGTAGAGGGTGGTGATGCCGCCCCCATGGTCGATGACGACGGCATTGCCATACCCGCCATACCAGTCGGACACAATAACAGTCCCAGGGGCAGCGGCCAGGATCGGGGTGCCGGTATCCGCGCCAAAATCTGTTCCTGAATGAAAGCGTTCGGTACCCAAAATGGGATGGACGCGCCAGCCGAAGTTGCTGGTGATGGGGGCATTGACGGGGTAGATCATGCGGCCTCGCCCACGCCGTCCCTGGATGATCCGCAGTTGGGGGCCAGGGGTGGCCCCGCCACGGGTCCGAATCAGTTGGGCAAGGCTGACGGAATCACGGGCGATCTGGGCTTCGGCAGCGAGGAGGGCTTGGCGATCGGTCTGTAATCGCTGCATCAATGCGGTTTGGGCGGCCCGTTGGGCGGTAAATTGCGATCGCTGGGCCAAAATCTGTTGCTGGATCAGGGCGATCGCGTTCTTTTGTTGAGCCACAATCAACCGTTGTTGGTTAAGCTTGTCGGCTTCGGTTTGCAGGGCCAGCAGTTGTTCGCGATCGTGGTTGAACAATTGCTTTAGCTGGTGGCGACGGGCGAGGAAGTCGGTCAGGTTATCGCTTTTGAGCAGGACGGCTAAGCCTTGAACGCCTTGTTGTCGCTGGAGAAATCGAAGGCGGGCGATCGTGGCGGACTGTTGCTGCTGGTAGCTGGCTTGCGCTTGCATGAGGTCCGCTTGCAACAACTTCAGATTTTTCTCGGCCAGTTGGAGTTGATATTCGCTGTCCTGGAGTTGACCGTCGGTCGTTTTCAGGTTGTAGTCCAACCCCACGACGTTGCGCTGCACCAGGGATTCGATTTGCTCCAGTTGCTGCCGTCGTTGGTGCAAGCCACTGCGATACTGCTCCACCTGTTGCTGGTAGCGTTGCAGGTCATCCATCGAGAGGGGTTGCTTCTGGGCAACTTCTCCTGGGGGATGCTGGGCGATTCTCCCAGGAAGACGCTGCGCGATCGCGGGCACTGGCCAGAGCCACAAGGCACCCCCCGGTAGGCACAAGCTCAACAGCAGGAGGCCCCCCAATAGCGAGCGGGTGAGGATAGCCAACCGGCGCGGACGGGGAGTGGGTTGGGGGCTTAGAAATCGGGTAACAGCGTCAGCAAGCCAAAGGCGAAAATAACGACG
>JBBILC010000156.1:0-7859 GCA_037445115.1 Coleofasciculaceae cyanobacterium bin_20
ATCGCGGCACCACCTACACCCAAGCCTCCTCTACCGTTGCCACCACCCGCAAAACCATTGGCCAATATCGCGGCGCGATTTGCGAAATCACTACCCCCACCCTCAACCCCGTGGGCCGCCAAGTCCAAATGATCTATCGCGGTGTGGCTTATCTGGGTACAACTACTAACGCATCTGTCCCCTCGGCTGCGGGTGTTGAAATGCCCATGAGCACTGCCTGGGTAACGGCCTAAACACGCTGCAACCAACGCGGCAGATACTCACTCATCGCCTTGTTTCCATTCTCCGAATGGTCTCTTCACCCCAACCGATACTCACAAATCGCCTTTTGAGGTTCTTTCTATGTCGTCTTCCCAAGAACTCCGTCTGCGTAGAGCACAGCAAATCGAAGAACTCCGCCACCGTTTGCAATACTGCCCATCCCCAGAGGAGCGCGAAACGATTCGGCGATCGCTCGCCTTCTGGACACGCTTCACGATTCCCGCCGATCCCCAACCCGCTACTGCTCCTGAGCCACAGTCTACGACACCCAACCCGCAGGGCCTCCGTTCACTCCGGCGCTGGTTTGCCCGGAAGTTGCAACCAGCCATTCACTAAACCAGCGTTTTCTCTCTGACTAATCAACTCCTAAAGCTCAAGCTTGGGAGTTTTTTGCTGCGGCAAGGGGCGATCGCTTTCGCCTACCCTGGTAGGGAAGCTAAGAGTGAACCCGATGATCATTGATCCAACAACCGTACCGCAACAAACTGGGTCGAACTATCCTGCTGCCTTCCAATCGCGGGTTGCCGGTCGCATCAAGCAACGCTTGGGCGATGTTGCTGACATTTGTACAATCGGGAGAAACAGGGTTCGTTAGCGCTGATGCCGATGGAGGTACAGCCTAAAACAACATCTCCGTGAACAACACATGGATCGCACTCACCAACCCAAATAAGGCCAGTCCCAACCGCAGTAGGCAAATCGTACCCAATCGGTTGGGACAGATATGGGTTCCTCTGCCCCAAGCCCGGCATACTGCCCACCAACTGCGACAAACTTTGGTTTTTAATCAGTGGTACCACATCCAATGACAAACTTCCCACATTCAACCCCACCCGATCGGCAATTTTTGCCAGTGACAGCTTCCCCACTCCCAAAGCCTCATCAATATCACTCAAGTGGAGGTATTGCGAGGGTCGCATTCCCGCCTGCCACTGCCGCACAATGCCATTGACATTGATGGCACCACTGGTCGCGATCGGGGGCAGACTGCCAAACGACAAATTGCGCCAATCGGGCAATCGAGTTTGGACCTCCTGGTCGATACCTACTACGACCTGCTCACCCGCCCCCGTCTGCGGATCATCCTGCTCGACGACTACATCCAACTGCCGCTCGAACTGCTCTCGCTCATCCCCATCCTCGAAGACACCCTGCCCGACATGAGCGAAGTCGGTGAAATTGTGCGATCGCTCTGCGGTTTAGAATTTATCGCGAAAACGAATGTACCGGCCATTACCTAGACGGTTAGGCAGAAACACTAAATTGACCCCAGTCTACTGGCTCTTCATTGTGACTTTGCAAAAAAGATATTATTTCGTCCTGTCTATTTTTGTGGCCAAAGCGCTCTAGAACCAGAGTTTTGTGGTCATCATTGGCAGGTCGGAAGTACAATCGATAGCTGCGTCCAATACGGTATTCGTAGTGATGGCCTGATAAATCACGGCTGTGTTGTGCTTCTGGGTGTTCATGAATCCGTTTGAGGTAGGACTGTAAAATAAAGAAATGGAGCCGATCTTTATTGAATAAGTCCTCAACATCTTTCCAAAAATGGTTAGTAAATTTGAAAAAATGTAAAAAAGGGATTATTGACTGAATACTGAAAACTAGTGTGTCGTTGAGCGACTTAGTTGCGATTTCATAACCTTTTTCGATATCAGCCGCTTGTCCTCCCGCGTGCTTAAGATCAGATAGCAATTGCTCATGGATCTGTTTTAAGGCAATATACTGCTCTGAATAGTGACGCACATCTTCTCGAAGCTGATCAATCGATTCCAGGAGACCGAGTTCTTCCAGAAGGGTATAAGCCTCTTCCCAGTCTTGCTGTTGCTCAATTCTCTTCAGGCGACTTAAGGCAGCTTTAATGGTCACCCAGAATTGTGATTCAGATGGTAGTGGCTTGAGGAGATGTCCAATGGCTCCCCATTCCGCATATTCTTCTGCTAAGGCTTCGTCCTGATCTCCTGTAATAACAATGACTCGATCTTTAGCAAATGCTAGCCCAACATCTGGATGTCGGAGTATGTCAATGCCGAGTTGACCTCCATCTAAATGATGATCCAAAAGAATCAAATCAAAAGCAGTCCCCTGTCCTTGAATTCCTTTCTTAATTTTTCTGATTGCTTCATATTGATTGCTGGCTTCTTCGCAGATATGACCACGAGCTTCTAATAAACTACGGAAGTATTCCCGAATAAAGGATTCATCATCTACAATTAGAAAATTACACATAATGGTACCTCCACAGACAAAATTAGTATTTAGGGTAGAGCAAGTCTAAATTTAAACTCTACGCTTGCCCCAACTATCTGCATTCGCTCATCTTTAAGGTTTGTAACACGAGCGCTAGCTTCGTGAAGAGTAAGGTATGCAAAAACGATCTTACTTCCATTACCTCTGAGCGGTGCTGGATTTAATTTTTCATCAGATTGATATAACTTAGATATTAAATCTTCTGGTATACCTGGCCCATTATCAGTAACCCTAATGTAAGCAAAGGTTCCATCCTCTTCGATATCAACAACAATTTTAGGATGAAAATCTGATTGATTATTATCCTCTAGTTGATATTGATATTCTTGCAATATAGCTGTTGAATTATACAATGCATTTTTTATAATGCTCTTTAAATGCCAAGGATTACAAAGAATTATAATTGTTTTTTGACCATATCTAAAATCAATAGCAACATTGCTAATACTTGGAGGCAGATTATTCTCCAGCCATTTTAGTTCATCCTGTATACAAACTCTGTGACTTTCAGTATCTGTAATATATTTCAAGTCTTTGATGACATGATCAATCGTCCGAAAACTTATATCAATCGATTTTAGAAGTTGAATGTATTCGCGATTGAAACTTCTTTGCTCCGGTGGCAAGGCATCATAGGCACTCAAGAGCTTATCAATTTTAGTCGCATCAAATAATAAAGGAGCTTTATACAAATCATGGACAAGATTACCACAATCAGCAGCTATTCGTCTTAATGTTCTCTCGTAACTAATCTTGATTTTCTGTAGTTCATTTCCTGTAGCGGAAAATTCTTCATTAATAGATTTAGCAAGAACATCATTAAATCTCTCAAGTTTCGATAACTTCCTGTGAGTTTCCCAATATTGATTTTTGGCTTCCAAGAATTTACTGTGAGTTTCCCAATATTGATTTTTGGCTTCTAAATATTTATTTCTACTTTCCCAATACTGAATTTTAGCTTTCAAATATTTCTTGTCAATGACTATTAAAATTTCAATTACAATGTAGATAAAAAACCAAAGAAATATGAGCACAAAAGTCATATTTCGATAAGCAAGTCCAAGTGCACCCGATGAGAAAAATAAGCGATATCCGTAATCATTAAAAAAGTTTGGAGGAATAACGCGTACATAATAAATTCTGCCTATAGGCTTCCCGGCATTTATTGCTTCTGTCGCAATGGGATGATTTGAAAAATCATATTGATAATATTGTTCCGCATATAAGGACGGAGGATCTCGAAGAATGTCATATGGATCTTTATTAAGATCAGAAACTTTAAGATGAGCTTTAAATGCCGGTTTTCCAGACATATACAGTATTTTTTGTCCTTCGCAATTTTTCTCTATACTTTTACAATCAGTGAGGACAAGACCAAATTTATTAAGATTACTATCTATTGTTCTTTGTATCTCTTCTGTATCCCCATTCTTTAATGCAATAGATAGTTTAGTCGGCAAACTATGCATTAGCATATTAAAGTCAATTGTTTGCACGGAATAAAGCGTTTGATTCCAATAAGCTTGATAATTTAAATAATTTAGCATAATAGAAGCAACTATAAAGATAGCTCCTTCTATACCCAAACGCTTCAAGCTTTTGGTAATATTAAAGTCTTTAATCAGGAAGTTGCATTCTCTGAAGAATTTCAAGGGCTGCATATAACAAATTTCTCCTTTAGGATACAGTTATTTTAGAAATTTCCCCTGAAAGTATCTAAATTGTGGACTGCAAAACAATATGATTTGCCTACTTAATTTCTGAAACAGATGCAAGACAGAGTGACAATTATAGTCTTAATTCTATCCAGCTTTTTATCTCATGCTAGACTTAGAACTGTTACGTATTCCACAATATTCACAAATTTTGATTTTGAGAATAAGACCACCCTTCTTATAATTATAGTATCTATAGATACTGCGATGGAGTTACGAAAACAAAAATTAACTGACCCACAGATTGGAATGGATCGACAACTAGGTACACAGGTAGGCTTCTTTCTACCTTCGGTTTCTCTGGCTTAGGTTTATCGTTACTGGCAGTACCCTTATCGTTCAGCCTTGATTGCTGCTCACTAAAAGCAATCTGACTGCGCAGATCCCTAACGGCGTTGCCCGTCATTGAGTTTGCCCTCAAGTCGCCATCCGATCGTAACCTCACCGTTCTCCAACAAAAGTTTGGCAGCAACACCATCGACAGCACCACCCTGCCCGACACCCTGCGCATCGTCCCGCCGCCCGAACTGGCCTGGGCACACCAACGCCAGGAAACCGGACGCGCTGCCCTCGCCTTCAATGTCTTTCCCGATGAATTGAGTGCCGCCCTGCGATCGCACACGATTGAACAAATCATGGTCTGGGGCGTCCGCCATAACGATTATGCCGGGGCAGATTTTCAACAACCTCACTGGCAGCAACCGCAGTGCTTTGAAGTGCTTCCCCTGACCGTCGATCCCGACCATCCCCCCTACCATGCCCTGAACATGAAGATGTTGAGGATTGTCTCAATCATCCTATGGGAGTTGAGATGCCAGGATTGGGTAACTATGGTACATTTGCTCCTAACTGAAATGCTTGAGGTTAAAGGTTGATCTACGCGATACAACTATTGCGCGTCAGTGATGCGCAGGAAGTCGATGCCCGATTGCAACCGCTGAGTGAAAAACATTTGGCCGATTTTGAGCAGTACTGGCAACCACAGCGTCCGTTAGTTATTGATCAGGACTAAAGCAGTATAGCGATGGGAAGTAGTAGTGCGATGACGTTCAAGATTGATCGGGAACAATTAAGGGAACTAGCCGCGATTGAAGCTGAATCAGGCTGTGACATCACGGCTGGGTTGGACTGGGGCAGCCATACAGCCACCTACTTGCGTTGTTCTGGTCGTTATTTGGATCGAGAAAAGCTACTGCTACTCCTCCAGGAAGAACTGGGTAATTTGCTCACACCAGAGGATATTGAAGCGATCGCAATTGAGCTACATAATCGCACACAAGATCTGGTTACTGCCAAGTTACAACAAGTTTAATCACGTCTACTTTCCCTGGTTATTGACTTTCATGTGATGCAGTTTTACTGATGATCACTCGATATGATCTGTCGAGGTTCGCGGTTAGCCAGTTGCTCCGAATGCTGCGTAAAATACTACCGTTGCCAAAACTAGAGGATGAGCACGAGCGTTTGATGGCGGAAGTGATGACAGTGCAACAGGAACATCAAATCCGGCAACAGGATATCGAACAGCACCTGCAACAACTGCGCCGCGATCGCTAGCTTGGGCAAGTGGCCTGCTACAACTAATAGAGGATTAGTAGATTCTCCTGTGGAGACACTACGCGTTCGCGCAGCGTTCCCAACGGGAAAACGAAAAATAATTGTGAGGTAGGCATCCTGCCTGCCCCGGAGACCGTCGAGACGGCTATCCCACGTTCAATGTGTGATCTACTGAGGATGTCAACTCTTCTTGAAGCAAGAGACAATCCCTTTTCAGGCTAATCCCTTCCACATCCAGATGTCAGGTTTATTCTTCCCATTCGCGTCTGGGATGATTCCGACGATCATATATCCACACTTCTCGTAGAATTCATAGGGGTGATGTCGGAGATTTTTTATGGTTTTGATTTCTTCCCATATATTCTCCCGACTAATGATGACTTGGGATAGTGAAGTTCTGAATTGTTCATCATCCGTTCCCAGCACTATTCCAATAATGCCTTTCCCCCTAGCGAGTCTCTCAATCTCTGCCAGTAGAGCGCTGCCAATTCCTTGCCGTTGATATTGGGTGTCAACGACGAGAGGATGCATTTCCCATGTCGTCTTGTACAGGGGACGCAGCCCAATCCAACCCAGGAGTACATCGCCTTCGCAAAGACCGATACAGAGGTTGGGTTCCTGTATACACTCAATAACCTCCTCACGAGCACTTTGATCGTCAGGCCAGGTATCGTTCTCCAGTTCTCCAAAAGTGCCTTTTAGTATGCGTGCGGCTTGGCTAATCCATTCCTCTGATGTCGATATTGTGCAGAATTGTCGATTGGTAGTAACCATGCTAATGCTTTTGGATGTGTTTTCTGTTTGTAAAACGTGTTTGCCTAACTTTTTAATATAAATGCAGATTTGCCACTATCACAAGTTCAGAATTAATGATATTTCCTAAGACATTAAATGTATACAGCCGTTCCCTCTCTAATGAAGTACGGTCAAGCCTTGCGAACAAGGGGCTTAAGCCCCTTGTCTGTACCTCACCAGGCATGGAAGTGCTGTATACATAAAACTACAATGAGATTGTTTCACTCCCAGTAAATATCCCCGCCCTTGGCCACACCAGCAGCCCCAACCGCGATGCCCGACACGACTGACTCGAACGGGACTTTGGATGCTCTGTTTGCCGATATCTAACCGACGGGCGACGCTCCTCACACGCCACACCTAGTCTTTGCACAATTTGGAGTTTCCCATGACCGATGTTCCACAATCGACAGCTTTGTCCATGCTGCATTTAGTCGGCGGCGAGAAGGGTGGGGTTGGTAAAACTCTGCACTGTCAGCTACTCGTCAACTACTGCCAGGTCAAGCGCATCCCGCACCTGCTCATCGATGCCGATCGCTCGAATCCCGATGTTGCGGAATCCTATCCCGACAGCACTGTTGCCGGACTCGAACAAATCAGCTTTTCCGAAGCCGAACGCAAGCAGTACGATGCCGACCACATCTTCCTCCAGGCCATGACGGTACCTGTAATCGTCAACCTGCCCGCCCAAAGTGATCACCTCGTCGATGATTGGTTAGAGCGCAATCACATCCTTGAACCGAGCGATAAGCACCACGTCAAAGTTTTCAAGTGGTTCCTCTCCAATGGCGGTCTCGATTCCCTGCGCCTGTTGCGCCAATCCCTCGATCGCTACGGCGATCGCTTGCAACATATCCTGGTGCGCAACCTCGCCTTTTGCAACCTCGATGAGTGGACCGACTTAATGGGACCGCTTGAGCAGCCAACGGAGTTTATGGCGACTAAACCAGCAAGCAAAGCCACGAAAGCCAAAGCGACGAACGACACTACCCTTGCCACCCTGCAACCCCCCCATCCCAGTTGGCAAGTCCAGCAACAGGCGGCGGCCCGCTTGGAGTTGCGCGATTATCTCACCCGCTATCACGTCCTGGTGATCAACCTGCCCAAGCTCAGTTTTCCGGAGCGTGACTTCATTGCCAGGGAACGGTTGCGCTTTACCGATGCTGCTGACCATCGGGGCTTACACATCCTCGGTCAACAACGGATCTACACCTTCCTCAAAACCGCCTTCGCCCAATTGGAGGCCACCCAAATCTGGCAACCCCTCATCGGGCAAGCCCC
>JBBILC010000156.1:7869-10384 GCA_037445115.1 Coleofasciculaceae cyanobacterium bin_20
GCGGCCGCCAGCGCGGTGGCCTCGGCCTCGGTGACCCGCGGCGGGGCGTGTCGGTCCCACTCCCGAAACCCCCGCTGTCAACTAATTGTGAGGACACTAACCATGACACCTTCTAAACTCCACGATGACGACCTCAATGGTCACCCCCCTGCACCGCTCCCACCCACTGCCGAACGGTTGAATATGACGCCTGCCCAACAGCAACAGTTACGGATTTCCCTGCTCAATCTCGTCTTGCAAGGACAGGATGAAGACTTCAAGAATCGGGTGCTGGAACTCACGATGCAATTCGGCCTCGATGCTGATGATCCGCTCTTCCTCACCCAAATCGGTCTCAACCAGGTGCAATTATTGCTGGAGGAAGCCCCCACCTCCTTTCAGGATCTCCTCGACCACTGGACCGAACGCCTGCACACCACCTTCAAGCAGTACGAAACTGCCCTCAACAGCAAAGCCAAAGTCGCCGCCAAGCTGATGGAAAAGGACTTGCAATCAATGGTCGATGGCCTCGTGCGCCATACCACCAAAATCCAATATGTCCATACCCTGATTCGCAATCTCAACTTGATGAGCCTGAGTCTCACAGGGGTTGTGCTACTAACTGCCCTCATCCTGGGAGGCATGGCTGGGATGCTGTACGAACGGCATCAACAACAAACGATCGACCCCACGGGCCTGCGCCAACTCACCCTCAAGGAAGCGAACTTGCTTGAATGGGCCAAGAGTGCGGATGGCCAACTGGCCTACAACATCATGGATTGGAATCGCTATTTGTTGAAGGGGAAGGGCAAAAACCGCGAGTGTGTGAAGCAGATTGAAAGCAAGGGCCTCGGCCTCACCTGGTATGGCAAAACGACGGAATATTCCAGTTGTGTGCTCTGGATTGTCCCGCCAGAAGAGCGCCAGGTGATTGAGTAACAACACTAAATCTGACCTGTCCGCATTTCTACTTGCCTGGACAGGTCAAACAAACCCCAAGCTTTACAAAACTTCTTTTTCAAGAGAGAAAATAAGTCATAAACTAAGATCATTAGTTCAGTCAAGGCGGATATCGCCAAGTCAACCTCTTTTATATAAGTCCACTGTTGGACAGGTATTTTCTTGCTTAGCTAGAGTACCCTGTTCATCATCGATTAAGTTGGGGTATTGAAGAGGCTGTTTCAGTATTCATCTTGGGAGGAAATTCTCATGGCATTTATTTATGTTGAACAAAATGAAGCTTGGGGAACGAACGAAAGTGACAATATCTATGATACGGATGGTTCTCACCGAATTTATGGACTTGATGGTGATGATACAATTCTAGGTGCAGGTGGCAATGACTACTTAGCAGGGAATAAAGGAATAGATGGAATACATGGACATGCAGGATCGGATACACTTAGAGGTGGAAAAGATGGGGACTATCTTTATGGTTATTCTGAGAATGATTTGTTGTTCGGTGATAATCAAGACGATGAATTACATGGAGACAATGGCGACGATACACTTTATGGGGGAAAAGGCAATGATGAAATTTGGGGTTTTAATGGCAATGATATGATATTCGGTGATAGAGGACATGACTATCTTTATGGACAAGATGGTGCTGACATTTTTGTCTTTGGATCTGGCAAAGACTTTGACTTAGCAAGTGATTTTGAAGATGGTATTGACAAAGTTGGTTTAACTAATGGATTAAGTTTTTCTGATCTGGAAATAAGGCGACTTCCAACAATGCTTAGGGATATCGAGCTACCTGGATTTGCTTCCTTCTTAGGTCCTTCTACAGGAGATATAGAATTAAAGATTAGAGCGACAGGAGAGGTGATAGGTTATCTTTCACCTCCTATTAATGGGGAGATCTTGTCAATTGGGCCAGAGGACTTTATAGGTATCTAATCAAAACCTCCTGGTCAACTGCCGTTTGCAAGCTGACCAGGACAGTTGTACTCGTCATGAAGGTTGCCCCGCGTTGGGTGAGATAACGGGCATCGGGAACGTAGGTGCGCCAATGGCTGAGCACTTCACTCATGTTGCGGAGTCGCAGCGTCGCCAGTTCAAACGGGCGTTGAAACCCGGTACCGCCTGCCAGGTTGAAGAAGGCACCGCGTAAGGGGGGCAGGGAACCGGCTTTAATCGTTTCGTCAGGGTCAATGAGTTGCGGCGCTTGGCGATCGCCCGTATAGCCCCGCAAGACTTCAGCTAGGGTACCGGGACTGCCGATCCCTGCACACATGAGCAGGAGGTTTAACCAGGCGGTCTAGTTAGAGTTGAGTCCCGGCAGGTGTGCTCAACGCCTTACGGCATCAAAGGTTTTCGCACCCCGCGCTTGGGGCAAGCACTGCGCCCTGGTCTAGTGCTCAACGCCTTACGGCATCAAAGGTTTTCGCACACACCGCTTGGGATATAGCTCGGATCTTGTGCATTGTGCTCAACGCCTTACGGCATCAAAGGTTTTCGCACCAAGGCGATTGGCGATGAGCGATTCGCCTGGAAGGTGCTCAACGCCTTACGGCATCAAAGGTTTTCGCAC
>JBBILC010000157.1:0-10278 GCA_037445115.1 Coleofasciculaceae cyanobacterium bin_20
TCAATCCTCTGCCCGTCCCTACCCCCAGCCCGACAACGGCCATCGCAGCAACAGCCACAACCGAAGCAATCCCAACGGCCCTTGATGCACCGGCAGCTACTGACACCGCCCCCGTCCCTACCCCCAGTCTGCTCGAGGTAGAAGCCCAAATCCTGGGTTACGTGAAGCACCCCCTTGAACATGTTCTGGAATGGTTAGATCACATCATGCTCTGGTTGGAAACGGCTTTGGGGCGGCTTTGGCGTTGGCTCCAGGCCCGTCTGCCCCAGCTTTAAGTCTGGGGAGGGGAGCACTCCGAATCACTCCGATCACTCTGATCGAAATTCAGCCAGGAGTGCCGTGGTTCGGTATGATGGGAAAGTTATCTTAACGAAAGTTTTTGATTCCTATTTGCCCTTCGGAGAGACTGGTATGGAAGCCCTAAAAATCACGGTTTATATCGTTGTTGCCTTCTTTGTCACCTTGTTTGTTTTTGGTCTGCTTTCAAGTGACCCGGCCCGTGCGCCCCGTCGTCGTGACCTGGATCAGTGATGGCCCGTCAACGATCGCCCGTCAACGCCAATGAGTGATCAATGACCTGTGGGATAGGTAATTGGCCTGTCCCCTTTGTCTTATTTGCCCCTCGGCTAGCCATTCTCCTAAAAGAGGGGTGATAATAGCCTTAAACACTCGAACTGGTCCTAAGTGTGTGGATGTGAGGAAGAGAAATGGGTCAGGCTGGTGTATCTTGGGGCTTCTGTCGGCTAATATGGCAGCGCCATGATGTATCCTGCCCTACCGCCTGAGCCGCCCCCCGTTGTTGCGCTCCCCACCCATCAGGAGGTTGCCCTCGAACCCCCTGCTAGGATACCTTTGGCTGATCGTCCGCCCACAACGCCTGCGCTGGTTCGGCTTCCCGCTACACCCACCTCGGCACCAGCCCCAGACGAACCCGCCATCCCTAAGCCTCCCCTGATCCGGCGATCGGACGGCTCCCAAGTACCAACGCCCACTCTACCCGGCGGTGTCCCCACTGGAGATACCGCCTCGCCCCTGTTCTATCCGGCCTGGGCACAGCCACAAGTCCCTCCCAACCCCCGCCCGGAAGCCGAAGCCCTCATGGCTATTGAGGGAGAAGGGGTTGTTGCTCCGCCCCCTGAGGCAACCCAGCCCGCATCCCGCCTCCTCCTCCCAGTCTCCCGATCGCCGTTAGGCCAAGGGGGGAGTGCTGGGGTGATTGTGCCGACGACGACAACCCCAGTCGTGGTTACCCCGATCGGCCCTACCCCGATCGGTTCCACAGACCCCTCAACCGATGCTTCAGCCGATCCTGCGCTGTCTGCCCCCACCGCGATCGCGACCGATCCTCCCCAGCCCGCGCCAACTCCAATAACGGCAACGACTCCCCCCGCAGCGGTGGATGAGGAGGTGGCCCCAGTCGCAGTGCCCGTTGCAGCGCCCGACCATCGAGCGGCGACCCTCCCCCTCCCGGTTAGTCCACAGGAACCCGTCATCCAGAAATCCCAAGCAGGGACCATCCCCATTTTTGCGCCGCCCACACCGGAACAACCCCGGATTCCAGAGCCGGAACCACTCCCCCCTGCGCCTGCCCTGCGCCCCCTGCGTTCCCCCATTCCGACCCAGCAGGCCCCCGAACCCGATCTGCCGACAACGCTGGAGACTGATTCTATCCCAACGGTTCCCGGTTCCCCGGCTCCCCTAAATGACGATCGGGAGAAGACCGCGCCTGCTAGTCTGGATACCACCCCTCCAGAAGCTGCCACCACCACCGAAAACCTGGAAACCCCCGATGCTGACAACACGGCGGCAGATCTTCTGACCAGCCCCGCCGATGTGGTGGAGCTAACCTCGGATCAACAGGAGTATGACGAACAACGCCAGATCGTCACGGCTACGGGCAATGTGGAGTTTCGGTTTCGCCAATCGGTGCTCACCGCCGATCGCCTCCAGGTCAACCTTGGCAATCGCTTCGTTATGGCGGAGGGAAACGTGGCCTTACGGCGCGGCGAACAGGTATTGCGGGGTGAGCGGTTTGAGTATCGCTTTGTGCAAGAAGCGGGCAGCATCTTTAATGCGAATGGGGAGCTATTCCTGCCCACCACGGGGGAGGATTTTGCCTTTGATGCCCCCGCCGCCACGGCGGTTACGGGTCCCCAACCCCTGTTGAGCGATCGTGCCCTGGCCACCCAACCCTTGCGGGTGCAGCGAGGTCCCGGTGATTTTCAGGTGGGCGTGGGGGTTGGTCGCGATGCCCCGGATTTGAAGCGGCAAGGGGCCGTGCGGCGTTTGCGGTTTGAGGCGGATCAGGTGGACTTCAATGCCTTTGGGTGGCAGGCCCAAAATGTGCGCATTACCAACGATCCCTTTTCCCCACCGGAGCTAGAGCTACGCACGCCCCAGGCTACCCTGACCCATATTTCCCCCCTAGCGGACGAGCTGATTACCCGCCGCCCCCGTCTTGTCTTTGATCAGGGCTTTTCGGTGCCCCTCCTGCGGGAGCGAACCATTCTGAGTAAGGAAGAGCGCGAACCGGGGTTGATTAACATTAGCTATGACCAGGAAGAACGGGGGGGGGTCTATATTGAGCGGACCTTTAACGTGATTGCCAGGGGACCCGTCCGGCTGCGGGTGACGCCCCAACTGCTGGTCCAAAAGGCGATCAATGAGGGGCCGAATCCTGTCGATCCTGCCCTGTATGGTTTGATTGCCCGTTTAGATGGCACCTTGGGTCCCGAAACCTCTGTGCGGGGGTTGGCCAACTTTGCCAGTCTTGATCCGGAGGATCTCGCGGATAACCTGCGGGCCAGTGTCCGGTTGCGGCAGGAGGTGGGAGACCATAACCTGAACCTGGAGTATAGCTACCGCGATCGCCTCTTCAACGGCTCCCTGGGCTTTCAAAATGTGCAGAGCAGTTTAGGGATTGTGCTCACCTCACCGACGATCCCCTTGGGTGAGGATGGGCCGCGCTTTAACTACCAGGTCGGTGCCCAAGTGGTCAATGCCAAAACGGATCAGGTGGATTTGCTGGACCCCGGCCAGGGGGAGGGTTTGGTGGAACTGGGCCGTTACCAGGCGACAGCGGGCTTGAGCCAGCGGATTCCCCTCTGGCAGGGAACCCCCTTACCCCCCACAGAGACCGAGGGCCTGCGGTATAGTCCGGTGCCGATCGTCCCCTTTGTGCGCTTTGTGGCCGGGATGCGCGGGATTCTCACCTCCTATACCAGCGGTGATTTCCAGAATGCCTTGACGGGTAGTTTGGGCTTGGAGGGGCAGTTTGGCAAGTTCAGTCGCGACTTTTTCGACTACACCGCCTTTAATGTGCGCTATTCCCAAAGTCTGCGGGATGGCGAGTCTCCCTTTAAGTTCGATCGCATCGAAGATCGTCGGGTATTGGCCTTTAGCCTGAGCCAACAGGTCTATGGTCCTCTGCGTTTTGGCTTCCAGACCGCCCTAAACCTGGACAAGGAAGATCGAATTACCACGGACTATATTCTGGAGTACAGTCGCCGTACCTATGGGGTGGTCCTGCGCTTTAATCCCGTCCTACAAATTGGGTCGATTAATTTGCGCATTAGTGACTTTAACTGGAACGGCAATCCGGAACCCTTCGCGGATCTAGACGTGCGGCCCGTGAGTGATGGGGTGGTACCATTGGCGGGTCCCTAGCGGCAGTCCGGCGGGTCCGAAGGATTAACTTTACCCAATCTGGGTTTGCAGAGTATGCTTAAAGGAGAGGTATGATCCCCTTCGGATATCACGAGGCGATCGCGAAGTGCCTCCCGTGAGAAGAGGTATACCGTTAACAACGCTTGTCCCTGCAACGCAAGCATGACTCCCTGATCCTGACGCGGCCCTAGCTGCCAGCGATCGGGTAGTTACCCTTTAACACCGAGTCCTTGTCTAGTAGCTTCATGTCCTAGTTTTCCAGTCGCCAACGGGTGGCGAATGCGTTATGAGTGTCGCGCATTGGGGCGAGAGCGCCGTTTGGGTTGGACCTCTGATGTTTGGACCTCTGATGTTGGTAGTCCTGTAGCGGGAACTCGGTACAAAGAGCGAACCCATGCTTGGCAAGCGGCTCCACTGCGTAACCTTTTGCTGCGTCAATCCCTATGTCACCACTGCTGGAAGATGTCCTGGAAGTGACCAACTCGCCAGTCGCAGGCCATGCGATCGCCCTGTTGAGTAACTATAGCTTTGATTTGGGCCATTATGCACCGGAACAATTGGTGGGCTACTGGGCCAGTACCTATCCCCTCAACTGGGTACGTCTTGCTGTGATTGAGAGCCTTTACCAGGGGCGCTATAAAGCCGTTTCGGTGGAGCAAATTTTGGCTTTTTGGCAACGGCGCGGACGCCCGCTCTATCACTTTGGCAATGATTTTGAGCGAATTATTTGCAGCCGGTTCTCTGGTACGGATTGGGAAACGGAACTGGTCCCTGAGGATCGAGGTAAGCCCCTTGCCTATTCTGTGCGCCAGTCCCAACAACACAAGGCACCGGGGAGCCATGCTACGGGTACGGGATCGCCGCGTTTAAACACCCCCCGCATTGAGCCGTGGCACACCCCAACGGCGATCGGGAAGCCGCTGCCCGCCCGCCGCCGTCTGCCTGCGCCGACGCTGGAGCGCCAACTCAGTTCCCTCAGTCACCCCCCCGCAGGGACAGTACTGTCACCTCTGGGAACGACAACTGATTCGAGCGCCACCCGTGAAGCCACCCATGCCCCAATTCACCAGTTTGTGCCCAACCAATCCTCGTCTGATCTGGATCAAAAATTACGGGCTGCTGTCCAAATGCGCGAAGAGTTTAGCCGCATTGGTACCACCCTGGCCGCCCTGCGATCGCGGGTGAATGTTCCCAATCGGGACGCCAGCAACGAATAGGGGAGCGATCGGCACCTCTTGAGGCGTTGCAGGCTAAAGCCTGAACTACAAACGTTTCAGGGGAGCGATCGGCACCTCTTGAGGCGTTGCAGGCTAAAGCCTGAACTACAAACGTTTCAAGGGAACGTGTTGGGTCTCGCCAACTCGACGCCAACCTACAATTCCCCGTTTGAGAAACGCTAGGTGACGGGGGTTGTGGCGGTTGCTGGGGCGGTGGGGGCGGGCGGTTGCACACTGCCAATCCGGATTTCTGAGCAAAAGGCAGCACTGCTAAAGCCGTCGGCCTGTTTCAGAAGACTGGTGCGTAAACGGAGGTTGGGGCCGGCAAACCACAACCGCTCTTCTAAGTGCAGCGTTTCGGAGGCCGTAATCAGGGTTAGCACCTCATCGTTGCCCAAGCTATAGTGGCCCCGGAGCAACCCCTTGCGCCCATTTTGCTGGAGCAGGTGTCCCTGGGTGCGATCGTCGTTTGACTGGAGCGCGACCAGTAGGCTGGTACCGGTTTGCGGCTGGGTTTCCGCTGCCATCATGCCCTTCCAGGTAATGCGGGCACCCCAAAGCGTGAGATCGGCGGCTAGCTGACCCTGCTGACACAGTTGAACGACCTCTGGGTGGGAAGTTTCCAGGCGTTCAATATAGACTTCCGCTTTACCACTCTCCGATCGCGGCAATGCCAAGTCATGGCTGGTCCGTTGCGACAACCATTTCCCCACATTGGCTTCCAAAAATTCGATAATATCCATGTCTTAGATCAGCAGCTTTCCTGACAATCGCGCTATTCCTTTGAGTCTTGCATTTCGTTACCCCCTTGGCAAGTCTCTCCCCGGCGGGGAGGGAGGGCCGTCATGATCGTGACCCATTGGTTGCAGCTAGGTCCTAGGGGGGCTGATTGGGATTGGGGCTGGCGCTGGGCAGGAGATATTCGCTGCTGGGGATTTTGGCCAGTTATTTGGGCATTATGGGAGTATCCTAATCCTACCGAGATAGGATGGGGTACGATCGCCCGATCAGTCGGAGATCAGTTGGATAATGCGTATGGGAATGGGGGGATGGCGCGAGTAAGGCTTTGGGGTAGGCGGCTGGGCTGGTGGTCAGGGATCGATAGGATAACGATGGGGTTGGGGATTTGACTATGGTCACGCAGGGACGATCGAGCGCACCTGATTGTCAGGGATGTAGCAGTCAAGACAATTTAGGGTTTGACTTCAGCATGGCCTTTCAGCCGATCGTGGATGTCCGGACTAAAACTATTTTTGCCTATGAAGCCTTGGTTCGCGGCCTTACCAATGAACCTGCTAGCTCAATCCTGAGTCAGATTAACGAGGACAATCGTTATCGGTTTGACCAAGCCTGTCGCGTGAAGGCGATCCAATGGGCGGCACGATTGGGGATGACAACGTATTTGTCGATTAATTTTCTGCCGAATGCGGTTTATCAAGCGGAAACGTGTATTCGCACGACACTTCAGGCATCTCAGGAATATGGTTTCCCCGCCAATCACATTATTTTTGAAGTGACGGAGGGGGAAAAGATTCATGATCGAGACCATCTCAATCAGATTTTTGATGCCTATAAAAAATTAGGCTTTAAGACAGCGATCGATGATTTTGGGGCGGGATATTCTGGTCTAAATCTCTTGGCCGAGTTCCAACCCGATATTATTAAGCTGGATATGGCGCTGATTCGGAATATCCACGAGGATCAGGTGCGACGGGCGATTGTGGTTGGGATCATGCACGTTTGCCAGGAAATCGCCTGTGAGGTGATCGCGGAGGGGGTGGAAAGTCGATCAGAACTGCAAACCCTACGGGCGATGGGGATTCACCTCTTCCAGGGTTTTTACTTTGCGAAACCGGTGTTTGAGTCCCTCGCTACGATCCCCAGTCACTTGCTAGAACTAGAGGGATAGGGTGATGTCCTATCGCCCGGTCTGACTGCTGCCCTCGCTTAACGGTAATCCGCATGACTTCGATCGCGCCGCGCCAATCAGTTTCCTCCTCCGGACAAGACGCTGCTAACCATACCGTGGCCAGTCTGCCCCCGATCGCTGCCACTGCCTCTGATCTTGGCCATCAACGGGATTGGGTTTGGCGGGGCTGGCGGGTTCGCTATACCTTTCTGCGGCCCGCGATGGCGTCGCCGCAGGCGGTTCCCATCCTGTTTTTGCATGGTTTTGGAGCAGCGATCGGGCACTGGCGTTCCAATTTGCAAGTCCTGGCTGAGACTCATCCGGTCTATGCCCTGGATTTCCTCGGTTTTGGAGCATCTACCAAGGCAGCTACGTCCTATAGTGTCGATCTCTGGGCGAGTCAGGTCTATGACTTTTGGCGTACCTGGATTGGTCAGCCGGTGCTCTTGGTGGGGCATTCGCTGGGGGCATTGGTGGCGGTGACAGCGGCGGTGACCCATGCGGAGATGGCACGATCGCTGGCCCTGTTCACCCTACCGGCTGCCCGTCAGGAGGTGCTGCCCCGTTGGGCGGTGCCTTGGGTGGGGGCGATCGAAGGGGTGTTTGCGTCGCCGTTGCTGTTGAAACCCCTCTTTCGGGTTGCCCGGGGTTCTGGGTTTATCCAGGCCGGGTTGCGCATGGCCTACCACGATCCCAGCCGGGTGGATGCCACAGTCTTGGGGATTTATACAACGCCTCCCCGTGATCGGGGAGCGGAGCGGGCGTTTTGCTGGCTGGTGCGGTCCAGCACGCAGCCGGGGTATAGTCCCCACTTGCATACCCTGTTGCCCCAGCTTGCTTGTCCAACACTGTTGTTGTGGGGAGAGTGCGATCGCATTGTGCCCCTAAGGTTGGCCGACCAATGGTTACCCTTATCGCCTTATTTAACGCTGAAAACGTTTGCGGCAGCGGGACATTGCCTATATGACGAGTGTCCAGCAGCGGTGAATCAAACCCTTCTGGAGTGGGCGCTAGGGCAAAACTAGATTTCTTCCCTAGGCAGGCAAGGAGATGCGGCTAAAGCTTGTTGATCTAAGCAGTGCTTGTTGATCTAAGCAGTGCTTGTTGATCTAAGCAGTGCTTGAAGATGTTGTTGCCAGACAGACCGTGAATCGCAAGGTCTAGGTCCGATTGCCAATGCCAGGGAGCATCCCCCCGCAATGAACCAAGGGAAGCACCATCACTCCGATCGGTGCTCTAGTTCGAGCAAGCGAAGGACAAGGAGGAGTTCAGCCAGAAGGCGTTGGCAAGCATAATACCACCCCCGCCAGCCATCAAGGATGCCGCCTTTCAGAATGAGGCAATAAAAAAAGACGATGAAGGGAGCCGGTAACTTCAGTTTACGCAATTTGTCGCCCAGGCTGAGTTCCTGAAAGGGGGTTTGGGATAGTTTCTGGGCTTCGAGGATGAGATAACGATCCTGTGCCCATAGCCAGCGGCTCAGGGATTTGCGATCGTCGTGGTAGATGCAGCTTTTTAGGGTGTGGGGCTGTCCTTGAAGCTGTAATAGCTGGGTATGACCATCATCAATATACTTGCCTTTATCTTTGCGAAAAAGAACTAGCCTGGGAGGTAAGATTGTGCCTCGTAGGGATTTACTAAAAACGCAGTATTGGAAGTGAGCAAAGTACCCAGAAGTTTGCCCTTCTGGAGCAAGATGCTCTAATTCAGTCATGAAGCTATCACTAAGCACATAGTCTGCATCGAGGGAGAGAACCCAGGGGGTATGCACTTGCTCAAGGCCATAGTTCCACTGTTGAGCATGGGTATCAAAGGAACGCTGATAAAGTTTGCTCTGGGGATAGGTCGCGGCAATCTCTAGCGTACTGTCGGTACTGAAACTATCAATAATGATGATTTGGGTCGCCCATGTCAGTTTTTGCAGAGTGCGATCGAGGTTGGGGGCTTCGTTGTAGGTCAGGATGAGGGGGGTAATCTCACTTAGCTGCATGGGATATCTGGGACTGGTGGGATGAAGCAAAATTTGAAGGGGGCGATCGTCAACGTTCACGGAGGTCTTCTTTGGTAAAGTTAACAATCGCAATCAACGAATCAGATTGAGATTTATCTTATTTTTATTTCTGGCTTGATAAACACATTTTCAGCCATTAGACTTGGACTCATGATGACTCCTTAACGAATATCGCTTAAAAATTTTCATCAAAGTAATCGCTATCAATCTTTTTAACGGGATAGAGAGCAACGATCGAAACCCCCACATCATTATCAATCATCAGGTTAGTTAGTTGCTCACCGTCAATCAAGACAATCTTACTGCCGATTTGCGAGACATAGGTTCTGGCCTCCTCGGTAAATCGTGAGGTGGTGATAAAAATTCCCTTGTTCGCTCGCTGAGCTTGTAGTGCCCCGGCAAATTGCATGACATCAGGTCTACCGACGGGGGTATTATCCCAGCGCTTTGCCTGAATATAAACGACATCAAGGCCAAGTTTGTCTTCTTTGATAATACCGTCAATCCCGCCATCGCCACTTTTGCCGATCGCTCGTCCAGCATCCGATCGTGAGCCGCCGTACCCCATTTTGACCAGAAGTTCAACAACCACACGCTCGAAAAAAGCAGGCGAGGTTTTCTTGAGTTTGGCCAGGAGTTCATTAGCCAATTCGTCCCGCAGGTTTTCATAGGCAGCTTCTAAGGCTTCGGATGGCGTGGCAGCCGGGATATCGGGTGCTGATGCCGGGTCGATACTTCTTTCTCCATTTCTTGCTCTGGTCCCTTTAAGCTTTTTAAATTCAAGGAACTCAGGATATTGCTCAAGGAGCTTGACATTAATCACCTGAGGCCGCTTATCCAAAAGTTCACGACCCGTGGCTGTTATTTGGTAGTAGCCTCGGCGGGTAGTTTCCAGCAGTCCAGCTTTTTTCAGGTATGTAGCAGCCCAACCCACGCGGTTACCAAAGGTTGACTGGGTGCCACTAGGCAGCATCTCGCGTAGGTCTTCCTCCGTGAGATTTAATTCCTGGGCTAAAACCTCAACTGCCTCATTGGTCGTTAATTCGCGGTTACAAATTCCGGCATATCTGAGCAGTGGTAACATTAAACTTTGGTAATCGGGTAATGTCATTGAGGTGTTATTGATATTTTAATGCCTAAGGCTAATCTTCAGATATACTAGCACATATTTAAAATCAACTCACTGTTAAAAGATAAAGTCTCTATATCGTATATAGTAACCGGCAATTCGTCTGGTATTTCTTGCGGTAACTCGACAATAATGAATCGATTTTTATCTAGCGTCTAACCGTTCTTGACACGTTGAGACTATATTAGCATGCTGGATTTAGACTTGTCGTAGTAAGACTTTAGACTTCTATAAAATCTTAAGTGAGTTTTCTGAAAGTGGAACGCGCTATCGAGCTTATCCTATCTGCTTTCTAGCAGAAGTGTTGAATCTTAAGATTTTATTTTCTAAAAATAGACACACTAAT
>JBBILC010000158.1:0-10234 GCA_037445115.1 Coleofasciculaceae cyanobacterium bin_20
ATCGTCCGGGGGGGTGGGGCAGCGGCCAGCACCTGGGGGGCAAACTCTGGGCGGGCGTGGGCTAATAGAACTGACAGTTGGCGCGTGAACTGGTACAACAACTGTAAATTGGCTTCTGGTGGCGCCTCCCCCGGCAGGGGCGCTTGATCCAGCTTGGCTAAATCCTGGGTGAGGATGTCCCAAATCTGGCTGGAGAGGGGAATGGTCTGCGGGTCCAGGGGAGAGACGATCGTCGTCGTATCCAGGTTATCCGACTGCATGGCCTCCGGGTATTCGCTGGCTGGTAGGACAACCGTGGGATCACCGATAAACTCAAACACCCCACTGCGCCATTTCCAAAAGGCCGGTGCTGACTGTTGGATCGATCGACACCAGGGGCGCGATACCCACAGCAACAATCCCGATTCCAACTTGGCCAGTTGCTCCTCTGCCCCTTGCAGGTAACTCAGAAATAACCGCTGGACAGGCAGGGGTTGGCGAGTTAACCGTTCAATACCCAAAATCTGGAAGTGGGGCAGGGGCAAACGGGTACCCTGGGGCGTCAACGGTGGCGGATTCTGGCTCAACCACTGGGCAATCTGGAGCAGCGGATTCGGATTATTCAGGTTGAGGCCCAGGCTGACAAAGCGGGCATAGGTTTGCTCCCCGCGATCGGGGTCCGATGGGGGGGGCAGGGTTGTCAGTTCTGCTTGCAGGCGTGCTGCAATCCGGTTACGCAGGGCCAGATCATCACAAACAGCGATCAACAACTGGCGTCGCAGGGGCAGGCGGAGGGCCAGCTTGATCGACTGATACAGTTGGCGGTTATAATTGGCAACTCGTTGGGCAGGAGTATCGCTCACAGGTCCAAAGTCCAAGGGAGGTAGAGCATTGCGCTTACTCCCTACTTCAGGGGCGATCGCGGGGGGTCAGGATGAGACTTTCCTGGCCGCTGTATCGGTTTATGAACTCGAAGCGGACTCAATCCAACGGTGGGACGACAGAGAACCGACTAAAGTCGTTACGACAAGCTTAAGCGGGATCGCTGGGTTCCGGTGCGGGCGAAACCGGGTTATCGACGCCAACGGCTAAGGTTTGCCCGACACGGGGTTCTACCCCTGCCAGCAGCCGATCGATATTGCTACGGTGACGCCAAATCACATAGATCCCAGCGGCTAACCCAAATAATTGATAGGCCAGCGGTTGTTGCGTCACAACCATCAAGAGGGGCACGGCGATCGCCGCCAGGATCGAACTCAGGGACACAATCCGCGAGAGGGCCAAGCTCACACCAAAGACCCCCAATGCCCCTAACCCCACGGGCCAAGCCAGAGCCAACAACACCCCCAACCCGGTTGCCACCGATTTGCCCCCACTAAAGCCCAACCAGATCGAACGGCTATGGCCCAATAAGGCTGCCAAGCCGGCCCCAACCACCCACCACGGCAACGGTAAGACCTGGGTCGGCGTCGGGTTGCTAGCCATTGTCCCTAGGGCCTGTTGCACCCCTGGCTGGGTGAACCACGGGATCAGATAGATGGCCGCAACCCCCTTCAACACATCAACCACCAGCACCACGATCGCCGGTCCCTTGCCGAGGGTCCGCAGGACATTCGTGGCCCCCGTGGAACCCGATCCCTGGGTGCGGATATCGATCCCTTGCAGTAAATATCCCGCCAGATAACCCGTTGGCAGCGATCCCAAGAGGTAAGCCATTCCCCACAAGCCCACGGTCACAACCCAACCGCCCATAGCAGACCCTCCTGACTCTAGCGATACGCAGCATTCTCAGCATACTCGGTTTCCCCAGGGGGAGGCTGGCATGGCCCTTTTCTCTGTCACGTTTTTGGGCGTGCTTTGCGCCCAAGCCAAGACGATAGGCCCTCGCCCCTGCCGACACAGCAGGAGAAATCAGGAGGCGCGATCGCGGCATCCCTCATGAGTCAGCTTGAACGTCAGCCGTGGGGATCAACGCAATGATTCGCGATCGCGTTAATAAATTTAAGGCTTTGCATTAAAAGGGAATATCATCATCAACCGGTTCATTGGCTGGTTCAGCATAGGTGGGGGGCACAGCAGCCGGTGAAGACATGACTGGCGGCATCCCAGACTCTTGGGCAACCGGAGCCTGATGGGGCGGACGGGCAGCCGTGCTAGGAGCCGGAACACCGCCCATGCCGATAGGCCCCGTAGCGGTGGGCATTCCCGTGGGCACCGCCGACGCAGCGGGTGGATTCGCCACATGAACCGGATGAATGCGTTGCAGGGTCATCTCTGCCCGTTTCTCTTTAAAGCCTTCTAACTGCACCGTGTTCATTCCTAGGCGACCTTCCAGAATGACCTGATCTCCTTCCTGGTAGCGCTCCTGAACTTCCTGGGCCAGATTGCGCCAAGCAACGACCTTTAAGGTGGCGGGTGGATCTTCCGCACGCAGCCCCGGAAACTGGACCAACATTTCAGTCACTGGGATTTGGGTATCGGGCGTATAGCGTAACTGCGGGGGCCGAATAACTTCCGCCATCAGGACACAGTGGTTCATACCTGCCTCTAGTGGGAATGCACGCGACGGGCGAGCAGTTGTTCTTCCAGAGCAGCGATCCGATTGTAGGCTGCCGTTAACTGGGCTGTGAGCCGCTGGACTTGGACCTCTGTGGTCATGCTCAGATCCCCATTCTGGTTGTCAATCTGCACATAATCATTATCCACCAGAATATCCCGATGCTCCAGTTCCAGCGCATGGGGATGGTCAACAACATAGAGGGAGTGGTAGGCCGAGGCGAGCGGGGCAGACTCAGGGATGGGCGCAGGCTCAGTCGCCCGCTGATGGTTACTGTCCACCGACGCATCGGCAATCTGAGTGTGAATTTGGTCAACCAATTGATAGAGGGTGTCAATTTTGGCACTTAACGCCATCAACTGCTGGGTATAAACATCCATTGCAGAACCTAACGAGTGACACGTGCTTTCATACTACTCACCATACTAAGTAGGTTTTTTGAAATATCTAAATTTATTTATGAATCATTTAACTTTTACTAAAAAGTAATTCAGTTTACATCCCAAATTGTACGTTTCATCACTTATCGACGACCCATAACGCGAAACGCCTAGGGAAATATGCCGGGTGTTCGACAGGATTGAACGATCGGCAAGGCGATCGGCTTAAGCTCGATTTAATTTTTCCATAGAAAAAATGGATGCCCTGCTGGCCTGCCTCTAATTTGTTCTCTAGGGGAACATCACCTCGGAACCTCAATTAATTGCGGTGGGTGGCTCTGCCGCTCGTCTCAGCCCCTTATGATTGCGTGGACACAGTTGCAAAAATGGGTATTTTCGAGGTGCCCACCGGTGATTGAGATAACCCATAGCCGTCATCATTCCGGCAGCAACTCAGCAACCAAACGTATAGCGCAGATGCGGGAAATATCTGAAGACTAGCGATCGTTTGCGGCAAGAATTCTGAGGGCTGAATCGGGGCTTTCCTGTGATCTCGATACGCATGAACTGGAGTGGTCAGGTAAGGGCACCAACTCCCTCACGTTTGATCCCAACACACCAGTCATTGGCTCAGAAAAAATATTTCCTTAATAGGCTTTATGTTTAGCCCCTGATTGCGTTGATCCCTGGACTTGCTCGGCCATCTGTTGCGACGATGACCCTTGCTTGTGGCCCCCTCATTGGAGCCAACATGGAGCGGGTGACGCTACGGAGCAAACCCCTATGCTTACAAGAAACTTAGGCACTTTTCGGAAAGCACTTCAAAATCTTAACATTTCTTTACATTTTGTGGGACGCAGGACTCAATAGCTGATGGGGCAAGAATTTCTGTCGGTGGATAGATGCCCGATCGCCCGCTGCTGGGGGTGGGGTCCGACCGTACCCTGATCCCCAACCCGGAATGTTCGTGGTAATCTGTTGCAGTTTATGAAGCAAGAGCGAAGACGGAACGAGTATGAGTTTTCCCCAGCCCCCATGCAATCTGGCACAGCCGGTGGAAAGTTTCCTCATGTCGTTCCTCGGAACTCGGATGAGTTGTCTGGGATGCCGCTCCGGTCAATCAAGGCTTGGCGGTCTACGGGCAAATGCCCTCATCCGGTTGTTCCCAAGTGTCCTTCACCGTGATTGGTATGAATCAAAACTTGAGGAGTGGCTTAGCAATTGCCCTCGTGACCACGATGTGCAGCACCCTTGGTGTGGCCTCTGTCAGCCGTGCCGCTGAGGTACCTCTGACCGACCCCGCTGCTGAGCCTAGTCTTTCAGGTACGGATTCGCCAGTGGCAAACCGTCCTGCACCCACCCCGGCGACCCCGTCATCCGCTGTATCGGCTGATCCCGTTAACCAACTGGCAGCCCGTCAGCCCGACACCCGGTCTCCAAATCTCGACGTGATCAAGGTTGGTGAACGCCAATCTCGCCGGATCACCAGGGAAGATACCCTCGCGAAAGTTCAGGCCCATAGCTTCCAGGGGCGAACTGCCGCAACCTTATATATTCGGAACATTCCGGTTCTAACCTTTCTGGGCAATCCTGTGCCTGCCGCAGACGCACCGAGCCAGGAAAAGCAGCCAACACCTGACGCGGCCTCACTTGCCCCTCTTGACCCTAGTAATGCCCCCTCTGTAAAAGTGGCCAGCCGTCAAGAAGATGAAGTTTCTGCCACCACCAAAGCCCTAACGCCCGATTCGGGGGCTGATGAGTCCGATCCGGTTTGGCGGGCCGCTGCCGTTGCGGCCAAACTCAACCAGATCGATTACGAGGGCTTTGATGCCAGTCAAATTTCGGTGAAGTGGGCGAGTACAGCCCTTTCTGCCAACTTCCCGAACGATCGCTACCTCATTCAAATCGATGACGAAACCCTGGTCGCGATGGGCAGTTCAATTATTCTGCCCGACACAACTCGTGACGCGGGCCGGGATGCCCTCCAGGCAACCAACCGACTACGCCGCTTGTTGGGGAATGCGTCGCCCTTGCGCGAAGTAGCTGGGCAACCGCGACCGCGATCGGGATTGGCGACCCAAATTTCACGGGGACTACAACAACTGGGCGGCTTGACTGGGATAGCCTCCTGGTATGGCCCCGGCTTCCACGGTAACCGGAGTGCCAGCGGTGAAATCTTCAACCAGAATGCCCTCACCGCAGCCCATCGTTCTCTGCCCTTTGGTACCCTTGTGCGGGTAACGAACCTGGACAATGGCCAATCAGTGGTTGTGCGCATCAACGATCGCGGCCCCTTTAGTCATGGCCGGGTAATTGACCTGTCGGCAGCGGCGGCCCGTGCCGTCGGGGTGTTCTATGCCGGGGTTGCTCCTGTGCGGCTGGAGGTGTTGAACCAGTCCAGTTCTAGTCGGATTGATTAATCATCAGCGATCGATACAGCACTTCCATACCCGGTGAGGTACAGACAAGGGGCTTAAGCCCCTTGTTCGCAAGGCTTGACAGTACTTCATTAGAGGGGGAACGGCTGTAACCGTATTCAGGTTGCGGTGGAGGAGCGTGGGGCCTTCGTGGGGTGTCTCACGCTTCTGCCGATTGAGGGGCATTGCACCAGTGACAGTCCCACCGCTTTCAGGGTTAGGAATCGATCGCTGAAACGATAAAGCATCGGGCAGGGAGGCAGCGCAGCTTTATGTAGCCATTAGGCGGTGGTTGACAACTCAGTCCTGAGCCGCGATCGCCGTTCTACCGCATCCATAACCGTTGCCTCATCACTGAGGCGCTGGACTAAAGCCATTAGTTTGGCTTATTTATGGGCCATGATGTAGTAGCGCCAGGGGGCTGGATACCCTTCGATCGTGCGGGTGGGATCATGGGGATCAAGGAATGCAGCTAAACTGTCGATTTCAGCCCAATCGGTGCGCCGCTGTTCGCTCGTGGATAGGGGTTCAGCAAAAAAACACTGAATCTCTCCAAAGCCCGCCCGATATAACCAATGTTCGAGGCAGGATTGGGTGGGCAAGAACCAAATCCCACGGGCATGGGCGTAGCGTTGGCGCGGGGTCAGGGCGATCGGGTCCGCACCGGGAATACCTTGGCAGTCAATCACCAGTTCCCCCTGGGGGGCCAGGGCTTGTCGGAGTTTGTGCAGCAGGCCAATGGGATCGGGATGGTGGTAAAGAATCCCCAGGCAAAAAATCGTATCGAAAAAGTTAGGATAAAAATGAATATGCTCAACGCCTAACGGTTCAAAATAAAGACGATCGCACTGAACCAGGTTTTGAATCAGTTGGAAATTCCAGAACAATTTACCGTAGGGTTCAAACCCAATTACCCACTTCGGTTGATGCGGCACCATGCGCAACATAAAGTAGCCGTTATGACACCCAATATCGGCAACCCGGCGTCCGTTAAGGGGTTGAATCCGGGGGAGGAGGCGCTGCCACTTCCAATCCGATCGCCATTCGGCATCAATCTGAATGCCAAAGAAATTAAATGGCCCCTTCTTCCAGGGGCAAAACACCCGCAGGGTTTGGTAGAGCCGTTGGGACTGCTCCTGGGTGAGGCGGTCAGGGTGGCCGATCGTCACCACCGCACCGGTCCCATCCAAGCTGGCCTGGGGGAGATCGTGGATGGCCTGAACAGCATCGCGGTAGGGTCTGAGACGATCGCTCTCTAGGTGGGGTAAGCGTTCCTGGCGTAGCTGCCGGATGGCGGTCCGATCGCCCGCAAAATCAGGCTGATCGAGGTAATCGGGGGGGGAATAGGTGCCGCAATCGTTCATGGCTTGAGCGCTACCCAAGAGACAAAATTATGCAGTTTCAACAGTGAATCGATCGGCTGAAAACCACAGGCTTGCAACATCTCCACTTGTTGGGCTTCCGTGAGGGGAATCAACACATTTTCCAGGGCTTCTTTTTTTCGTTCGATTTCGCGTTGGGCATATCCATGCTGTTGCTTGAAGGCTTCGTAGTGGCGCGTCATGGTTTCCTGGAATTGGGGAACAGGTGACTGCACCTTTTCACTCAGGAACAGCAACCCACCAGAGACAAGACCAGCCGCGATCGCTTGTAGTAAGGCTTGCCGTTGCGGGAGCGCTAGGAATTGCAGCGTGTAGTTGACCACGACAACACTACTGTTGCTAAATGAACAGTTTTCTGCCGATGCACACCACAGTTCAAGCTGATGGCGTGCTTGGGTCGGGGTGAGCTTGAGTTGGGCTTGCGCCAGCATGGCAGGGGAATTATCAATGCCGACGAGTTGGGCCGGTGGGGGGAGGAAACGCCCCACTAATTCCAGAAACGTCCCCGTTGAACAGCCTACATCAATGATCCGCGTATGTGGCTGGTAATAGGCTTTAGCCCAATGGGCCGCGCAGGTCAGCACTTCCCGGTAGAGGGGGACCGATCGCGACACCATATCGTCAAAGACCCGTGCCACTTCTTCATTAAACGCAAATGGCTTGGGCCAAGGCCCGTCCTTAAACAGGTCATCCTTATCAGACGTTAAATAGAGTTCTGTGGCCAGTTCCGAGGTCATGCGCGAGTCAGGTTCAGTTCGATCAGACTCCGATCAGATCTAGTATTGCCCAATATTGTCCATCAGATTGATGTACCTGGAGGCACACGGGGATGATATAGTAAGAGTTTGTGTCATGAAGTGCTTGGGGCGGCCAATTGGCTAACGTTATTGTTATCGGTGCCCAGTGGGGCGACGAAGGGAAAGGAAAAATTACCGATCTGCTCAGTCGATCGGCAGATGTGGTCGTGCGATATCAGGGTGGCGCGAACGCGGGTCACACGATCGTCGCACAGGGCCAGACCTTTAAATTGCACCTGATTCCCTCTGGGATTCTTTACCCAGAAACGGAGTGCATTATTGGGTCTGGCACTGTCATTGATCCCAAAATTCTGATAGAAGAACTCGATCGCCTCGAGGCCCTAGACATTCCCACCAAGCATCTCCTGATCTCAGAAACGGCCCATGTCACCATGCCGTACCATCGCTTGATTGATCAGGCATCGGAAGAACAGCGAGGTAGTCATCGCATTGGGACAACTGGACGCGGAATTGGTCCCACCTATGCGGATAAGTCTGAACGGACAGGGATTCGGGTGGTTGATCTGGTTGATCCTGCCGTGCTAGCCAAAAAACTACGCTGGACGATCGACTATAAGAACCAAATTCTAGAAAAACTGTACAGCCTGCCTCCGCTAGATGCCGATGCGATCGTCGCGGAATACCAGGGCTACGCCGATCGCCTGCGGCCCCATGTCGTAGACTGCTCCCTGCGGATCTACGAAGCGATCCAGGCCCGTCGCAATATCCTGTTCGAGGGTGCCCAGGGAACCCTGCTGGATCTTGATCACGGCACCTATCCCTATGTCACCTCCTCGAACCCGGTGGCGGGGGGAGCTTGTATTGGGGCGGGCGTTGGACCCACCATGATCGATCGCGTCATCGGGGTAGCCAAAGCCTATACCACCCGTGTGGGCGAAGGTCCCTTCCCGACGGAGATCGGCGGTGACTTGGGCGAACACCTGTGCGATCGGGGGGCGGAATTTGGGACAACCACGGGACGGAAGCGGCGCTGTGGCTGGTTTGATGCCGTGATTGGCCGCTATGCCGTGCGCATTAATGGGATGGACTGTTTAGCAATCACCAAGCTGGATGTTCTCGATGAACTGGACGAGATCAAGGTTTGTGTTGCCTACGAAGTTGAAGGTCAACGCTGTCAGCATTTGCCCAGCGATGCCCATCGGTTTGCCCAGTGCCGTCCCATTTACGAAACCTTGCCGGGATGGAAGCAGTCCACAATGGACTGCCGTACCCTCGATGATCTGCCGCGTAAAGCGTTGGACTACCTTAAGTTCTTGGCCGAACTGATGGAAGTCCCGATCGCGATCGTCTCCCTGGGGGCCTCACGGGACCAAACCATCATCGTTGAGGACCCAATCCACGGACCCAAACGTGCCCTGTTGTATGGCAATGGGGTTGAGGAGCCGGGGATTTCGAGCCTGGTGCGTTAACCCTTAACCCCGCAAGGCGGATTGGGCTTTGCCCATTGGGTTCTTGACCCAAAACTCAGCACCCAAAACTAAGCACCCAAAACTAACAGTATTAGGTTGTGATCTCACTATGGAACTAACGATCGAGGCCCAAGTCCGGGAAACCGGCAGCAAACCCAATGCCCTGCGCCGTGCGGGCCGGATTCCTGCGACCCTGTATGGACATCAAGGGGCCGCCTCTGTCCCCATTACGATCGATGCGAAATCTGCGTCACTCCTGCTCCGGGATGCGGTGGTGAATAATACGATCGTGAACCTGAATGTGGCCGATCAGCCCTGGCAAGGGAAGACCCTGATCCGCGAAGTTCAAACCCATGCCTGGAAAGATTTGCTCTACCACATCAGCTTTTTTGCGGTTACGGCACAAGACTCGGTGGATGTCACGGTTCCCATCCATCTGGTCGGCGAACCGACGGGGGTGAAGCTCCAGGGAGGTAACCTTGACACGGTGTTAACGGAAATTACGATTCGTTGCGCGCCAAATGCCATTCCGGAAGCGATTACGGTGGATGTCACGGGTTTCCAAGTGGGCGAAGCATTGCACATCAAGGAATTGCCCCTGCCCACTGGTGCTGTGGCCCTCGGTGAAGCTGACAACGTTGTGTTTTCGATCCTGGCTGGTCACGGCAATGCCGCTGACGCGACTGCCGACAGTGCCGCTGGCTAGTCCTGAAAAAATTGCCAGGGCCATTTAGGCTATCCCTGGTTGGAATGGGGGCAGTTTAACTGCCCCAACCGACGAGATAACGTTGCTTGAGAGCGCTGGCTGGGTATTTTTTGCGGTACCCACTAGTTTAAAGGCTTTAAATTGCCTAGATCTTGTTTAATCGTTGCTAATCGAGAGTACGATCGTTCTAGGTTTAATCGTACTTGCTGTAGCTGAACGTTTACTGGCATCGTATTAAGTGAAATTGATGCTGGTGCGTAATTTATTGCACTTAGTTCTTGAAGTTTTTGAATGCTTTCTACTAGATGATTGTGGTACTGAGAGAATAGGGGCTTTAGTTCAGGTAGATCATCCAATGTTTGATCACAATCGTGTCTTGTGATGAGTTGGGGCTGATCGGGAGAATAGCCACTAAAATGGAAAAATTGCAAAGGCAAACCACCCACCTTGTAGATGCCATCTTTCTGGGTAAATCGACGTTCGTGTAAATTCCAAAAAGCCACATTCAAACCTGGATTTAAGTTGACATGATACGCAGAAGTGTTGAATCTTAAGATTTTATTTTCTAAAAATAGACACACTAATC
>JBBILC010000159.1:0-10016 GCA_037445115.1 Coleofasciculaceae cyanobacterium bin_20
GGAGCAACACAATCACCACCTGGATAATTGATACCGGATACTGTCGATACAGCCGCACCCAGTAGTCCAACATCCGAAACTCGATCGGTGGTTGGGAAGGCCAGCGAGTTTGAAATTCGAGATGGAGAATGCGTTGGCGGAGCGTCTCCCCTGGCGAATCGCGGGTACGCAGAAACACCAGTGAGTCCGCCCGAATGGGTTCAATACTCAACTCCGTTTTCAGGACACTGACGCTTTCAGGGACTTCACCCAGTATCCAGGCGGCGAACGGTTCTGGGTGTTTTTCGGCGAGGAGTTTGCCAAGATTGTCAAAGGACATAGGCACAAGAACATAGCTGAGCGCTTTCCTAGTATGGGCGATGTGGCTCCCGATCCTCGCAAAAGGCTCACGGGATTCTGGGTGGCCATACACCGATTGCGATCGCGCTGACGTCAAGCCACCCAGTTGGCGAGTACCGAAAAATGGTACGCTGGGTGTGTTAAGAAGATTTAAGTGCAGATTAATTTTTAGGATCTATGGCTGAAATCCAATTCTCCCAAGGGGTTACCGAAAGTGTGGTGCCCGATGTCCGGTTGACGCGATCGCGCGATGGCAGCACTGGAACTGCTACCTTTTATTTCCAGAATCCCGATGCCCTGCGCCAGGATCGCACCGACGAAATTACAGGGATGTACCTGATTGACGAGGAAGGCGAAATTGTTTCCCGCGAAGTAAATGCCAAATTCATCAACGGCCAACCGGAAGCGATCGAAGCCCGCTACATTATGCGATCGACGGAAGAATGGGATCGGTTTATCCGTTTTATGAATCGCTATGCCGAAGAGCACGGCCTAGGGTTACAACGTAACGAGTAGGAGACACAGGGTTTGATGGTCCTGCCCCATCCAGATCCGGGCAATCCCGTAGCCATCTACTGTGCGATCATTACGCTGAGTGATACCCGCACGGTGGTGGATGATCGTAGTGGTCAATTGATTCAGCAATGTCTGACTGATGCCGGCCACCAAGTGGGTTTCTATGGCCTGTTGCCTGATGAACCGGAGTTACTGGTGCAACAGTTGGGTCACTTGGCACAACAACCCAATCTGGATGTCGTGATTACGAATGGGGGGACTGGAGTGACCCCCAGGGATAGTACTTATGATGCGATCGTGCCCCTGCTAGATAAAACCTTGCCCGGTTTTGGCGAATTGTTCCGCTGGTTGAGTTATCAGGAAATTGGCTCACGGGCAATGGCTTCACGGGCGATCGCGGGCACCTATCATGGCAAGCTGATCTTTGTGCTACCTGGTTCACAAAATGCCGTGCGCTTGGCCATGCAGTCATTAATTTTGCCGGAACTGGTACACCTCACCCGTCAATTGCAAAGCCCGCCACCGAGCTAGTGCAGCACCCAATTAAGTATGTTAATGATGAAACACTTGCAGGACTAGCTTTAGCTGGCAACGACTAAAGTCGTGACTACCAACATTGCGAAGCTTTAGGGGCATTGGAATCGCTGCGGCTTTAGCTGGCAATGACTAAAGTCGTGACTACCAACATTGCGAAGCTTTAGGGTCACTGGAATCATTGCGGATCATGCGGCTCAAATTCATTGACTCAATGCTTTGGGTCGGTAGTGAGCAACCAGCTGATCACCGCTGACCGGCGATCGCCCCGTTAGGACCATCGCTGTGCTACACTAAGCGTAGTCGTTATGAGTTTGAGATAAGTCCTATGAGTCGCCCAGCCGTTGAGAATCTGGTGATTATTGGTTCAGGGCCTGCTGGATATACGGCGGCCATCTATGCCGGACGTGCAAACCTGCGGCCTTTGGTCTTCGAGGGCTACCAGGCCGGGGGTATTCCTGGTGGGCAACTAATGACCACTACCGAAGTCGAGAACTTTCCGGGTTTCCCCGACGGGATTACGGGACCGGAATTGATGCAGCGCACCAAGGCCCAGGCTGTGCGCTGGGGGGCTGAACTCATTACGGAAGATGTCACCGCTGTGGATCTCAGCCAGCGACCGTTCATCGTGCGATCGGCGGAGCACGAAGTCCGTGCCCATAGCCTGGTGATTGCGACTGGGGCAACGGCCCAACGGCTGGGACTCCCCTCGGAAGAGATCTACTGGAATCGGGGAATTTCAGCCTGTGCGATCTGTGATGGTACCAGCCCCATCTTCAAGGGGGTTGAGTTGGTGGTGATTGGTGGGGGTGATACGGCGGCAGAGGAAGCAGTTTATCTCACCAAATATGGGTCCCAGGTTCATTTATTGGTGCGGCGCGATCGGATGCGGGCCAGTAAAGCCATGCAGGATCGGGTGTTGAACCACCCCAAAATCACGGTACATTGGCACACGGAAGCGGTGGACGTGGCCGGGGATGGCGAGCGCCTGCAACGGGTGAAGGTCCGCAACAACGAAACTGGCGAAGTGACAGAGATTGAGGCGGGGGGCTTGTTCTACGCGATCGGTCATACCCCCAACACAGCCATTTTCAAAGACCAAATTGACCTTGACGACGTGGGCTATATCAAAGTTCAACCCGGTTCTGTCGCCACTAATGTGCCCGGTGTCTTTGCCGCAGGGGATGTCCAGGACCACGAATTCCGGCAGGCAATCACGGCAGCAGGCACAGGGTGTATGGCCGCAATGTTGGCAGAACGGTGGTTATCGGAACATGACCTGCTCCAGGAGTTCCACCAGGAAGCGAGGGAAGGGTCAGCCTCCGCAGCACCACCAGCCGCGTCCACCGCTTCTGCCGCGTCGGAGACCAGTACTGATCCGGCGGCTACTTTTGATCCCAATGCCACCCGCCATGCCGGTAGCTATGCCCTGCGCAAGCTCTACCATGACAGCAATCGCCTGATCATGGTCAAATATGCCTCTCCCACCTGTGGCCCTTGTCATACCCTGAAGCCGATCCTGAGCAAGGTCGTCGATGAGTTTGACGGTCAGATTCACTATGTGGAAATTGACATTGAGGCCGATCCCGAAATTGCCGAAGCCGCTGGGATTACCGGCACACCCACGGTGCAGTTTTTCAAAAACAAGGACAAAGTAGGGGAAATGCTGGGGGTGAAGCAAAAAAGCCAGTATCGGGAGATGATTATTAGCCAAATGTAGGACTACCCCCTGAAGCAGGGATTTTACCGATGGCGGCTGACAGAACACGCGCCCACAGGGCAAGCATCCCTGCCGCCGCCGAAGCCTTTTTTGAGGACGATCGGGGCAAATCGGCGATGCCGGAGGTTCCCCCTGCCCCCGTCCTAATAGCACTTATTCTCCGATAACCCGCCGTCAGTCTTAAGGGAACTTCACCCTTGCGATACGTTTCCCCCAGAGATCGCGACTAGGCCTGCCACTGCCGTCTAACACGATCGTTGTGTGTGATCGCTGCAACCATAATTAACCGCCTGAGCTAAAATGGGACGAGCAACGCAAAATCACCTGTGATCGTGGCCAGCCTCGAAAGTTGCGGCATAAGGTTGCGGTCAAGTCTATCTGCTCAGGCTAACCCTTACCTAAACAGGCATTCGATCAGGCAGGAAGGCGTTGCAGCATAATTCTAAGATCTGTTCCATACATTTTCCTATAGCCGTAATTCTACCGAAATACTATGACTCATGTAGCCAAAAACAACACTCCTTTCAGGAAAGTCAGTCATCCCAAATAATAATTAAACTGCTATCTATTAGTTACTTGCTTGGTCAACATTAAAGTCTGGAAATTGCCGACCGTTACTAAAATACATACTGCTTTGTTCTTGCAAAAGCATTAGTGGTATTATATACTTATCTCTCCGGATTGCGTTGTCAACGCGCGGATGGAAGTACTAATTGATTAACTTTATTCAGGTGTAACCGTGAGCGCCTCAGATTTTACCGTCTTTCTCAGACAAGAGGCACGAAAGTGCTGGGTTTCCAACGCTGAACTCGCAGCTCTGGAGCTTGCGCTTGACAATCACTCAAGCGAGCAAATTGCCCAAAAGCTGGGTATCAGTCCCGCCGCCGCTCGTCAGCGGTTGAGTGAAGTTTATCGCAAGTTTCAGGTAGAAGGGCGGGGACCTGTTAAGTTGCGCAATCTCATGCAACGGCTGAATACCCAGTACAAGGAGCTATCGTCTACGACCGCGATCGCCCCCACAGCTCCCCCCCCTGAGCCGCTAGATGAGGGAGGGCGTAGTTGGGATGAACTGATCCCGATCGTCAACCATTTCTATGGTCGTCAACCAGAATTGACGATGCTCCACCATGCCATTATTGAGGATCACACCCCCGTGGCAGGTCTGGTAGGTTTACCAGGGATTGGTAAGACGACCCTGGCGGCGAAGCTGGTAGAAGATTTGGAATCCTCCTTTGATCGGGTAATCTGGCGTACCTTGAATCAACCGATCCCGTTACTCAGCTTCCTGAATAACTTGCTGCAATCTCTGAAAGATCCCTCGGATCTGCAAGTTCCCTCAGTCCAAGCCGGTTTAGAGCAATTGCTGACCTATCTGGAACAGCAAGCGACGTTGCTAGTATTGGATAACTTTGATGCGGTTTTGCGTCCGGGCGATCCGCATGGACGGTATCAGTCCGGTTGTGAGGGGTATGGTCAGCTTATTCAGGCGATCGCCAAAGGGGATCATCCCAGTTGTTTGATTTTGACCAGCCACGTAGAAACGGTGGAATTGGTGCAATTGGCACGACAGCAGTTGGCAGTGACCTTGAAATTGACCGGACTTAGCCCAGAGGCTGCCCAGTCGATGCTCAACGAGCGGGGTCTCAAGGGAGATGCGAAGTTCTATCAGCAATTGATCGAGCGCTATCGCAGCAATCCTTCACAACTGGAGGATGTGGCCACGATTATCCAGAATGTGTTTGATGGCGATGTGGCTCAGTTTATTGGCCTGGATACTACGATCGTCGATCCAACCTATCGTAAAGTTTTAGACCAGTATTTTAATTATTTAACTGAGTTGGAAGTTCTGGTGGTTCACACCCTGGCGCAAGCGGAGCAACCGATTGGTATTCAAACCATTAAGGAGAATGCGCGTAAGGATCTTGCTACCTCGGAAGTCATTGAGGCACTGGAACAGTTGAGTAATCGTTCACTGCTGGAGAAAAAGCGAGGCCGGGGCCAGAGTGAGTTACTCTTCACTTTGCAACCGGTGATCCGTAAATACGTCCGCAAGTATCGTATGTCCCCGGCGAGTGCGTAACCGATGGATGCATCCACCCCATCGCGCCGATCGTTGTCTATACCCAATCATCGGGTAGATGGGGTGAGCTATTGCCTTAATCCCAACTGTCGTCAGACGCAAGTTTTAGCAGATAAGGAGACCTGCAAATATTGCGGAACTCCCCTATGGGTTGATGGTCGCTATCGGCTGGTACGCTCCCTACGGGCGATGAATCCGCTAGCGGCAACGGAGGTTTTTGAGGTGGAAAGCCGCAGACCCGATCGCACCCGGAAGGTGATGAAGGTCTTGAAGGATACGGACCCACAGGTCATCGAGCACTTTGAGCGGGAAGCCTTGGCGCTTCAGTGGTTAGATCATCCCGGCATCCCCAAAGTTGATCTCAGCGATTACTTTACGGTTGAAATTCCAGACCGAGATACCGTGCAAACGTTGCATTGTCTGGTTATGGAAAACATTGAGGGTGAGAATCTGGAGGAGTGGATTCGCAAGCAGGGTCGGATTGATCAAAAAACGGCGATCGTCTGGTTAAAGCAGCTACTAGAAATATTAACTGTTATCCACAATCACCAATTTTTCCATCGGGATATCAAGCCATCCAATATTATGCGACGATCGCAGGGGCAGCTTGTCCTGATTGATTTTGGTAGCGTCAGAAGCATGACGAATACCTACGTTGCCTCCGTCCATGCCCGTGAAGTGACCGCTTCCTTATCCGTTGGGTATACCCCTCAGGAGCAAGTCGATGGGCAGGCTCTACCCCAATCCGATTTATTTGCCCTAGGGCGCACCTTTGTCTATCTATTAACCGGGATTCATCCAGCGGAATTATCCTATCATTCGGGCAGTCATCGTTTAAACTGGCACCAGGAAGCGCCACAAATTTCTAAGGCTTTTAAGAACCTGATCGACGAATTAATGGCACCAGAACCAGGGCAACGGCCAGGAAGTGCGGCTAGCGTTTATCGTAACCTATCCGAGCACAAAATTTTTCTGACTGATCTGCAACTAACCCTCACTTCACGTCAATTCAAACGTCGCCTAGCTATCCTCTTAATTCTGGGCATCACAACTGCCAGCCTCTATCGCCTATCCTTCCCCCTGCTCAATTCATACTACTACAAGAAAGGTGTAGAAGCCTTAGAGAACGGACAATTTGAACAAGCTTTAAAATATTATGACACTGCCTTATTCTACGATAAAGATGATTCTAAATCCTACAATAATAAAGGTTTAATTTATGAAATAAGAGATGAAGTTAACAAAGCAAAAGTCATGTTTGAGCAGGCCGTTATTCTAGAGCCTGACAATCCGATTTCCCTTTATAATTTGGGTGGAATTTATGATGATAATGGCGATTTAGAAAAGGCTAGAGATAACTATAGAAAGGTGATTGCATCTGCTCACCCCGTCTCGATTAAAGCCCTTAACGATCTGGCGAGACTAAATATTCTTGATAATCAATTAGAAAAAGCAATTTCTCTTACATCATACGGCCTACAAAATGATCCTGGTACTGAAATCAAGGCAGCACTTTATAAAAATCGCGGTTGGGCTTATTTTTTAATGAACAATTATGATCAAGCAAGTACGGATCTACACACTGCTATTGAGTTGGATCAGGGGCGGACTGATGCCTACTGTCTGCTAGCACAAGTATTAGAAGCCCAACACAAACAAGCGGATGCCCTCAAATCGTGGTCCCACTGTCGCGATGGATCTTCTCGTAGAAACCTAGAAGTTAGATTCTGGCAAACGATGGCTCGGCAACGTCTAATGAATCAGGAGAAATATCATGATCCCTAAAGTGGCTTTTTTCAGTGGATTTGCGCTGTTTATCTGCCTCCTGAATGGTACTAGCTCAACGATCGCCCAAGCGCAAAGTTCATCCCCGCAAGTTACTTGTTACCCCACGGGTTGTGTATCTAAGCGTCCACGCACTGGCAACTCGTCAGATCTGAAGATTTTAGATGTTAGGTTGAACGAGGAAGGGGCACAGCCAACGTTAGTTTGGACTGGTCTCCAAGGCGCTAACGCTTATTCGATTACTCTCTTTGATATAACCCAATCAGAACCCCTAGCTGTTGTCACACAATCTACCACTGCGTTCACAAACGATGTGGAAATTAATGTTGAGTACAGTAATACTGAGTTTAGTTATCCTTTGCCAGAAATATTAACCATTGGTAAGCAATATAAAATTGTCTTAGGAGCACAAATTCCGACCCATGATCGGGTGAAGGTAGTGACGGATGAAATGATTTTTGAGGTCATTTCTGAGCACGATCGCCCATCGTCCCCGCTTGAGAGCGATGCAACCTGAAATTTGGCTAAATCTGGGGGCGGCAAAGATGCCAATTCAACCCTATACTCCTGCACCATCGCGATCGGGTAGAGGACCCTTCTAGCTGGCAAACAGGAAGCCTGGGGATTATGCTGGGAAGGAACCATTCTGCTCTCGTGGTCTGTCCGCTGTGATCTGTCTGCGTGCCGTTCGCCCTGCTGCCTGTGTTATCCCCCTGTGCTTCGATTCCCTCCCCGATCGCCCTCCAGGTAGACCAATCTGGTCAGCGCCTCGATCGTTGGTTAACGGCCCAACTAACGGCCCAATGGCCGGAACTCTCCCGCTCCCGTATCCAAAAACTGATTGAACAGGGACAGGTCCAACGGAATGGGACCGTTTGCACCCGTAAGCAGGAACCTGTTCAGGTGGGCGATCGCCTGTTGGTGACCCTGCCCCTGGCCACCCCCACCGCCCTCGAACCAGAGGCCATGTCCCTGGAGATTCTCTACGAAGATGAACATCTGCTGGTGCTGAATAAACCGGCGGGTCTGGTTGTCCACCCGGCTCCTGGCCATCCCACAGGCACCCTTGTCCACGGGCTACTGGCCCACTGCGATCGCCTGCCGGAGATTGGGGGCAGCCAGCGACCGGGCATTGTCCACCGCCTAGATAAGGACACCAGCGGGGCGATCGCCATTGCCAAAACCGATCTGGCCCACCACCACCTGCAACAGCAATTTCAGGCCAAAACGGCCTATCGTCTCTATGTCGCTGTCGTCCACGGTGCGCCTCCCCAGATGACGGGGACGATCGACCTGCCCATCGGACGCCACCCCACCGATCGCAAACGAATGGCGGCCCTTCCCAATAATCCACGGGCACGGGCGGCGGTGACTCACTGGCAAGTGCTGGAGCGCTTGGGGAATTACACCCTCATGCAATTTCGGCTCGAAACGGGCCGCACCCACCAAATTCGGGTCCATAGCAGCGCGATCGGCTACCCGATCGTGGGTGATCCGGTCTACAGTTCTGACCGTTCTGGGCGATCGCTGGGGGTGAATCTCCCTGGTCAGGCCCTCCATGCCTGGAAGCTCTGTTTTCAGCATCCTGTTACCGGAGATTCCATAGCCGTTACCGCTCCCTGGCCCCCCGTGTTGCAAACCCTGCTAACCGTTCTCCGCCAGCGGGCCCCTAGGTGATGTGACTAATAGTCAGAAAGTTTAACCCTGGGACAGATGTCACCAGTCATAGCCAACGAAACAATAAAAGAGTAAGCCTTGTCTTGGATGTTGATTCCTTAACTATGAATACACGCTACCCAGAAACAATGGATTCACCTCCCGATACCCTACGATTCAGCACCATCGAGTGGGATGCCCAAGCGCGATCGCAAGCGGCGGATATGCCAGCATTAATTGCCCAAATTGATGCAGCCCAGTCTGCCGTAGTCGTGGTCCTCAAACATGCCCACTGTCTGAGCGAGTCAGCCGCCTATAGCCTCTGTCAGTATCTCCTGACCCAAAATCCCGACTATGTTTCGCTGGTCTTCGTCGCCAGTGAAACAGCCCAGATCCCTCCCCTGCTCCGGCGCTACGGGAAGTGTATCTAGGTCACGTTCAGCCCCGCTGAGTTGACACGAGTCTTAAGTCGCCCTTAGCGGCTGCATCTACTGTTTTTCCCTTGTTCCTTGGTACCCAATCTTGGGCCTAACCATAGCCATGTTCACGCAGGAACGCGTCAGTAATCTCTAGCGAGGGAACCTCGGTTGCGGTTGACGGCATGGCTCCACTGGCGGCGCGAATACCCACTGTCGGCCCACTACCCCCCAACAATCTCTCGACATACTTACCCAACACATCGGCTTCGAGGTTGACCCGATCGCCCGGTTGCAAGAAGCGTAGCGTTGTCTCCTGATAGGTCTGGGGAATCACCGCCACCTGAAAATGGGTCCCCGCCGAATTACAGGCTGCCACCGTTAGGCTGATCCCATTCACGGCAATACTACCCTTGGGGATCAGGTAGCGGGCCACATCTGCCGGAGCCTCAAAGTGGATCTCCCAAGCCCTGCCCGTTGGTTGTGCCGATCGCAGGATACCAACGCCATCCACATGTCCTGTCACGAAATGCCCCCCCAACTTACTGCCCACCCGCAGGGCGGTTTCCAGATTCACCGGAGCCGTCTGCTGCCCCAGGGTTGTCCGCCGCAGGGTTTCTGGGGAAGCCGTAGCCCGAAAGCCCATTGGCAGAATTTCCACCACTGTCAGACAGACCCCATCCACCGCCACACTATCCCCGATCGCTAAATCCGGTAGAATCACTGCCCTGGCTTCTGGCCCGCAGGTAATCTGGAGCTGGTCATTGCCCACCCGGTCTAAACGACCGATCGCCTGAACTAAACCTGTAAACACCCTAACCTCCGCTATGTATGGCATTATTACGGTTGTCCCTAGGCCAGGATAGGGAAGGCTATCCCCCCATCAGCAGCCCTCTGAGCAGGGCTACAGCCGTTCCCTCTCATGAAGTACTGTCAAGCCTTGTGAACAAGGGGCTTAAGCCCCTTGTCT
>JBBILC010000160.1:0-9762 GCA_037445115.1 Coleofasciculaceae cyanobacterium bin_20
TTTACACGATTAGAGGCTATTTTTTAACACATTTCCTATCATTCAACACTTCTGTATCACTCCCTTCAATCTATCGATAAAAATATAGGCAAGCTTATAGAAATATATAGAATAGTTTACAAACGACAATAAAAAACTGAGGGATACGGCTACGGATTAGGGGCGGCTGGAGACAATTTTGGTTCACAACTTTGGTCCACTTAGCCACGGGTTACCTGTACTGAGACGATCGTGCGAACGCGATCGCGCCCAAACAATGGCATTATTCATCGTTCTGGAGGATTACGCCTGCTGGGCATCCGTAGGCTAAAATCTTACTTTGTGTTCTGTCCCGTTGACAGCACAGCCTGTGTTGGCGGGGACATAGCACTAGCGGGCGTTCCGAAGCGGCGTCGCCCATTCCCGTCAGCAAACTCTAGTGGCAACGATCGAGGTTTAGATGGCAGAAGTGCTCATGTTCAATGCCCTGCGGGCAGCAATTGATGAGGAAATGGCCCATGATCCGACTGTCTTTGTCCTGGGCGAAGATGTCGGGCACTATGGCGGGTCCTATAAAGTAACGAAGGATCTCTATAAGAAATATGGCGATCTGCGTTTGCTCGATACCCCGATCGCCGAAAACAGCTTTACTGGCATGGCCGTGGGTGCTGCCATGACGGGCCTCCGACCCATTATTGAAGGGATGAACATGGGCTTCCTGCTGTTGGCCTTTAACCAGATCGCCAATAATGCCGGGATGCTGCGCTATACCTCCGGCGGTAATTTTAAGATCCCAATGGTGATCCGGGGGCCGGGGGGCGTTGGGCGGCAGTTGGGGGCGGAACACTCCCAGCGGCTCGAAGCCTATTTCCAAGCGGTACCGGGGTTAAAAATTGTCGCCTGCTCTACGGCCTACAATGCCAAGGGACTCCTCAAGGCTGCGATTCGCGATGAGAATCCGGTCCTCTTTTTTGAACACGTCCTCCTCTATAACCTCAAGGAGCATTTACCAGAGGAAGAATACGTCCTGCCCCTCGATCGCGCCGAAATTGTCCGGCCCGGTAGCCAGGTCACGATCCTCACCTACTCACGCATGCGCCACCACGCGATGCAAGCGGCCAAAACCCTGGAGCAGGAAGGCTACGATCCAGAGGTTATTGACCTGATTTCCCTCAAACCGATCGACATGACCACGATCGCCGCTTCGATCCGCAAAACCCATCGCGTCATCATTGTCGAGGAATGTATGAAAACCGGGGGGATTGCTGCCGAACTCACGGCCCAAATCTACGAGCAGGTCTTCGATGAATTGGATGCCCCCGTCCTGCGGCTGTCGTCCCAGGATATCCCCACTCCCTACAATGGACGGCTGGAAAGTCTCACGATCGTGCAACCAGCTCAAATTATTGAAGCCGTCAAAAAGATGGTCGCCATGCAAATTTAATCCCCCAAAAGTGTCATCCCCACTTGATGAATGAAGTCTTGTGGGGTAGGCATCTTGCCTGCCCCCACCACCGGGGAGATCCGGCATCTTGCCTGCCCCCACCACCGGGGAAATGCAAGATCTTGCCTACCCTCACCACCGAGAAGCCGATCACGCTAGGGACCGTCCATGCAAAAACAACGTTTAATTCTCATTTTTGTGACGCTGTTAACGATCGCCGCCTTGTTTGTGGTGGCACGATTTCCCACACGTCTGGGCTTAGATCTTCAGGGTGGGGCACAGCTTTTGATCCAGGTCAAACCCAGCGAAGAAATTACCCAAATCGGTCCCCAGGAGCTTGAAGCCGTGAAAGCGGTTCTGGAAAACCGGGTGAATGGCCTGGGAGTTTCGGAACCCCTAGTCCAGACCGTGGGCAGTGATCAGATCTCGGTCCAGTTACCGGGGGTCAGTGATCCACAACAGGCGGAGCGGGTCTTGGGCGGGACAGCCCAACTGGAATTCCGAAAACAACGCCTAGGTACAGAAGCCCAGTTACAAGCCGAATTTGCCGTGCGGCAAGGATTACTTGCCCAGCAGGAACAATTGCGGGCTAGTGGCGATGAAGCCGCGATCGCGGCAAACCAGGAAGCCCTGGAACGCAGTAACAAAGCAATTCAAGCCCTTTTTGAACCCGCCCAACCCACGCCGTTGACCGGGAAGTATCTGCGGGATGCGGGTCCCCAACCCACCCAGGCCGGGGGCTGGGAAGTGGTCCTGCGCTTTAATGCCAAGGGAGGTGAGATTTTTGCCGACCTGACGAAAGAGATTGCGGGAACCGGGCGCACCCTGGGGGTGTTCCTGGATAATACGTTGCTGACGGCTCCGGTGGTGGGGCCAGAATTTGCTGAAACCGGGATTACGGGCGGTAGTGCGGTCATTACGGGCAATTTCGATGCGGAACGGGCCAGTGAACTGGGAATTCAGTTGCGTGGCGGTGCCCTGCCTCTGCCGGTGGAAGTGGTGGAAAACCGCACGGTGGGAGCAACCCTGGGTCGGGATAGCGTCCAGAGCAGTATCTACGCTGGGGTGGGCGGTTTGATCCTGGTGCTGATCTTCATGGTGGCCTACTACCGCTTACCGGGCGCGATCGCCGATTTGTCTCTCTTGCTCTATGCCCTATTCACCTTGGCAGCCTTCAAGCTCCTGGGCGTCACCCTGACTCTACCGGGGATTGCCGGGTTTATTTTGAGTATTGGCATGGCGGTGGATGCCAACGTCCTAATTTTTGAGCGGACCCGTGAGGAATTGCGGGCCGGGAAGACCCTGTATCGATCAGTAGAATCTGGCTTCTACCGTGCCTTTTCCAGTATTCTGGACAGTAACGTTACCACCCTCATTGCCTGTGCCGCCCTGTTCTGGTTGGGGTCGGGGCTAGTACGCGGGTTTGCCCTGACGTTAGCCCTGGGGGTTGGGGTGAGTATGTTCACGGCCCTGACCTGTAGTCGCACCTTCCTACTCACGGCAATTAGCGTCCCCGATTTACGCAAGCCCGAACTCTTTTGCCCGAATTTGTCGAAGTCCTAATGGGTACGCGATGGGTAAGTTGGACACCCGTCTTGCTCTAGACTTCCCTAGGGCATTGGCAAGTCTGAAGTTAGTGCGCTCGACCGGCTCAGCCCGTTCACACAGCGTCTCCCTAGGAGAATTGTCCAAGATGCCGTTTACCCTGAGCTTGTCGAAGGGACCTCTAGCGTATCTGCAACCTTAAACCTTAGGTCTGACAAAACACGACCCTCCGTTAACGCCTCCATTAACAATCCCGATGAAACTTCACGTTATTCAACAACGACGGCTCTGGTGGGTGCTCTCCCTAGCTGTCATCCTCAGTGGCCTGATCGCAATAGCAATCTCCTGGCAGCAATTTGGGGCACCCCTGCGGCCCAGCCTGGATTTTGTCGGCGGGACCCGTCTACAACTGGAACGGGACTGTACGCAGCCCAATGCTTGCCAGGAGCCGATCGACCTTGGGAAGGTGCGTGAGGTGATGACGGACCAAGGACTGCCGGCTAACAATGTGCAACTTTTGGGTGCTGAGCGTCAGGGGGTCTCCATTCGGACAACTAACTTGACGGTCGATCAGCGAACGACTCTGCAATCGGCCCTAGACGAAGCCCTCGGTCCCTTTGACCCGTTGCGTACCCAAATTGATACAGTGGGTCCGGTGGTAGGGCGGCAACTATTGGTGTCGGGCCTCTTGGCTTTAATTGTCTCCTTTGCGGGCATTATTGCCTACCTCACCCTGCGCTTTCAATTTGACTATGCTTTTTTTGCGATCGTGGCTCTTTTCCATGACGTATTGGTCACGGCGGGGATTTTTGCGATTCTGGGGTTAACGGTGGGGGTGGAAGTCGATAGTTTATTTATTGTGGCGTTGCTGACGATCGTGGGATTTTCGGTTAACGATACGGTGGTGATCTACGATCGGGTGCGCGAGACCATTAAACAAAACCCGACCAGCAAGATTGACGATATTGTGGATGCGTCGGTAAACCAAACGTTGGCGCGATCGATCAATACCAGCTTGACAACCACGTTACCGCTGTTGGCGATCCTCCTCTTCGGTGGGGCAACGCTGAAGTTTTTTGCCCTTGCCCTAATTATTGGTTTTATTGCCGGGGCCTATTCCAGTATTTTCATTGCCAGCACCCTGCTGGCCTGGTGGCGGGAGCGCAGTGAAGTTTCGGGTGATGGTCAGGCGATCTCAACTTCGGGGCCAGAAGCCTAGGCGCAGGCAATCCTCATTGTGGTTATTTAACTTGATTTTGCTCAGCAGGATAGGACTTACAGCCGTTCCCTCCCTATTGATTACACTTCACGTCGAGATATCTATGATGTCGATGGTTCTATATCTACGCGGCTGGCGACTCCATTTTTATTTAATGAAGGCAACAAACCTGTTCATACCCATGCTCAAAATCGTAAGATTTATCGGTTAACACCATCTGACAATGGTATGCATTAGCCAACTTTAGATGAAGATCTCTCCATCAATGGGTTGTTGAGGTTAAGTAGACCGAGCTAATTAAACTGAAGTATCGCCGATGGCCCTCACCCCCAGCCCCTCTCCCAGAATGGGCGAGAGCAATCTCGCTTCTCCTTTTCCTAGCTTGGAAGAAGGGATTAGGGGATGAGAGTCTTCGGTTTAATAATCCTCAACGACTTAGTGGCAGTTGAAGCTCAAGTTTCATGGAATTAGCGATCGGGTTAGTTGGCAGACTCTTCGACAGCGTATTGAATATAGCGATCGCGGCCCTGGCGTTTGGCTTCATAGAGTGCGGCATCCGCCTGAAGAATTAAATCCTGAAGTTGGAAAGGCGGTATGGGCACCAGGGTACTCAACCCCAGACTAATGGTGATGCGATCGCTCACCTGTGACCCTGCATGGGGAATCGCCAGTTGATCAATCCGACGACACAGTTGGCTCGCGACTGTTCTGGCCCCTGTCTCATTAGTTTGGGGCAAAATTACCGCAAATTCCTCACCGCCATAGCGGGCGACCAAATCCTGCGATCGCTGGCTTTGCTGAGCCGCTTGGGCAATTTGTGCCAAACAAGCATCCCCGGCCTGATGCCCATAGGTATCATTAAAAGACTTGAAATAATCCACATCAAATAAAATCAGCGAAAGGGGCTGGCGATCGCGTCCGGCCTGTTGCCATACCTGCTGAAGGTACAGATCAAAGTGGCGGCGGTTGGCTAACTGGGTTAAGGGATCGGTGCGGGATAGTGCTTCGAGTTGTTCATTGGCCCGTCGTAGGTCCATCTCTGCCTGTCGTCGATCCAGTTCCGCCTGTTTGCGATCGCTAATATCACGGATAATAAACAGCACCTCATCCGGTCCACAGGGAATCACCCGCACCTCTTCATGTTGAATGTGGCCCTGAATCACATTGTGCTGTTCATAAATTTGTAATTGTTGGCTATTAAGTGCCCGCTGAATCACCCGCATTTGGCGCTCGACAACCTCCGGCGGCAGATATTCCGATAAATGCCTACCAATAGGATCATAATTCTGAGGCAAGAGATCAATCAGCGCATTGGTTTTAACGTAGCCCAGGTAAATACCCTCCCGACTGACCCGAAACATCAGATCCGGGATTGCCGTCAAAATTGCCTGGTACTGGGCCTCACCCCGGCGCAAGGCCGCTTCCACCTGCTGACGATCGGCGATCAGGCGTTGCCGTTCCCGTAGCCCCCACCAGTGGGCGATCGCCCAGCCCACACTCCCACCCACCAATAGGGTTAGCCCCATCTGCACGACCCCTTCCAAACCGCTTACCCCCACCATTCACCCAATGCCTTGGCTATTGCCAGCAGAGCCAAGGTCAACCCTGACACAAGCCACGGCTGACTAGCATAATTCGATTGGCATCACGGGGCTTACCCGCAAAGCCGACAGCGTGGATCGCTTAGTTAGAAACTTAAAAACCACGATAGCAAGAAAAAAAGAGAGTCAGACCTTGCTGTCCTAACTCTCCTGAACGGTTGCTAGCGCTGACTGAACGCGGCTAAGTCTACTTAGCGATCGGTGTCAAAGGGTCGGTAAGCCACGCTCGGATCATAGAGATGACAACCATCGACAATTTCCTTCATCATGGACCAGGAAAAATCCCGTTCCTGGATATAGTTCCCCCAGTTTTGCTTCAGGCTGGCGTAAGCCATCGGTAGATTGTAGGACGGGATGGCAACCGAAATATGATGCGGCACATGCACATTGATATTGTGGCAAAGGATTTCCACCCAGCGGGGATAGGTGCAGTGGAGAGTACCCGCCAGTTGGGAATACGCTTCATGCCATTGGGCCGCAGGATAAAACTGGACCTGCGGATCAGTATGGTGAACCAGGGTGAAGGTGCTCATCCAAAAGTGATAGCCCAACCAGGGCATGAGCCAGAACTTCACAAAGCCCCATACCCCCATCGTCAGGATCAAGGTAGGGAAGAAGACCGCCGCAAAAATAGCCACCACCGCGATCGACAGCTTGACCTGATTGCGATGCTTCGGGGCGACCTGGCGTGGGTCAAAGTGGAGGGTGGCCCAATGGGCGATCGAGGCTAGCCACCACAAACGCCCCCGGAGCGATCGATAAAACCCTTGCATGAAAGGGCTAGCGTTGGCATATTCCTCCGCCGTCCAAGGCCGCCACGCATTATCCTCCTCCAGCTTATTGGTATGGGCATGGTGATGGTTGTGCAGTAACCGCCAGCTATGGAAAGGATAGATGAGCGGCAACATTAACACATGACCGACAACATCGTTCACCCAGCGGCGTTTGGCAAAAGAGCGGTGACCACAGTCATGAGCAATCACAAACAGACCCGTGAGGGCCGTCCCGGTGAAAAACCAGGCAACTGGCAGCAAATACCAGGGCAGGTAGGCAATGCCCACATAGCCAAGGCTGACGGCAGCAATACTGAGGCAAACGTTAAACCAGGCTTTCAGACGATTTTTCTCAAAATACTCGCGGGGGATGCTCTTGATGACATCTTTTAATTGAAACTCGACGTTGGCTGAGGGGCTGAATGCCAGCGTCGGCTTTTCCGTCGTTGCTGTCATGTAAATACTCGTAAAAGGATGAGTAATATTGAACCATGCCTACGCCCAAGATACCCAGTCGTGCCCCCCTCCCTTAATCGGTACGGCTCCCCTCGCAAGGCGGCTGTGGAAATTCCTGCCGATCGCCGCCATGAGTCCATCCTGATGCCAACAACCCTGGCGACCAAATCTTGCCGCAGGATCAGCAAAATTTTTGCTAGGCTCATGGATAGTCCTTCGGTTCCCCCCACAATAGTCGGTTATGACGCAATCCACCCTTTCCCCCGCCACCGAGATCGCTATGGACGCCCCCAAGCATGGGATGCCCGTCACCATCATCACGGGTTTCCTGGGCAGCGGCAAGACCACCCTGCTAAACCACATCCTCAGCAACCAGCAGGGAATTAAGACAGCGGTCTTGGTCAATGAGTTTGGCGAGATTGGCATTGACAATGAACTGATCATCGCCACCGACGATGACATGGTGGAGCTAAGCAATGGCTGCATCTGCTGCACGATCAACAATGATCTGATTGAGGCTGTCTACAAGGTGCTGGAACGTCAGGATCGGGTAGACTACCTGGTTGTCGAAACCACAGGGTTGGCGGACCCCCTGCCCGTGGCCCTGTCTTTCCTGGGAACGGAGTTGCGGGACCTGACCCGTCTGGACTCGATTATTACCCTCGTGGATGCTGAAAATTACAGCCTGGATCTCTTCAACAGTCAGGCTGCCTATAATCAAATTGCCTACGGGGACATTATTCTGCTGAATAAGGCCGATCTGGTGGATGCGGCGGACCTGGATCTGCTGGAGGTCCGTATCCGCGATATCAAGAAGGATGCCAGGGTATTGCGGACAGTGAAGGGGAATATCCCCTTGCCGCTGATCCTGAGTGTGGGCCTGTTTGAGTCCGATAAGTATTTCAATCCCAGCCCCGATCGCACGCCGGATCACGCCCACAACGAACATGACCATGATGGGCACGACCACAGCCATTGCGATCATGAGCACGGCCATTGCGAACATGAGCACGATGGGCACCCCCATGACGGCCATGACCACAGCCATTGCGATCATGAGCACGGCCATTGCGAACATGAGCATGGGCACGATCACGCCCATCACCCGGCGTCCGATCATTTGGCCGTTGACGGGTTCACATCCCTGTCGTTCCAAAGCGATCGTCCCTTTTCAATCCGCAAGTTCCAACACTTTTTGGACAACCAACTGCCCGCCACGGTTTTCCGGGCCAAGGGCATCCTCTGGTTTGACGAAAGCCCGAAACGGCACATTTTTCACCTCAGTGGCAAGCGCTTTTCCCTGGATGATGAAGCGTGGAAAGGCGAACCCCAAACCCAACTGGTGTTGATTGGCCAGGATTTGGACCACGCCACCCTCCGTGCCCAATTGGATAAATGCCTGTGCCTGCCTACCTCCCCCCAGCGGGGGAAGGGATTCGCTTAGGCGATCGCCCCGCCCGATTGCCCCAGATCTGATTACTCCAGGTAAGGACGGGCGAGGAAGAAGCTGGCAATCGTTTTGGCATCGATCGCGTCACCGGCCAGGATTGCCTGCTCCAGGTCTGCGGGTGTCAGCAGAACCACCTCGATATCCTCATCAAGATCCTGTTCTGGCGGGGTGTCAAGCAGGTGTAAATCTTGGGCCAGGTAGGCGTAAATAAACTCATCGGAATACCCTGGGGCCAGGGGAAATTTGCCCAAGGATTGCCAGTGATCGGCGTGATAGCCAGTTTCCTCCTCCAGTTCACGCTGAATTGTTACCAGGGGATTCTCGTGCGGCTCCACGGTCCCGGCGGGAAACTCCAGCAGGCGGCCACACACGGCAAAGCGGTATTGGCGCACAAGGACCAGTTGGCCTTCAGCGGTTACTGGCACGGCCAGGGCACCACCGGGATGGCGAATGCACTCCCAATCCCCGATCGCTCCATTGGGTAAGCGTAGCCGCGAAACCTCAAAGTTAAACTTGCGCCCACAGTAGGACAGCGATGATTTCAGGTGTTGGGGCGGTTCTTGACCTAAGGACATGGTTGCTCACGAGCGTGAATAGCAAAGTCAGGGCGGCGGCGGTCCAACCCGCCGTGCCTGGGGGCTAGTCTATCAGCAATCCTCCCCCTGCGACCCCGCCCCCCAGGGTTAATTGCTGCGACGTTGTAACACGGCTAAATTTTGCTGTTCGTCTTTAACAAGCAATTCAAAATGAGACTTTATCGGCTCCAATTCCATCCAACCCGCAATCCCAACCCAATCTACTAAATAGTCAATTTGCCGACCCTGATCATCAAACGTTGCTTCCACAACATAGGTCGGGATCTGGCGTTTGAGCACCGCATCCAGTGCTTGCGGATTGACTTTCCCATCCAGGTTAATGGTGCGATCGTGGAAAAACCCTAAGGTCCCCGTCTGAACCGCCCCCACCCAGGTCAACGCTTCAACATTTTGGTCAACCCAGCCCACCACTTGAAAGTGTTCATGGGTGGTGCCCAGCTTATACAGCCGAACATTTAATAGCAAAACCAAAACCAGTAAAGCAAGGCCCCCATAGGGGAGTAAACGGTGGACGAGTCCCCCAACTGGCCAGCGCCTAACCCCTGCGCCGACCATGGCTACGGTGAAAAGGGCAAAAAAGGGCGAAAGGGGGAATAAATAGCGGCTGACAAAGTGGGGAGCGCCAAATAGAAAGCCGTAGTAAAAGATCCAGAAGTGTTGAATGATAGGAAATGTGTTAAAAAATAGCCTCTAATCGTG
>JBBILC010000161.1:0-9596 GCA_037445115.1 Coleofasciculaceae cyanobacterium bin_20
CCTCACCTCTGTCGCACTGCGCGTCAGTGCTAAAAACAACACACACAGCTTCACTGTCGCTACCCACATCCAATAAGGAGGAGTCACCCGCTTTAGCCATCTTCACGCTTCATACTCTTCAACCTTGTGGGATAGCCGTCTCGGCTGTCCTGCTTGCAAAGCGCCAATCTTGTGAAATCTTGTGGGATAGCCGTCTCGGCTGTCCCGCTCGCAGAGCGCCCCCTGCCCCACTTCCCCATTAGTTGTCGTTAAAATAAGCCTGCACTCAGGTAACCTGAGGAGTGTACTGCTTCCGTTTGCGGTTCCTGTTGGTAGGGTGGCGTAAGTTTATGAAAGCGCAGGTTTTTCGGGGCGTGAACCAACTCAGCTATGAGGATGTCCCCATGCCAGATATTGATACCGACGAGGTATTAGTGCAAGTACGGGTCGTGGGGCTATGCCAGTCCGATATCAAAAAAATCTGCTATCCCCTCTACGAACCGCCCCGGATTTTTGGGCACGAAACCGCTGGGACGATCGCGGCGGTGGGAAAAGCCGTCACCGATTGGCAGGTGGGCGATCGCGTGGTGGTGCTACACCACATTCCCTGTATGCACTGTCGCTATTGCCTCAACGATAACTTTTCCATGTGTGAGGTGTATAAAACGATCACCACAACAGCAGGCTTTATTCCCAGTGGTGGCGGCTTTGCGGAATATGTCAAAGTACCGGGGCATATTGTGCGCCACGGTGGCCTGATCCGGATTCCGGATACAGTCAGCTTTGAGCAGGCCAGTTTTGTGGAACCGACCAACTGCTGCCTGAAGGCTGTGAAAAAAGCCCAGGTGGCTCCTGGCCAAACCATCTTGGTAACCGGTGCTGGCCCGATCGGCTTGATGTTTATCATGCTCGTGCGCTACTTCGGGGCGCGGGCGATCGCCACAGATTTGCTACCCAGCCGTATCGGTAAGGCCCTGCAAGTTGGCGCAGAGGCCGCCTTTGATGCCCGTGATCCCCAACTAACCCAGAAAATCCAAGCCCTTACCGATGACCTAGGGGTAGATACCACCCTCCTAGCTGTTCCCAGTGATCGGGCATTCTTCCAAGCCCTCGACTGTACCCGTAAGGGGGGCAAAATTTTGTTCTTTGCTGAATTCCCGGATGAGGTCGAAATTCCCCTGAATCCGAATATTCTTTACCGGCGCGAAATTGATCTCATGGGCAGTTACAGTTCCTCCTATCGCCTTCAGGCCCTTGCCGCCGATCTGGTTTTTAACCAACGGCTGGATATCAATGCCCTCATTAGCGATCGCTATCCCTTGCGGGACCTAGCTCAAGCCGTCGAACGCGCCTGTAATCCAACCCCTGATACCTACAAGATCCTGATCACCCCTTAACCCGTTATTTTCAGGGGGTATTTTCAGGGTCAGAGCGTCGAGAAAAACACCGGAAATAAAGCGATTGGCTCAGTTCTTTAAGGGGAAAAGCCAAATAGGTAAAGGGGTTAATCGTCACAATAATGTTACGCACTTGCCATTGGGCTAAGGTGACAATTGCCCGGGCGACCCAATCTGCCGACATCACCCCATAGGGATTGAGTTGGCTCTTAAAGGGACCCAGCACCAGTTTACGAATCACACAGGGTGAATCGAGACGTTGCAATGTGATTAAATCCCCAATGGCCCGTTTTGACAGTTCATAAAGGGGACTAAACGCCGGACTGACTTCCGCTTCCGAAGTATTGATCCAAAGTTCCTTAGGCGCACAATCGATGGCCTCAGGACCCGCTGTTATCAATTCTAAAAATAAAGTCGCTAATCGAAGCACAGAAAACGTATTGATCTCATAGGATTGGTGAATGGCTGTGGGGGTACGATCGCCGTAGACATTCACGCCATGATTAATCACTAAAATATCGACCCCTTGTAGCTGAGATCGTAGTTCCTGCTCTTGACCCACCTGCCACGGAATCACCCTCGTCCCAGGGGGAAACGTTGCCTCCGCATGGGTCGTCAGGGCCATTACGGTTGCCCCAGCCTGAGAGAACACCCTGATCAAAGCTTGACCCAAGGTACCCGATGCCCCCGTAATTGCAATCACTTTATTTTGGAAAGAAGACTTATTAGCCACCGGAAATCGTGAAAATAACACCAAGACACCAAGATACCAAGACGCCAAAAACCTCGTGCCCCTTCCTGCCCTTCGTGTCTTCGTGGTTCATCATAAAGCCTACGCGCCCCGTCCAGCACCCTCAACCCTAGTGAAAGACCTGCTCCAGCTTATTCAGATCCCGCTGTACCTCGAGCGCCAACGAGCGATTATGGGGATCAACCCGAAGTGCTTTTTGCAGATAGACCTTTGCCTTACTGAACTGATGCTCCTTAATTAAATAATGCCCCCAACGTTGATAGACGATCGCCTGCCATTGCCGGACTTCCAAATCCTGGGACAACCGCTGCGCCAATCCCTCCACCAGCGTGATCGCACGGGGAAAACGCTGTTGTTTGAGCAACTCCTGAAGTTGTTGATAGGCAGATTGCTTAAGTTGCTGCTCGATCTCACTCAGCGGCCTAGGCGTTCCCACCGGGGCCGTCGCTGGTGGCGTAACCCGATATTGTCGGGGGGTTGTCTCAACCTCAGTTGCCGGGAGTGCCGTCATCAAAGCCTTGTAGGCTTCCGTAATCAGGAGAAACGTATCATGGGCCTGGCGATCGTCCGGGTTGATATCCGGATGGTATTGCCGAGCTAGCCGCCGATAGGACGCCTTCACGTCAGTCGCCGACGCGTCCGATCGTAACCCTAATAGGCGATAGCAATCAGCAAGATTCATGACCATCCATCGGGGGCAATGTACGGAAATTCAGGCAAAAGTCCGTCATTTTCCCAGTGTTCAAGGACGACTGCCAGTCCAGCGTAGCACTGCTCCGACACCCTTCCCGTGTGTTTTGACACCCTGGGCGATGCTCTCAACTATGGGGGCAAAATGCCGAAGCGTCAATCCCCCAATGGACGTTCGAGGGGTTGCTCGGCATGGCCAAGGGTAGCTCCATTGCCCCATGAGGAGGCCCATACCCCCTAATTCGCCATTGCCCGATCTTCAATGACGCGATCGATCAGCCCGTAGTCCCGGGCTTCCTCCGCCGACATGAAGAAATCCCGATCCATATCCCGCTCGATCTTTTCCAACGGCTGTCCCGTATTTTCGGCATAAATTTGGTTCAACTGGTGGCGAATGCGCAGGATTTCCCTGGCCTCAATTTCGATATCTGTCGCCTGTCCCCGCGTGCCGCCCGACGGCTGGTGAATCATAATCCGCGAGTGGGGCAGGGCCAATCGCTTACCCTTGGTCCCCCCCGCCAACAGGAAGGACCCCATCGAAGCTGCCAACCCAACACAAATGGTGACCACCTCCGACTTGATGTGGCGCATGGTGTCATAAATCGCCATCCCCGCCGTGACTGAACCACCGGGGGAGTTGATATACAGGTAGATCGGCTTGCTTTGATCGTCCGAGTCGAGATAGAGCAGATAGGCCACGATCGCGTTGGCAATGCCGTCATCGACTTCCTCCGAGAGAAAAATAATGCGCTCCCGAAACAGGCGCTCGTAAATATTAATCCATTGTTCGTAGGCACTACCGGGAAGGCGGTAGGGAACGCTGGGAACACCAATAGGCATGGGAATACTCCTAGGAGATTGATTAATTATCGAGCCGGAGATTGATGGCTGATCGAGCCGGAGATTGATGATCGAGGGCAGAACATTGATGATCGAGGGCAGAACATTGATGATCGAGGGCAGAACATTGATGATCGAGGGCAGGCAGGATGCCTACCCCACAATATCCTGCAAATCTAAAATCTAAAATCCCAAAATCTAAAATCCCATCTGGCATTCAGGCTGCCCACCCCACAAGCGGTGGCTGAGACTTAGGCTGGGCTGGCCGCAGGAGTCGCAGTTGGTTCCAGGACCCGATCGATCAGGCCATAGTCTAGGGCTTGGGCCGGGGTAAGGTAGAAAAAGCGATCCATATCTTTGATCAGCTTCTCCGTCGGCTGTCCCGTGGTTTTGGCCAGAATCTCCAGAACGGTGACCCGTTTTGCCAACACCTCCTGGGCATTGATTTGAATATCGGTGGCCTGCCCCTGGGTCCCCACTTGGGGGTGGGTGAGGGCAATCATGGCATGGGGCAAACTGGCCCGCTTTCCCTTCGTCCCCGCCGCCAGCAACACCGCCGCCATCCCGATCGCCTGCCCCAGGCACACAGTCACCAATTCGGACTTGACATACTGCATGGTGTCGTAAATCGCTAACCCCGCCGTCACCGAGATCATCCCCGCCGACTCATTGGCCATGCCCGCCGCTACCGGATCACCAAAGGAGTTGATATACAGGTAGATCGGCTTGGTTTGGTCCTGGGAGTCCAGGTAGAGCATGGCCGAGACGAGGGAATTGGCCAGCCCTGTGGTTAGGGGTTGGTTCAGGAAAATAATCCGTTCCTGGCTCAGCCGGGTATAAATACTAATCCACTGCCAGTAGGGACTACCGGGGATGTTGTAGGGAACGCGCAGGATTTCATCGACAGGCATAGGTCGTTTAGCGTGATGGCGTGGTGCAGAGGGAAAACCAGAGACAGCAATGATGGCAACGATCGCTAGGAGATACCTGCCGGGATCGGCTTGGGCAGGTCCTTGGTGCTTTCCAGGACGCGATCGATTAAGCCATATTCCTTCGCCTGTTGGGGCGTTAAGTAAAACATCCGATCGGTATCCTTGGCAATTTTTTCCGCTGGTTGCCCCGTATTCTTTGCCAGAATATCCAACATGGCGGTTTTATTAGCCAACACTTCCCGTGCGCGAATCTGAATATCACTGGCCTGACTGCGCCCCATCCCCACACGGGGTTGGTTGAGGACGATCGTGGCATGGGGTAAGCTGGCCCGGTATCCAGGGGTCCCTGCCGACAGGATCATGGCCGCTGTCCCCATTGCCTGACCGATGCAAATCGTATGGACGGGCGGCTTCACATAGTTAATCGTGTCGCAGATGGCAAAGGCTTCCGTGTCCTGGCCGATCGCATCCCCCGTATACCAGGAGGTACCGGTCGAGTTGATGTAGAAATAGATCGGCTTATCGGGATCGTCAAATTGCAAATAGAGGAGCTGCGCAATGATCAGCTTGGTGACATCGACCCCCAACTGCCGCTTAAAGTCATCCGACGAGACCAGGGGCAGGCCCAGGTAAACAATCCGTTCCTTGAGCAGTAGGGACGGCAAATCCGGGGGCGGTGTGCGATAGTAGGCATCGCCATAGTAGGGGGACTGAGCAGCCTGAATCGGTTGTTTCATCACGGGTGCTTGAGCAACGAAAGCAGAGTTACTCAATGGTAACGTAAACCACCCAACGCCGAACGCGGCGTCCCGTCCCCTAGCTGGGCAGCGTTAGTAACTGTCGGTGCCGTCCGTGGCTTGAATACCCAGCAGCACATTGGCACGGTTGAGGCGATCGGAGATGGCTTGCCGCCAGTTGAGGCTAATGTCGGGATCGGTAATGGCTTCCTGCGCCAATTCCCGGTAGACCGCACTGGTCGCAGCATCAACCCGCTCCAGTAGATTGAGGTTGTGATAAATCACTTTCGGTGACGTCAGCATCATAATTCCGACCCTCCAAACGGGGAACTATGATTAATCTTCGGTGATGCCATCGAAAAACGCCCACCCGTTCACAAAATTAGACCTGTTGCCACATATTGCTACACACAGCTTGGCCAATCGTAAAGAGCTATCAATTATCGGTAACAATCAGCAACAAACCAGCAACAAATCAGCAACAAGTTGGCAGCAAGGGGTGTATGGCTTTCAACACCCCAGCCCAGCACACCCCCGATCGCGGTCTGACTCGCTAGGATCGGAATAGTTCTTTGAGCATCGATGACACGCGCACGATCGCGGTGGGGAGGGGGACATGGCAACGCAGACAACCGTGATGGAGGCAGTCACCGCCCTGAACTATCGGGTGACAATCGGGGACGTGGCCACGCGATCGGGATTGGAACTCGATACGGTGCGGCGTGAGTTGGCCACCCTGGCCGCTGAGGCGGGGGGACGCCTGCAAGTCGCCGAGTCGGGGGACATAGTTTACCAGTTTCCAGATAATTTTCAGGCGATCCTGCAAGATCGATCCCGGCGATCACAGATGCAAGCCAGATTGCAAAAACTCTGGCAGATCCTTTTTTACCTCATTCGCATCTCCTTTGGCATTGCCCTCGTCATCTCGATCATCATTATCTTCACGGCCATTATCATCCTCGTATTTGCCCAACAAAGTCAGGAGGGAGAAGAGCGGGAGCGGCGATCGAGTGGCGGGGATCTCTTTTTCCTCTGGCAACTGCAACGCTATAGCTACCTGCTCTCCCGGTGGTCCTTATTTTTTGAACCCTTTGATGATGACCGCCGACCGGCCAAACGCCGCCCTAAACCCCAGGCCGAAGGCAGCAAACTCAATTTTCTGGAAGCCGTGTATTCCTTCCTCTTTGGGGATGGCAACCCCAATGCCGACCTGGAAGATCGCCGCTGGCAGATGATCGCCACCACGATTAGTAACCACCAAGGTGTGGTTGTGGCTGAACAGATTGCCCCTTATCTGGATGATCTGGGATCGCAATCGGATCAGGAATACGAAACCTATATGCTGCCCGTGTTGGCTCGGTTTGATGGGCGTCCCCAGGTAAGTCCAGAGGGTGGCTTGGTCTATGATTTCCCCGCCCTGCAAGTAACGGCAGAGCAGAGCCAATCCCAACGAGTACCGGACTATCTACGGGAACACCGCTGGCCCTTCACCCAAGCCACACCGGGTCAGGCCACGGGTGTAATCATTCTCGCGGCGGTCAACGTGGGGGGTGCCCTGATCCTGGGGGGTTTACTCCAGGCCAATCCGGCAGACCTGGAAGGGTTTATTGGTTTTGTTCAGTCGATCTATTGGCTCCTGTTAGGCTACGGCGTCGGGGTCGTGCTTGTCCCGATCGTGCGTTACCTGTGGTTGCAACTGCGTAATCAACGGGTGGCGGCCCGCAACCAGCGGCGATCGCAGCGCACAATCCCGCTCCAAGCCCCTAGCCCAGATCTTGAACAGAAACAACTGTATGCCCAGCAGTTTGCAACCGAAGTCGTGATCCGCGATCGCGATATTGTCTACGATACCGATCGCGATCTCATTGAACAGGAGGCAGAGCATCAAGAAAAAATCGAGGCTGAGGCCCAGTACCGCGAGGACACCGAGTCCTAAACGGCTGTTTTAAAAGGGGGATCGCGGTTTTAACCGCGACTACGAACCTCGACGTTTGGCTGTCCTAAGTGTTGCTTTGCGTTTGTAGTGGCGACTTCAGTCGCCAAAACGGCTGGTTTCTGGACTTTTCAAACACCCTCTAAGCGGCTGTGGTCGCCGTGGGGATCGTAATGAAACGCCAACCTTTCCCGCGCCTGATGCGATCGTGAATTTGATATCGTGACCTAATAGGTGTTTTTCCTAACTTGTTCGTGGTGGCTGAATCCTGCCCAATTTACCGAGGAGACGATCGTGAGTACCGAGACCCTACCCCATCCCCCCACCGTTGAGAGCCAGCCTCCCCACCTGGAACAGGTGGCGGTCTTTGATCAAACCGTGATGGGGACCTATGCCCGTTTCCCATTGACCCTGATCCGTGGCCAGGGTTGCCGGGTTTGGGATGCGGAGGGTAAGGACTACCTCGACTTCGTGGCAGGGATTGCCACCTGTACCTTGGGCCATGCCCATCCGGTGATGGTGGAAGCTGTGACGCGGCAGATGCAAAAGCTCCACCATGTTTCTAACCTCTATTACATTCCCGAACAGGGTGCCCTGGCCCGTTGGTTAGTTGATCATTCCTGTGCCGATCGCGTCTTTTTCTGCAATTCCGGAGCCGAAGCCAATGAATCGGCGATCAAACTGGCCCGCAAATATGCCCACACGGTGCTGAATATTGACCACCCGATTATCCTCACGGCTCAGGCCAGCTTCCACGGGCGCACCTTGGCCACCGTCACCGCCACTGGCCAACCCAAGTATCACCAGCATTTTTCCCCCCTCGTTCCCGGCTTTCACTACATTCCCTACAACGATGCGGATACCCTGCGACGGGCGGTCGTCGAACTCAACCAGGGCCAACAACGCACGGCGGCGATCCTCCTGGAACCCGTGCAGGGGGAAGGGGGGGTTCGTCCGGGCGATCGCGACTATTTCCAACTGGTGCGCCAGATTTGCGATGAAACCGGGATGCTATTGATCCTGGATGAGGTGCAAACCGGGATTGGCCGCACGGGGAAATGGTGGGGCTACGAGCACCTGGGTATTGAGCCGGATATCTTCACCAGTGCCAAGGGCCTCGGTGGTGGAATTCCCATTGGCGCGATGTTGTGTAAAGCCACCTGCGATATTTTTGAGCCGGGGGAACACGCCAGTACCTACGGCGGTAATCCCTTTGCCTGTGGGGTGGCCCTCGCGGTGTGCCAAACCCTGGAGCGGGAAAACCTGCTGGCCAATGTGGAGGCACGGGGACAGCAATTGCGATCGGCGCTGGAGCAAGTGGCCCAACGCTATCCTAAGCATCTCGCCGGGGTGCGGGGTCGGGGTTTACTCAATGGCCTGGTGCTCCAGGCGGGCAGCGAACTCACGGCAGCGGCGATCACGAAGGCCGCGATCGCGGCAGGTTTGCTCATCGTCCCGGCAGGTCCCCAGGTGGTGCGGTTTGTGCCCCCATTGATTGTGAGCGAGGCGGAGGTCGAGGCCGCGATCGCGGCTCTAGAGCAAGCCTTAGCCACCCTGATTGCCGAGTGATCTGCTATACCTCAAATGGGGACTTGTCGGTTGGTGTCGAGTGTGCAAGACCTAACACCCTCAACTGCTAGGTTTCGCCGCGTCTTCAGCGCCGTGAGGATGCCAACAAAAGGAGGTGCCGATCGCGTTCTCAGTGATCATGGGTGGGCGGCCTTGCTAATCGGGTTGGGATGGTACAGGGGGGGATGTGAACAAGCGTTCAACTAGGTAGCGGGTGAACCGTACCCCCTTGCGATCGACAGTTTCTGTTTGGTAGTGAGCAAAGCCAAATTTCTGAAATACCCCTAGGCTGAACTCGCTGGCCTCCGCATAGAGGCGTGGTAAGTGCTGGTTTTGGGCGTGCTGCACAACGGTCTGCAACAGTAAGGACCCAATGCCCTGACGCGCAAAGTGGGGGTGAACATACAGGGATGCGACATGGCCAGTGGCCCCAATGCCCGCAAAACCGACGATCGCGTTAGCCTTAGTGGCAACGTAGGTCGTCACCCCTAGAATAAACCGTTGGAATTGGGGCAAGTCGGTGGCAAAGGCTGCCCAGGCTGCTGTTTGGGCAGGGGTGTAGGCTTGGGGAGCAGTGGCGAGGACGCTCTGGTAATAGAGATCGGCCAAGGCCGGGACATCAGCTTGTTGGGCGTAGCGAATTTGAATGGCGGGGCAGTTTGCGGTCATGGGTGGCACAGGACAAGGGCTAGTGCAGCGCATCATTAATTATGAATTATGCAACGTTTGTAGTTCAGGCTTTAGCCTGCAACGCCTCAAGTCGTTACT
>JBBILC010000162.1:0-9593 GCA_037445115.1 Coleofasciculaceae cyanobacterium bin_20
TACACGATTAGAGGCTATTTTTTAACACATTTCCTATCATTCAACACTTCTGCTCCCGCTACAAAACCACCCGACTGGCAACCAAGGATTTGTATTAACCTGGATCAACCCAACACTAGCCACGTCCAAATTCAGATTGTTGACAATGGTACAGGAATCGCAACTGCGGATGTTGACAAAATCTTCGAGGCATTCTATACAACAAAACCCAGAGGCGTGGGTACAGGCTTGGGCCTAGCGATTAGTCATCAAATTGTGGTAGAGAAACATGGGGGTGAATTGCAATGCCAAACTCAGGTTGGTGAAGGAACAACCTTTACTATTCGCCTCCCGCTCCACCTCCATCGGGCCGTGACGGCCATTGAAGAGCAACCTGTTGCGGTCTTGAACGATCGCGTTACTTAAACAATGTTGGAAAAGTTCAAATGCGGGTACTTTGACAACTTTAGTTGTCACTACAAACCTAGCGAGAATTGACAATGGCTATTTCGCCTTTAATCGGATGGGTTGAGTATCGGAGGGTGGGCTTCGCGCCAGCGATCGCCAACCTGTTTGACAAAGCCAGCACAGGGTACGGCAATGAGAGCGCCTAGTAGGCCACCTAATTTTGCACCTATTAATAGGGAGATTAGAATCCAGACAGGGTTGAGACCGATCGCTTCCCCCAAAATGCGCGGTACGATCACATTTTCATTGACCTGGAGTAGCCCTTCGCCAATGGCAAAGACCTTAAGGGCTAACCAAATATCCTGCCAAGCAATGAGCGAAACCACGACTAGCAAACTTAGGGTTCCCCCAAAGGGGATGAGGGTCATGAGGCCAATGGCTACGCCGAATAGCAGACCAAAGGGTACCTTGAGCAGGATCATCACGATCGTCATCACCGTACCGGCAATTAAAGCAACGATCGTCTGACCAATAAAGTAATTGTGAAAGGTTTGATTGAGGGACTGTTGTAGCTCATTACCCATATTGGAGGGGAGCCACGAGAATAGCCCTTTCCAAACTCGTTCGCCATACAGGGAAAGATAAAAAGAAAGTACGATTGTCAAAATAATATTTAAAAGACTGCCGATCGTATCAAAGGCAAGACTGAGCAATTGTTTAGCAAAGCGTTGCACCTGGGTTGAAACCCGATCCGCAAGTTGGTTCAACAGCCCTGTCACATCTACAGGTAAATTTTGTTCGATCGCCCAATCCTGTAAAAGTTTAAGTTGCTGTTTACCGGCAATAAACCAACTTGGCAAAGAAATCACTAACTCATTTAATTGTTTGATAACTAAAGGTACAAAGATTACAATGAGGATCGTAAAGATTAGGGTTGCTAGCAGTAATACTGCCAGGACAGCTAGATTACGCTTGCCCCACCAACGCTGTAAAAATTGAATGGGATAATCGAGTAAAAAAGCAATTAGAGTTGCGATAATTAAAATATTTGGCAATGGCTGAAAGTAATGAAATACTAACAATAAAACCCAGCCATTTAGGGTGATCAATGGGATGGCTAAACCAAGTGTGGACCAGGAGGGCAGGCGAGTCGTGACTAACTTTAACATTAGCAGTATCCATCAAGAGCAGATCATGGAAAAAGTATGAACATTGTCGAATGAACATTGTCGATGCGTTGGGTTTAAATAAAAAGCCGTTTGTGAAACTAGCATTTCTACAGCAACTTACCCCTGCCCTGATAGCGATCGTCTGAGAGTCGCGATCGGATTGAGCCAATGATATATTACCTGCTTCATCTGGTTAAAATCACGATGAACTTCTTGGTTAAACCATTGCCCGATCGCGTCTAAGGGTGAATAGGCTTTCCCTACTTTCCAGGTTAGGTTTTGCCCCAGAGGGGTGAGATGATTACCCGGAAGCACTTGGCTTGTTACCATCTTTGGAAAGCGAGGCAGTAATACCTGAGCAAGGGCTTGGGTTTGATCGATCTCGTCATTGGTAAACCGGATCAGCAAATTACGACGCGTTCCATAGCGTTGGGTCACCAGTTGCGTCATCTCCTCTGGCGAGGGCGTAAACTCGACATCTTTGAGAAAGGTCGGTTCAAACAAGCCCGATAGTTGCTCTACCAGGGGAATTGAACGGCGAACCGGGTAATTATTGTAGGAAATAAAGACATTCCCAGCCCGCTCAACTTCATGATTGCTATTGATTAAAAGATGAAGCTTACAGCCCATACTATGTCCAATTCCATAGATCGGCAGATAATAGGGTAGTAACCCCCGATCGCGCAATCGCTCCAAGGTGCGCTCAAAGCTGAGGAGAATGGTGTCAGCGATCGCGAAATGATCCAGCGTGTTCACAAAAGGGGTGGCAATCACGGCATAGTGCTGCTGGTGTAATTCTTCTAAAAGAAGCCGATAGGTAACCTGGGGAATGGCGGCCACGAATGCCCCCCCCAGAAAGTGAATAATACCGACGGGGCGCTTCGGCATCAGCACCCAGTTACCCCGAACGTCCTGCCAGTCCATACACCGCTCCTGAAAACCCACTGCCCGATCGCTGTACCAGCTCCCTTTTGGCCCAGGAGAACGCAGCCAGGAGAACAAACCCGGATTGCCAACCTGGATAGCCACGAGCCAGCCCTACCCATTTTGACATTCTTGCTGAGGCCACGTGAGTTCGAGGTCCCTCACCCCAACCCCTCTGCCTGGGGGATAAGGGCTTACGGCCTGGTTTGCCACGGCTTACCCTTGCTCCTTGGGAGAGCAGGCGTTGGGGGGGTGAGGGCAATCGCCTGGTTATCGCACGCACCTTATCCCAGTGACCCATACTCTGACAAAGGCTGGTCCTGGTAGGCTAATTGCGACCCAGAATACGATGACGCCGGAGCGATCGTGCTTCACTGGGGAGAATGCCCTGTCTGGGAGTGGTCCCTATTGTGATCTAGGGTGACAATAGGAAAGATGGGGGCAGACGTTGAATGGGTGGTGGAGGTAGGATCGGAGCGTGTTGCGTATGCCATTCAAAACCTGGATAGTGAGATTATCAGCGATCGTCCTATTCGTATCGTCCCTGACGATCGCCCTGCTGATGGGTAATGCCCACCAACCCCAGCCCAATGCGTCTAGCGAACCAGCCGCTGTTACCCAGGCAACCCTCACGGGTGGCAAAATAATCTCCCAAGCCTTTGAGTTTGGTGATCTTTCCCAATCCCAACAGACGCGACAGCCCGGAACCCAGCCCAAAATTCAGCCGTTACCTGCGAATACCTCACCCTTTAGCCCGGTGGCTACCACTCCTCCCCAACAACGTGCACCGGTGCCCAATGCTCTAGCCGCCTATGCCCCGAAGCAGGCCGTCGCCTTGGCCCACCCCACCAATTATGGCGATCGGGTACGGGTTGATGTCTACGGCAAACCGGTCCATAACGCCCTGCTCGTGGTGCTCCATGAAACCGTAGGGTCCGCTGCCAGTGCGGTGGGCTTTTTCCAAACCCCTCACTACCGCGATGCGGAACAGGCCAGCTACCATACTCTGATCGATTTGGCGGGGACCATCGTTTACATTGTGCCGCCGGAAAAACGGGCTTATGGGGCAGGCAACTCAGCCTTTGAGGGTCCCAATGGTCCCGAAGCCGTAACGACTAAAATTGGACTCCCCCCCTCCGTCAATAACTTTGCTTACCACATCTCCCTGGAAACCCCGTCCGATGGCTTCCATAATGGGGCCAGACACAGTGGTTATACCGAGGCCCAATACCAATCCCTGGCCTGGTTAGTCGCCCAAACCGGCGTCCCCGCCGATCGCATTACCACCCACGCCGCCGTCGATCGCTCCGGTGAACGTCAGGACCCCCGCAGCTTCGATCGCGATCGCTTCGTGACCCAGTGGCACTTCTACACCCGTCAACTTGCCCACGATCTCCAACCCCAACCGGGGTCCAATGGAGCCTAAAACTGAGAAGGAATGTTAAAAACTATTAAGGAAAAACAAAGACTGTCAACCAAATGCTTCAAAATGATTGCGGACGCTAGCAGCTTAACGCGACCCTTCCGGGCTAGCTTCCAAGTCTGCGGACACGGTAATCCCCTACCGTTATGGTGTAGGTCTTAGGTCCTAGTCTGTAACGGAGAGTGCCGAGTCTGTCATCTTCCTTTACCTGGCTATCTGGCTTTCTAAAGAGGAATCCATAAATGAGTATTGTCACAAAAGCAATTGTGAATGCGGACGCTGAAGCCCGTTATCTCAGCCCCGGCGAATTGGACCGCATCAAGGCATTCGTCACCGGTGGTGAGCGTCGTCTTCGCATTGCCCAAACCCTGTCTGAGTCTCGCGAGCGCATCGTCAAGCAAGCTGGGGATCAACTCTTCCAGAAGCGCCCTGACGTGGTTTCTCCCGGTGGCAATGCCTACGGCGAAGAAATGACCGCGACCTGCCTGCGCGACCTGGACTACTACCTCCGCCTCGTGACCTACGGGATTGTTGCTGGTGATGTCACCCCGATCGAAGAAATCGGTGTCGTGGGTGTGCGTGAAATGTACAAGTCTCTGGGCACCCCGATCGAAGCCGTGGCTGAAGGTGTACGGGCCGCCAAGGGCGTTGCCACGTCGCTGCTGTCGGCTGAAGATGCGCAAGAAGCCGCTGCCTACTTTGACTATGTGATTGGCGCATTGCAGTAAACCCTACTGGATGCGAACCCAATTTCGATTGGTAACCTAACCCACACTGAAACTGGTAACAATCAGAGGATTTAATTCTATGCAAGACGCAATTACCGCTGTCATCAACTCTTCCGACGTTCAGGGCAAGTACCTGGATGGCGCTTCCCTGGACAAGCTGAAGGCTTACTTCCAAACTGGCGAACTGCGGGTTCGCGCTGCGACCACGATCAGTGCTAACGCGGCTGTGATTGTGAAGGAAGCAGTGGCCAAGTCCCTGCTGTACTCCGATGTCACCCGTCCCGGTGGCAACATGTACACGACCCGTCGCTATGCTGCTTGTATCCGCGACCTCGACTACTACCTCCGCTATGCCACCTATGCCATGCTGGCTGGCGACCCCTCCATCCTCGATGAGCGGGTGCTGAATGGTCTGAAGGAAACCTACAACTCCCTGGGTGTTCCCGTTTCCTCCACCATCCAAGCCATCCAAGCCATCAAGGAAGTGACCGCTAGCTTGGTGGGCGCTGATGCTGGCAAGGAAATGGGTGTATATCTCGACTACATCTGCTCTGGCCTGAGCTAAGGTCTGAGTAGCCCTGATTGGGGCCTGCGACCTGGGGCGTGGCGAGTGAGTGCTAGCCTGCTAAAGGCTGGTCTATAGGATCGGTTTTGGCAGTTTAGGATTGACTCTCACCCCCCAGGTTTTGCACGATTAGCGATAAGATTGCGCGATCGCCGCCTATCTCCATAGCAAACTGCTATCAATTTGCACGATGAAGCGCGGGGTTCTCCCTTCATTCTCCGAGTTTCTAGTGATTCATCCTATTTGCCCATCTATTTGCCCACCTATAGGAGCTATCTCGCCATGCGCATGTTCAAAATTACGGCTTGTGTTCCCAGCCAAACCCGCATCCGGACCCAACGGGAGCTTCAGAATACCTATTTCACGAAGTTGGTCCCCTTCGAGAATTGGTTCAGTGAGCAACAGCGAATCATGAAGATGGGTGGCAGTATTAAGAAGGTTGAACTGGCCACGGGTAAACCGGGTACCAATACGGGTCTTGCCTAAGTTCGGCATGGGCTAGGATAGGCCCATCACATGGGGATATCCCCTCACCTTAATCTTGATCATCATCATCAGGGAGTGGCGTCGAGGCTACTCCGCTTTTTTATGGGCCTCCATTTATGGGAGGCTGACTCAGGCCGTTCTCTAGGTTGGGCGGTGCTAGGTTGGGCGGTGCTAAGTTAGGCGGCGGGTGCCTAAAGTTGAGCATTCAGGATGGCCAGGAGTTCGCTGAGGGTACTGTGGACAGATTCGTGGGTGTATTCGTCATGGGGATGGGCTGGTTGACCCGGTTGTTGAAAATAGGGGCGCTCATCATAAAGCTGTCCCCAGCGCATATCGACTTGTCGGACAAATTCATACAGTAGGGAAGGCTGCTTGACGATCGCGTTAAGCAGTTCATATAACGCTTGCAGCGGTGTATCGAGGTGCTGGCTGAGGGGCGACTCTGTTTTTACCCAGGTTTGCAGCGTGGACTTCAGGACGCCAGAGGTATCCGATAGGTGACGATCGAGGAACAGGCGAATCTCGGCTTCGGCTTGCAGCGGTCGGGGGATGGGGGATTCGCCCTTGAGGAAGGAGCCGCCTTCTTGGGCAATGATGTCTGCGATCGTCCATTCTCGGCCTGCCCGAATTTCGCGTTCTAGGTCAGACAGCCCTGCGGCTTGGGGATCGGATTCAGATGGGTTGGCTTCTGGTGGCATTACGCATTCCCTCCTGGTAACTGAGGACGGAGCGTCATTGTGGATATCGGTCTAGACATAGGGTTCAACATACCCCTTAGAGACGACGCAGAAAGTCTTCGAGCAGATCGATGAGGGTGACCTGGCATTGCATCGGCAACAGATCGGCGAGGGGAATCTCACGACGCCCCCCCCCTAGCTTGACGGGGATAGATTGCAGGATTGCCTGGACGCGATCGGAATCCACCGTCCCCGTCGCGATCATTGGGTAAAGCTGCTCGGCGAGGAGGGTATGAAGATGGGCGTTGGCAAGATACAGATGCCACTTGGCAATATCTATATAAATGTTATCGCCAATTTCCGCCGCGAGGGTTTCAATGACTTCGGTCGTGTTTGCATAGGCCATAGCAATATCCTCTATCCATCACATACCTACCACCCAATACCTGTCCCTGGGGCACTAGGGACCTTTCCCCTCGGAAGGGTTAGCGGCGGTGTAGTCCGCGATCGCAAAAATATAAACCCCGTGACTGATGAGGGCGATTAACCAAAGGCCAGTCACCTGAATCGCCCAGGTATCCGTGGTGTGGTGCAGGGTTTGGACAAACCAGAGCGCCGAATTGGTCGCGGCAAACAGTGCAACATGCAACGCAAAATTCATGCGATCGTCCAGACGACGATAGGCGGGGTCTTGGCGATCGGGTTTACGGGGCCAACGGGGCGGCATAGGGCGACTCTACAATTGCAAATTAAATGCCAGATATCGGCACGACATCTATGCCCAGTGTACGGGATTTCTGGAGGGCTGGCACGTTGACGCTTTTCCGCGCGTGAACCCGTTTCTGCACCAATTCGGGAATGGGATGCCCCGCCCATTGGGGGCGGGTACCATCAGACAACGCCTAGGTAGGCACGGCCAGCGTCTCTGGCAGATAGTCGAGCTTTTGCAGCGTTGTGATCACCTTAGCCAAACTCTCGGCTAGGGTTTCCTGATCCGTGTGACACTCCACCTCTGGCTGGAGTGGAGCCTCATAGGGATCGTCAATGCCGGTCAATGCCTTAATCTCGCCCGCTCTTGCCTTTTGGTATAGACCCTTGACATCCCGCTCTTCGCAGACTTGCAGCGGCGCATTGACATAGACTTCCACAAAGTTGCCAATCCGCTGCCGCACCTCATCCCGAATCTCGCGATAGGGAGAAATGGCAGAGACGAGCACTAGGACATCATTCCGTGTCAGCAGATGGGCAACAAAACCAATTCGGCGAATGTTTTCATCCCGATCGGCCTTGCTAAATCCCAGCCCTTTGGTCAAATTCTGACGCACAATATCGCCATCCAGGATTTCAAACTTAATCCCTTGCTCCTTCAACCACTCTGCGAGAGCATGGCTAATCGTCGTTTTACCAGCTCCACTTAAGCCAGTAAACCAAACAGTGACCCCTTTCTTTAGCATCCTCGTTATGTTCTCCATTTTTTGGAAGGGGGAAGGTCTATCATCCCAGTCCCTAACTCCCAATTTCACGACATTCTTAAAACTATCACAGTTTAACCCCCTCCCTGGCCTCTAACCGCGTAGTCTGTCATAGTTAACACCTTTAACCAGGTTAGGTTGTCGGTTGGCATCGAGCCTACGAGACCCACCACGCCCATTTTCTTGGGCTGCACGGTTTTTTACCTAACCTACTAAATTACAGTACTTCTATGTCCAGTGAGGTCATACCCAGTGAGGTACAGGCCATTGGTTAAAGTCCTTTACTCGCAAGGCTTAAAAAGACTTCACTACAGCGAGAAAGGCTATAATACATAAATAATCTTAACAGCACCTTAGAATGGCAGAATTTTGGTAAGTTATAATCTCAACAAGTGATGCATTTTTTTAATTAAGATTGCTGTCGGATGTTATTACTATCCAATCTTGTTGAATTATATTTCTGAATACTAATAGTCATGAGAGCATCTCGATCAATTTGAGATTGAGTCATTTCAACCGTTCCAACCGATGAAATTAGGTTGCTTTTGAGTACAAAATTTGTATTTTTCGAGATGCTAATTAGGTGATTCAGAAGTGAATTTTCGATTCTAATTTGCAATTTAAATCTGAAGTGCTATGCTCAGAAAGATTGACCTAACAGCTTCCGGTTTAATGATGCGCTCTGCTAAGGTATTTCAGCTTTTTGTGGCCAGCCTGATGGCCATTGGCTTAATCTCGCGGCTGGCACCGTTGTTTAGCCCCCCGCGCCTACTACGCCAATTTCCGACTGAGGATGGCTATTTAATGCTGACGATCGCGCGAAACATCGGGATTGGCAATGGCATGAGCACGGCCAACGGCACGATCCCCACGAATGGAACCCAGCCCCTCTTCACCCTCATCCAGGCGGCAGGGTTTTGGCTAGCGGGAGGGGAGAAGACCACCGGCGTCGTCATTGCTTTGGTCTTTCAGGTCGTCTTTAGCTTGGCCGCCGCTGCCCTCTTATTTTTACTAGCCAGTGCGGTCTTACGGGAGCGGGAACAGGCTCAGGAAATGGCCGCACTGATCACGGGCCTGTGGTATGCAAGCGCGATCGTCGTTCCCCACAGCATGAATTGTTTGGAAACCGGACTCTATGGCCTTATGGTCTTGCTATCGGTTTATGTCTGGTATCAGCATGAACGCGATCGGGCGGATACCCAGTTGCACCTGATCTTTGCCCTTCAGTTGGGGGTGCTCCTAGGGCTGACCTTTTGGGCCAGAAATGATGCCGTTTTCCTCGTCGCAGCGATCGTGGGTTGGCATACCCTATTCGGGCTGATCGGGCCAGCGCCGCGATCAGAACTACCGCGACGGCTAGGCGAGTCGTTCATCATGGGCATGACTTCCCTACTGACCGTTAGCCCTTGGTTAATCTATAACAAGGTGAACTTTGGCAGTATTGTTCCCATTAGTGGGAAGGCCCAGTCAGCCTTGGCTAGGTTCGGCAATAATGTCCTGGAATTACCCAGCAAACTTTTTGAATATGCCGGGATTATTCTACCCGTTCCGTCAGCCCTTGAGCGTCTCCCCTTGTTGTTGGGCGTAACCTCCCTATTGGCGATTGCCTATCTGATCCTTTTGGGCTGGGCAGCGGTGCGCCTCATGCAGCCACAGGAACGGATCTGCTTCTATGTGATGGCGACCTATGGTAGCTTATTGATCTTTTACAGAAGTGTTGAATCTTAAGATTTTATTTTCTAAAAATAGACACACTAATCCT
>JBBILC010000163.1:0-9465 GCA_037445115.1 Coleofasciculaceae cyanobacterium bin_20
TCTCCCCCAACCTAAGAACTTCAGGCTTTTAAGGAGTCACCGCCATGCCACAGTCGCCCAGAGATCATAACGGCCATCCCGCCAATGGAAATGGGAATGGGTACCCTGCCCAAAATGGTCACGCCAATGGCCACGCGGGTAATGGCGCTGGCTTGCAGGGACAAACCTCAACCCTGGTCAAACCCCCGCTGCAAAAAAAGATCGCCATCCCGAAGGACAGCCTCGAACTGCCGATCGAACAGCCAATTATCCTGGAACGGCACCGCTTCTGGTCCCACGCAATGGTCTGGACGATCGTTGGGGTGACGACGGCAGGGGTCCTCTGGGCGGCCTTTGCCCCGATCGAACAGGCTGTACCGGCAACAGGGCGTTTGGAACCCAAGGGGGCCGTTCACTCGGTGGAGCCCCCCAATCCAGGGGTTGTAACCGCTATTCACGTCCAGGAAGGGCAGCGGGTACAAAAAGGTGACCTGCTGATTTCTTTAGATCCGCGCACCACAGAAGCGGATGTGCAGTCCTATGGCCTACTGCGGCAGCAATTAGAAGCTGATGAGAAGCGCTTTTCTAGTCGGCTGGGTGGGGGTGTGTTGGACCCCACGAATCCCAATGTGGCTGACCTAGCTTCCCTGGTTAACCTGCGCAATACCCTGATTGTGGAAAACCAGTTTCTGGAAGCTCGCCTCACGGGCGGAGCGCCGACGGGTGGTCCAAATCCCCAGATCAATGCGGTCCAGCAGGAACTCCTACGGGCCAGTCGTGCCGAAATTGATGCCCGAATTGCCTCGCAAGAGCGGGATATTCAAGAGCAGAAAAAGCAATATGAGCAGGTCAGTGCCCAGTTACTCACGGCACAACAGGTGGTGGAACTGAACCAAAAGATTCTCGAGCAGATTCAACCCCTAGTTGCCGAGGGGGCGCTCTCCCAGTTGCAATACAACCGGCAAATGCAGGATGTCCTGATCCGTCGTTCCGAAGTGGAACGGTTGACCGGGGAAAAACGGCGTCTGGAAATGTCGATCGCCCAGGCGGAGAAGGATCTAGCAACCACGATCGCGACCAATCAACGCTCGATCCTCGATCGTATCGCTGACAATCAACGCCGGATTGCTGACATTGATACCCAGATTGGGCGGACCCGCCAGCAGGATTATCGATTGTTGATTGACAATCAGAAGCGTCTGGTGGAGACCGGCGGTCAACTCGCCAAGGCTGAAGTTGCTAACGCCTATCGGGAGTTACGGGCACCGGCAACGGGCACGGTCTTTGATCTCCAGATCACGGCGGTGGGCCAAGTAATCTCTCCCGTTAATCCGGGGGCGCAACCCGCGTTGAAGATTGTGCCGGAAGATAATTTGGTGGCAACGGTCTACCTGACTAACCGGGATATTGGTTTTGTAGAGCCAGGTATGCCAGTGGAGCTACAGGTCTCCTCATTCCCCTCCTCGGAGTTTGGGGTGTTGCGTGGCAAGCTGGTCTCGATCGGCTCCGATGCCTTGGCTCCGACGCAAGAGCGTCCCTTCTATGCCTTCCCCGCCCGGATTGAACTGGATGAGCAGGAGTTCCGGCTCAAGAATGGCAACACAATTAACCTGCAATCGGGGATGGAAGTGAATGCTCAAATCAAGGTGCGCAAGCGGACGGTGCTGAGTATCTTTACCGAGCGCTTTAATAACCGCATGGATAGCCTTAAGACCGTGCGTTAATGGTTGAGGGCGATCGGTGCGCTAAGGTAAGGGGAAAGGACGATAGGGCAACCGTGTGGTCATTCACGCATCGGGTTGCGCGACTGTTGTCAGTGGTTTCCTGGCTCAGCCCCACTGCCGATACCCGCGAGTCTAGACGCTGGCTCCCTAACCAGGGATGGCTATTGCTGGCGATCGGGGCGATTGCCCATTTGGTCTTGTGGCTACCGGCACCGTTGGCTGTACGGGCGATCGCGGCCTTGACGATCGCAGGTGGCATCCCTGGCTACCTCTGGGTTATGGCGTGGGTTGGGCAGCAACCTGCGGCACCGAGGGGCTGGGAACGTTGGATTTTCGTCATGGGCAGTGCCTATGGCCTGATGATCCTGGGGATGCTGGCCCTCAGCTATTTACCTGGTGGCGTGAGCCAGTGGCAAAGCCTAGGTGCCTTTGATGGACTGTCACTGGTTTTGGCGGGCTGGGTGGGCCTTCAGACAGGGGGACTCCAGACGATCGAGCCATCCGCAGAGATAGATACCCTTCCTCATCCCCCGGCTTCTCTTCCCTGCAAGAGCGCAGGGCAGCGGGTTTATCCAGCATCATCGCTGCCGTGGTTGGGTTTAGGGCTATTGCTCCTGGTGCTGCTGGGGGGCTTTTATCGATTTGCCTACTTGGGCTATTCCGACTTTCATGGCGATGAGGCACGGGCCGCCCTGCGCGCAGCAGCGGTGATCCAGGGGTATGAAGATGTGCTCTTTTTACATCGCAAGGGGCCAGCCGAAATTCTCTTGCCTACGGTGGTGTATGCTCTCACGGGTGAATTAACTGAGGCGATCGCCCGTTCCCTGTTTGCTCTGGCTAACCTGGCTGGCTTGCTGGCCGTATTTGTTTTAGGGCATCGCCTGTGGGGGCCGTTAGCGGGTTGGGCTGCCGCCCTTTTCTTGGCACTGAATGGTTATCTGATCGGGTTTGGGCGGCTGGTGCAATACCAGAGCCTGGTGTTTCTGATGAGTGTGCTGGTGATTCTGGTGTTATATCGCCTTGCCCAGCAGCCCCAGGCGATCGCCCGGTACGGTGTCTTAGCGGCCTTATTTTTCACCACTGGTCTGCTAGCTCATTACGAAGCGAGCGGAATTCTGTTGCCAGTGGGCTATTTGCTGGTGCGCATTCAGCGATCGCACCCTTCAGGGAGCTGGCGGCAATGGGGTCTACCGCTGCTAGTGCTGCTGCTGCCCCTCCTCGCCTTTTATGTCCCATTTCTGGCCCATCCCCAGTTTGCCGATACCAACGCCTATCTGGAAATGCGCCTGATTGGGGAACAGGTGTTGTATAACCACCTAGTCAGTTTTTTTCAACGGGCGACGATCTACAACACCACCGATTACCTGGTGATGATGATTGGCTTTATGTTGGTCGCGTTGGCCTATTCGACGAGGCGAGTGCATCCGGCGGGGGCCGGGTTGAGTTTGGGCATGGTGGGGCTGGGGATTGGGCTGTCGGTTTGGCAGCCGACCTTGTTGACGATCGCGGGCATTGATTTCACGGGGATGCTATTCCTGGTCCCCTGTTTAGTCGTATGGTTGGCACCGGGCGTTCCTCTCGCTGAACGCCTAATCTGGCTCTGGTTTGGCAGTCTTTTTCTGCTTGCCTGTTTCCGGGTAGCCCGTCCCCACACCCATGTGTATGTGTTCTTTATTCCCTGGGGGTTATTGAGTGGCTTTGGGGTAAGTTTGGTGTGGGGTTGGGGACAGCAATGGCTGCGGCGGTCGGTGGCTCGCTGGGTTGCGTTAGTAGGGCTGAGTCTGGCGATCGTAATTTCCAGTACCTATAGCTACCTCTATTTCATTCACCATCAGGTTGAAATTATTCGTGATTGGGGACAGTATCACCCGACCGGCTTCTTCTGGAAATCCTACCAAGCACCGGATTTAAGAAAACTCTTTGGCTTCCCTTATAACGAAGGCTGGCGGGTGATTCCGCTCCTTTACCAAGACGGAATTCTCCAGGGAAATTACCAGATGAATGAAGTTATCTGGGTCACGTATTGGTATATCCGTGATGCTCAGTTTTGCGAACAGGATTGTCCCTATTTTTTCCTCGCTGATATTTTGGACAAACGCGATCAAAATGCAGAACTACCAGAAAAGTTAAAACAAAAAGGTTATCAATTGTTTGGCTTAATAACTGTTAAAGATAATCCACGTCTACGCATTTATAAACAGGACATTTCTGCTGATTGGGTACCTCAAATTTTCAAGTTCGAGGATTATCAACACCGATTTTATGAAAATTTCACTGATGCCAATTTCCAACTTTATCCTCCGATCGTGTCACCCTAGGTCATCAAACCCAATGAATTTTCTAACTTGCCTAGTACGATATCCGTAATTGACTTAATTCGGTAGCGACACGCTTTCGTCTCTGTCGAGGCAAACGTGCCATTTTCCCAATACTTATTGCTGCCAGCTCCGCCGCCGCACACCCCAAAATAGTCACAGGTGGTTTGGCATTCTTGGCGACCGGCTTGCATATCGCGGTAGATAGCTTGAAATTTTTCCGTGTGGCAAACCGACTCTAGGCTATCGTGTAACACGTTGCCAAACACAAAGTCACCGTAGCGATCGGTCTTCACCGACAATAATTCGGGATCAAACGTCGAAAAGTTACCCTGATTGTCAAAACTCACAATTACAAAGGGCCAATTCATATCAGTCCGATCGAGGCGATCGTCCATATAAATCAAACTACAGATCGCCTCAAACTCCCGCACCTTAATCGCCCCCTCCGCCTGGGCTGTCAAATCCCAGAAACGATTGATAAATGCCCGATAGCGGTCTTCAATGCCAACGCGATCGAGGGAAGACAACTGGTGTATCCCTTCCGTCTCTTCCATATTAAAGCCGACATCATAGATGCCATTCTCTAGGAAGAAGTTAAACATTTCGTCGGGGTAGTCCAACGTATCCTCAGTAATGACCGCAATCACACTAGTAGCAATCTCATTTTTCTGTAAAAGTTGAATACCCCGCAACGTTCCCGCATGACTGCCCAGACCTTTACGGGTTTTACGATGGCGATCGTGGATAAAGGCCGGACCGTCAATGCTAACGCCCACATGGACATGGTGCTGCTTGAAAAAATCACACCAGGCTTGGGTGATGAGCGTGCCATTGGTCTGCACGGAATGGAAAACTGCACATTCCTGGGGATTGTATTGGCGATCGGCGGATTGAATCCGGTCAAAGGCTGCTTCATAAAACGCCAGCGGAGCCGCCAGGGGTTCACCCGCGTGCCAACAAACCGTAAAACATTGACCTAAAAACGGGCTGCTAAAGATTGCCTTAAAGATGGGGTCAATTAAATCCAGGGATAATTGATTTTTTAAGTGGCGATCGGGCAAATAGCAATAATCACAATCGAGATTGCAAAAAGAGGTGGGCTGAATCACCACCAGATGGATGGGACCGAATTGGGTGACATCTAGGCCAGATTCACTATTGGCCAGGGTTGAAACGGGGGGGGAAGGGGGTGCAGGATGGGCAAGGGTCATAACCGAAAGCTCCAGATAAGGTTGCCATTAGTAGCGGTTGACGAAACTACCACCGCCATTGAGCCAGCCGCCGCCCGGTCGGTAGTTATAGAACCCACCGCCATCGGCCCAACCATTACGCCAGGGGTTAAAATTGGCAAAACTCGGTCCCCGCCCATCGCCCCAGCCGCCGACACGGGAGTTCACCCAGCCACGCCCGCCGCGACCATCCCCCCAACCGATCGCCACCAGTTCCGGGGGGGGAGCCGTCACATCCACCTGAGATTCCCGCTCCCGTAGGGCAGTCGTTAGGCGCGTCAGGCGATCGCCGATCGTCGGTCTCTCTCCCGCTACTGTATGCTTAGCCGTCGAACTCGCTGCCTGGGCATCCGGTAGATTGAACGCCGCCAAAATCAGCAGCAATGCCACGAGACCAGTACGTGATGGGATCGCCAAGGTGAAGCCTCCTCAAGGATGCAGGTGCAAAATTCAGGTGCAAAACAATTAGCCAAGGGACTAGCGGCCAACGATCGGGGGAAGGTAAGGCACTAGTAGCTCGAAAAGTAAATTCTGCAACGTTCGTAGTGCTGGCTTTAGCCTGCAACGACTAAAGTCGTTACTACCAACATTGCAAAACTTTATGTTTGCTGTACTAGCGGAAGTTGAAGAACCCCCCGCGATCGCTCCAACCATTGCGCCAGGGGCTAATATTCACCCAGTTGCCGCCGCGCCCATCGGACCAGCCGCCCCGCTGCGTATCGACCCAACTGCCACGATTACCCCGACCATCCGTCCACCCCCGGCCACTGCCATTGACCCAGCCTCGGTTACGGCCATTACTCCAACCCACGGCTAAGAGGTCTGCCTCAGGGAAATCAAGTAGCTCCGATGGGGGAGTCCGCTCCTGGAGCAGATGGCTCAGACGAGCTAGGCGAGCCTCGATTGTGGATACCGGGGCCGGTTCCGTCTGGGGTATGGTCGCGCTGGGGCCAGCCGCCGCCGCTTGGGGACTATTGAGGGCAGCCAATGCCAACAAGAAACCCACCAGGCTAGTTCGCGTCGTAATCTTCATCATGACTCCAGTGATCTAAACTACCAGTTATAAAAACCCCCGCCATCGGCCCAACCATTACGCCAGGGATTGGCATTGGCAAAGCTACCGCCACCCGCTCCATCTCCCCAGCCGCCAACCCGGGTGTTAGCAAAACCGCCACCGCGATTGCCATCGGCCCAACCTCGCCCGCGACCATTGGCCCAGTCCCCGCGATTCCCGTCAGCCCAACCCCGTGCCAGTAATAGCGCGGGATGGGTTTCGGGGAGATTATCGAGTTGCGTGGTGCGATCTTGGAGGGCATTGGTTAAACGGGACAACCGATCGCCGATCTTCAGGGGAGTAGAGGCGGGTGCTGCATCCGTCGTGGCCGCCATTGCTGGAGCCGCCAGGGCTGAAAGCGCTATCAAAAAGCCGACTAAACTGGTCCGAGTTTGAATTTCCATAGTGACTGTATTGGCTGTTCTGAATGGTGTCTAAATCTGAATGGTGGCTAACGCTTAGGCCAGGAGAGCACCCTGAAGGCGACAGGCACCCCCCACGCAGACACGCAGGAAGACAGAGGTGACATCGCCAACGCATGGGACGTTAATTCAGACGTTAATCCAGGGGGACTTGTTCACGGGTCATCAATTGCATTTCAAAGAACCCGCGCAACACAACCGGATTGATCGGGACAATGCCATCGGGACCAAACCATCGGTTCACCTGCGTGACCGTTTCCGGTCGCTCCAGCAGATAGCCCTGCATCATCTGGGCGATCGTCAAATTGACCAGCCCTAAAAATTGGGAATTATTTTCCGGCACCATGCAAGCCACCCCATAACGGGCTAACGGTTCCGCTGGGACCAGCTTATTTGCCCCGGGGTCAACCCGCTGACTGGTCCCCGCCAGCACAATCGTGTCGCCAGCCAGGGCATCCACCTGACCATTGCGTAGGGCGGCAAACCCCGCTTCAACATTCGCGAGGGTCACGATCGTCGCCTGCGGTTGCAAGACCTTTATGGCCGCCGCTGCTAGGGTGTGGGGCAACACCCCAACCCGCCGATTGGTCAATGACTCGGCTGAACCGAGGGAACTGCCTTGCTTAACCAGGAGCCGGATGCCGGAAATGCTGTAGCTGTCGGAGAAGTCCACCTTGCGATCGCGTTCCCAGGTAAAGGTCGTATCACAGGAAATATCAATTTCACCCGCCCGTAACTTGGGGATACGCTCACTAAAGTCTTCAATTTCCATAACCTGAAGGGTGACTTCGCGGCCCAGGTAGGTACTCAATTCCCCTCGGAGCGCGTTCACCATGTCCATTGATGCCCCTACCAGTTGACCTTGATCGTCCACATAGGCATAGGGAATTAGATCAAGGCGCGTCCCTACGGTGAGAATGCCCGTGCGGGCGACTTTTTCCAGAACCGTTTCTGCTAGGGCCACCTTGGGTAATGCAGTGACGAACAAGGCTCCTAGAACTGCGATCACCCCGCGACGCCACAGGCAACTTGCCAGTTTTTTGTGCATATCGTCTCCTCTAGTGGGCATAAGACCAGCATCTACAGCAGATTAGCATTAGAGGCTGGGTGGCGGGAAGCTCTCTCCCTGGGGCCTAGAGCCAGTTCACGCAACTACACGAGATAGTCTGAGGTAAAGCATTTATTTTGTTGCTGAAGTTGACCTCTTTAGCCATTGGGGTGACAGGCAGGCTACCTAGCCCACCACGGCTGTTTGATCTGTTTTTTGATCTGTTTGAAGATCACTATCAATGTCTGGGATCGCCCCGGTTGGGGTGGAAAGTGGGTTAGAGATCCCATGTTACTTGAATTTCTTGATAATAGAGATTAATGACACTGGTGTGGAGGCTGGCAAATGCTGCGTCCGGTTCTGATCCTCATCTCCCCCCTCATCGTCCTGGATGGACTTCTCTTGAACCACCCTGTGGGTGCATTGCCTCCGGCCTTCCCCCAATTAGCCCAAATACCTGTAACGGTTACTAATACGCCTGCTGGGTTTGAAGCTGATCCCGCGATCGCTGCGCCTCCCCCAGCCGCCAGTCCTGAGCGTTTAAGAACGCCTGAGCGTGGGACGGAGGGGGCGACAGGGAACGCTAGCCCATCTGAAGCTAATCCATCTGGGGCTGGGAGTAATGAGACGATCGCGCCGACAACCGAGCCAGAGCATACTAACCGGCTTAATCATGCTTATGCCCTGAGCCAGCAAGGGTTGCAACAGCAGCGTCAAGGCCAATGGCGCGAAGCCCTAGCGGCCTTTTCCCAAGCCCTGCCAATTTATCGAGAAGTGGGCGATCGCGACAGTGAAGCCACTACCCTGAATAGCATGGCCGCCCTCTATCGGGGGTTGGGGCAGTATCCCCAGGCGATCGCCCATTACCAGGAAGCCCTCACCCTGTTGCAAGCCTTGGAAGAGCCAGCCAGTGTCGCGATCGTCCTGGGTAACCTGGGGTTGGTGTACGACAAGATTGGCGAGTACGACCAAGCCCTTAGTTATTTTGAGCAAGCCCTCACCCTCAGCCGGGAAGCGCAAGACCCCCGTAGCGAAAGCTTTGCCCTGAACAATATTGGGCTTGTCTATGCCAAGCAACGCCAATACGATCGGGCTTTGCCCTACTATCTCCAAGCCCTAGGCATTCGCCGGGAAATTGGCGATCGTACGGGCGAAGGGGCCACGCTGCACAACATTGGCCAAATCTATGATCAGCAGGGTGACCATGCCCAATCCCTTGCCACCTATCAACAAGCCCTCGCCATTCTCCAGGAAGTGGGAAACCGTCCCGCCCAAGGCTTAACCCTGAATAACATTGCCAGTGTCTATCGGCAAATGGGGGACCCCGTCGAAGCTCTCACCTATTACGAACAAGCCCTGGTGATCCATCGGGAGGCGGGCCATCGATCGAGCGAAGGCGTCACCCTCAACAATATTGGGACAACCTATCTGGCCCTAGGGCAGTATGATCAAGCCTTGGACTACTTTCAGCGTGCCCTCGCCATTCAACAGGAAATTGGCAATCGCCCCGAAACAGCCCAGATCCTGGTGAACTTGGGAAACCTGTATGAAGAACAAGCGGATGAACAAAAGGCCCTCACCTATTACCAGCAGGCGCGAACGATTTTTCAAGCGATCGGGGATGATGCGGGTCTTGAGCAGAAGTGTTGAATCCAGATATAAAACTTTACATTTTAGGGTGCGAGAGTCAT
>JBBILC010000164.1:0-9382 GCA_037445115.1 Coleofasciculaceae cyanobacterium bin_20
TTAGTGTGTCTATTTTTAGAAAATAAAATCTTAAGATTCAACACTTCTGGGAGTGATAGTATCGAAAATATAATCATGGATGAGTCGGAGATCATTGTTCAGAAACATTCGCAGCTAATATTGTATGACTAACAAAGCGTATCTTCAGCTTATACGCTTTCCCAAGGGAGTGAAACTACTGATGAACAAGCTAAGCTGATAAGTCCTAGTCGTTGATTTTGGATGTATTCACTGAAATAGTTTAGGCCATAAGTTCTGGGACAAGATGCAGTAGTGTCTGAAGCTATTCTGTATCGGATTGATCTGTATCCGGGCGCTCCCTCCAGTGCTGTTGTAGTCGAGTATGGTTACAACTCATATCGCAAAAGAGGATTAGGTATGTCACCGTCATGGCATTCTCAATTCAGCAAAATGAGCACCAAGCTTTATCTTGGATTTGCAGCTCCCGCTTTAGCCCTATTAGGTATTGGCGCCTTCTCTCTGTATTCCTTCTATCGGATAGACCATCAGATTGGGACAATTTATGACGATCGGGTGATCCCCTTACAGCAATTAAAAGCTATTTCGGATCACTATGGCTTTTCCGTCATTGATTCAGTCAATAAGGCCCATGCCGGAATTATTACCACCCAGGAGGCTCAACAAACCATTGAAAAAGGCATAAGTGAAATAGACGAAATCTGGTTCGCATATCGTCAAACACGTTTCACCGCAGAAGAAGAGCAGCTAGCAGAAGCCGTTGAAGAGAAGTTTATGGCGGTCAATGCGAAGATTCAAGAAGTACAAGCGGTGCTAGCAACGGGCGATCGCAACCAACTCGATCGCTATGATGGACCGCTTTATACTTCGATCGATCCGCTGGTCGATACAATTCAAGAATTAAGCGCCTTACAGATTGAAGTTGCTAAACAAGAACGTTTGGCAGCGGCTGAAATTTATCAGTGGACTCGAACGGTCTTTATCATTATCTTGGTCCTAGCTCTACTACTGGCTTCCCCGCTGGGGTATTTGATCAGTCGCGCTGTCACGGCCACCCTCAAGGACACTATCAATAAAGTGGCCAAGGCAACAATGGAAATTGCCAGTGCTACGGAGGAACATGAACGGGTTGTCGCCCAACAGGCCGCATCGGTCCAACAGACGACGACGACGATGGATGAGTTGAATGCCTTTGCCCAGAGTAGTGCCCAGCAGGCAGAAGCGGTCGCGATGCAAGCTCAGGAGTCACGGAACCTAGCCGATAATGGCACGGGAGCCGCCCAACAAACTTTGAATAGTATCCATTCCCTCAAAGAGAAGGTGGAAGCGATCGCTCAACAGATTCTCCGGTTAAGTGATCAGGCCCAGCAAATTGGCACCATTTCCAGTCTGGTGAGTGAGTTGGCCAATCAAACGAATATGTTGGCATTAAATGCGGCTGTTGAAGCCGTTCGTGCGGGGGAAGAGGGTAAAGGTTTTGCGATCGTGGCCACTGAAATTCGGAAACTGGCGGATCAAAGCAAACAGTCGAGTGAACGGATTAACCTGTTGGTGGCTGATATTCAAACTGCCATTAACAGTACTGTGGTGGCAACTGAAGCGGGAACCCAAACGGTCGATGCCAGTGTGTCCACGGTTCAGGCCAGTTCCGATGCCTTTGTGAAGGTGGCGCAAGCAACCGATAATGTGGTCTTAAGTGGTCAGCAAATTGCACTCAGTGCTGAGCAACAGGTTAAGGCCATTCGTGAAGTGTTAGACACCATGCATGCCATCAATCGGGCTGCATCTGAGACGACCAGTAGTATTACGCAGACTAAGTTGGGGACCCAACAGCTTAACGATATTGTGGCCCATCTACAAGCAATGGTCTAATCTGTTCACGATTCCCATAACCGCCGCCGGTTAGGTCCCTTGAGCCGTTCATGGGTATCCCGGAGCAGCGTGGGAATATCGAGATTTTCGGGACAGCGCGGCAAACAATCGCCACAATCCGTACAGCGATCGCCGCGACGCCCAGGGAACCAATGTCCCGCATTCTCAAACATCCGATAGCGATATTGACTAAAGGCGGTCATTTCGTAGGCCACAGCCAGATTACGCAGGCGCAATACTTCGGGAATGTGAATGTCTTCGGGACAGGGTAGACATTGATAACATTGGGCACAACGATCGGTCCCTAGAGCCTGGAGCTGTTGTTGCTGGAGGCGATCGGCAATGGCCATTTCTTCAGGGGAAGGCGGTTCCGTGCGATCGGCCACCTGTAAGGCTTGCTCCAATTCCTTGGGATTGGCTACCCCTAAACTCAGGGTGGTAATCCGGGGATCACTGAGCAGAAACCGATAGTTAAACGCTACGGGAGATGATGGTTGACACAGTTCAGTGAGTAATGATGAGGGCGCATAGAGCTGCCCCCCTTTGTCTACAGGGGAAATAATGAAGACACCTAAGTCATTTTGAGCAGCCCCCGCGATCGCAGGGAGATGGCGTTGAAAAAAGTAGTAGTAGTGGAGATTGATAAATTCAAATAACTGGGTTTCTAAACAGGCCAGAATGAGTTCTAGGGAGCCGTGAGTTGAGAAGCCAAGGTGATGAATTTGCTTTTTCTCCATAGCCCTTTGGATAGCAGCGAGACAACCATTAGGCCGTGTCATCCAGTCTAGATGTTCCCATGTGTTAATACCATGAATCGCCAGACAGTCAATATAATCGGTTTGTAGACGAGCCAAGGAAGTTGCTATTCCTTGCTGCATGGTCTCCGCATCGGGAGTAGGTAAGAGCTTAGTCGTCAGATAGAGATGCGATCGAGGTATGCTCAACTGTTGAAAGGCTTTGCCTAGATAGACCTCACTCTGGCCATAGTTTTGCGCCGTTTCAATATGGTTAATTCCGGCAGCGATCGCGGCTTGAATCGTTTGAATTGCCATGCCTTCAGAACCGAGATAGCGCATGGTTCCTAAAGAGAAAACAGAGAGATTAAGATTGGTTTTACCAAACCGCCGATAGTGCACGAGGTTACCTGGTGATGGTCTCTGAACCGAGCAGCATAGATCGTTGTGAAGATCTGGTATAGAGATCAGCTAGAACCACCAAGATACCCAGACGCCAAGGTTTCACAAAGACCTTCGTGTATCTTATTCCCCTTTGTGCCTTTATAGTTGATAAAAAGTAGAGCATTCCTATTGCGATTGCGCGGGTCCCTGAAAGCCTAGAAACGACCGGTCGGATAACCCGTAAAAGACTAAATGTGTTAAGATTATAACAATTGTTTGCAATTGGTTGCAAATCAACGGCAAATCAACGGCAAATCAACGGCAAATCAACGGTTGACCTAACCGAGCCACTCTCGTTTCGTTTTTCGGAGTTTTCCCCCGTATGAGTACAACCCCAGACCGGATCGTCCCAACCGACTTGCGGAATGAGATGTCCCGATCGTATCTGGAATACGCCATGAGCGTAATCGTGGGGCGGGCACTCCCCGATGCCAGGGATGGGTTGAAACCCGTGCATCGCCGCATTCTCTACGCCATGCATGAGTTGGGTCTGATGCCCGATCGCCCCTTCCGGAAATGCGCGCGGGTCGTGGGGGAAGTGCTGGGGAAATATCACCCCCACGGCGATACGGCGGTCTACGATGCATTAGTTCGCATGGCCCAAGACTTTTCCATGCGCCATCCCCTGATCAACGGCCACGGCAACTTTGGTTCGGTGGACAATGACCCGCCCGCCGCGATGCGGTATACGGAATGTCGCTTGCAGGCGATTACCCGCGATGGGTTGCTCCAGGATATTGAATCGGAAACCGTTGACTTTACCGACAACTTTGACGGCTCACAGCAAGAACCCTTGGTCCTCCCGGCCCGTATCCCGCAACTCTTGCTCAACGGCTCCTCCGGCATTGCCGTGGGTATGGCCACCAATATTCCCCCCCACAATTTAGGCGAATTGATCGATGGCCTGATCGCCCTTATTCATAATCCCGAAATCACCGATCAGGAACTCATGCGCTATATTCCGGGACCGGACTTCCCTACGGGCGGCCAAATTCTGGGAACTTCTGGTATTCGCGAAGCCTATCTCACGGGACGGGGGTCGATTACAATGCGTGGGGTCGCAACGATCGAAACCCTGGAAGTCCGGGGTCGCCCCGATCGTGATGCCATTATTGTCACCGAACTGCCCTACCAAACCAATAAGGCGGCGTTGATTGAGCGCATTGCCGAAATGGTTAACGAGAAACGCTTGGAAGGGATTTCCGATATTCGGGATGAAAGCGATCGCGATGGGATGCGGATTGTGATTGAACTCAAGCGCGATGCCTATGCACGGGTCGTGCTGAATAACCTCTACAAGCAAACCCCGCTCCAGTCTAACTTTGGCGTCAATATGCTGGCGCTGGTCAATGGCGAACCCCAAACCCTATCCCTGAAGCAATTCCTGGAAGTCTTTCTGGAATTCCGGGTGGAAACCATCACCCGCCGTACCCGCTACGAATTGCGCAAGGCAGAAGAACGGGATCACCTCTTGCAAGGGTTACTGATTGCCCTCGCGAATTTAGATCAAGTCATCGCCTTGATTCGCCATGCTGCCGATGCCCCCACCGCTCGTCAAGAGTTGATGGATTCCTTTGGCCTGAGTGAAGCCCAATCGGATGCCATTTTGCAAATGCAATTGCGTCGTTTAACGGCATTAGAAGCTGAAAAAATTCAGCAGGAGCATGAGGAATTACAATCCCGGATCGCTGATTTGCAAGATATTTTGGCGCGGCGCGATCGCATTTTAGAAATGATCGAAGCCGAGGTTTTGCAACTCAAACAATCCCACGGCAATCCCCGGCGGACGGTCATCGAACATGTGGATGGTGAATTAGGGGATATCGATCTCATTGCTAACGAAAAGGCGATTATTCTCCTCACTGAGCAGGGCTATATCAAGCGGATGCCGGTTAATACCTTTGATCCCCAAAGTCGCGATGGTCGGGGTAAGGCTGGGGCACGGGTCAAGGAGGATGATGGCGTTGAACATTTCCTCAGTTGTTGTGACCACGATAGTATCCTGTTCTTCTCAGAGCGCGGGATTGTCTACTGCCTGCGGGCTTACCAAATCCCGGCGGGATCACGCACCTCACGGGGGGTTCCCATTGTACAACTGCTGCCGATCCCCCACGACGAAAAGGTGACTTCAATCGTCTCCGTCTCAGAATTTGCGGAAGATGAATATCTGGTCATGCTTACCCAAAAGGGGTACATCAAGAAGACCGAACTTGCTGCCTTTAGCAACATTCGCGCGAACGGCCTGATTGCCATTTCCCTAGAGGAAGGCGACCAATTGCGCTGGGTACGCTTGGCCCATCCAGAAGACAGCATCATTATTGGGTCTTCCCAGGGCATGGCGATTCATTTCCAGGTGAGTCATGAGCAATTGCGACCACTGGGGCGGGCGACACGCGGGGTGCGATCGATGACGCTGCGCGAAGGTGATGGCCTAGTGGGTATGGATATTTTGCCCAGTAGTATCGTGGCCGCGATCGCCCAAGGTGAAGACTTGGAAGGTGATGAGGCAGAGTTGGACGAGTTAGCCGCAACTGATGACCAGGATTTATGGGTGTTGGTGATTACGGCCAATGGGTATGGCAAACGGGTTCCTGTCTCCCAATTCCGCCTGCAAAATCGGGCGGGGAAAGGCACGATCGCGACTAAGTTCAAATCCCACCTTAGCCACGATGAAATGGTGGCCCTGCGATCGGTCACTGCGACCGATGAACTGATGATCATTACCAGCCGAGGGATTATTATCCGCCAAGCAGTGAATGCCATTTCCATTCAATCCCGGGCAGCAACCGGGGTACGCGTGCAACGCTTGGATGAGGATGATCAAATTGTGGCCGTTGCGTTGGTCCCCCCCTCAAATGGGGAAGCAGAGGAGATGACCAGTAGCGAGGAGGCCGGTGAATAGATCGGGGTGGTATCCAGGTAACCAAGAGGTAGAATCCTGGGGAAAACGCGATGATAGTCCGGCGTCGCTACTAGGGATAGGTGACACCTAGAGCGATATGCCTGAACTCCCAAGTTAACCTCAAGCCAGCGGAACTAAAGAACGACGTCCCGGCCTGGATAGTTACCCTGAGTTGCGGCAATGTCTACTTCCCTTCTGCTACCTCAGTGCGGAGGAGATTTAGGAAGATCCAGTATGCAGTCATTGAGTTGGCGTTTTAGATGCCACCTATGACCAGGATATTGCCGCGTTAAGCCGTGGTACTCAGATAGACTTAGCGACGTTATAGCGGTAGCCACGTTTATTACAGCCGTTCCCTCCCTAATGAAGTACTGTCAAGCCTTGTAAACAAGGGGCTTAAGCCCCTTGCCTGTACCTCACTAAATATGGAAGTGCTGTAGGACATTTCAAAGCCTCTAATCAAGAAGGGGCTTAAGCCCCTTGTCCTAACTTGAATGACTATGGCTATATCTCCTAAATCACGAGTTTGAGATATGCCATTAACAACGTAAAAATTCCAACTGAAGAGTGATGCTATGCTAACTGGTGTCCAAGAACAGCTATCACCTTAGGTAGAAGCAAGTTTCGTTGATTAGGTTCTCCTTCTAGCTCAGAAAATGCTCTCATCCATCGGCAGGAGTCGCATAAATTGTTTGAGGTAAACTGTAACGTGACTGGACGCCGAATGAGTATTGTCGTGGACCAGCAGTACTTGTTATCCAAGTAACATCAATTTCGACTAAGATAAATGCTTATTTTTTAGAGCCATTGATCTCGGGGTATCTACGATTGTTTTTCTCTTGCCAAAGTAGGTTGAATTCTGCTACAGGCAGTGCTGTAAAGTTAGGCAGGAAAACTTGCTTCGCTGTTTTACCTCGACGCTTGTCCCTACCGAACTCATCTACACAAAACTGCCAAATGGCTAAAGCTTGCAGGATAGTACTCTTCCCACTATTATTCCGTCCCACTAAAAGATCAAAATCGGCAAACTCGTAGATTTTTTCTTCGATGCTCTTTAAAGTTTCTTCAGGTTAGTGACGTGATCATAAATGTGCTAAAATTGCCTGCCATGACGCCCCCTGCCACGATCGCATTCCCTTTCCCTGCCCAAAGCTTGACATCGGTCTCCTTGGGGATTCCTTTAAGTATTGCGCCGATGATGGAGCGCACCGATCGCCATTTCCGGTACTTCCTACGCCAACTCACCCACCGGACCCTGTTATATACCGAAATGGTAACCAGTCAGGCGATTTTGCACGGCGATCACGATCGCCTATTAGGCTTTAGTCCAGAGGAAAAGCCCCTAGTCTTGCAAGTGGGGGGCGATCGGCCCCAGGACCTCGCCGCCTGTGCCCGGATTGCCGCAGACTTAGGGTATGACGAAATTAACCTAAATGTGGGTTGCCCCAGCAGTCGGGTACAGTCGGGGCATTTTGGGGCTTGTTTAATGCTTCAGCCAGAGCGTGTTGCTGACTGTGTGGCGGCCATGCGAGCCGCCGTGTCAATCCCGGTGACAGTAAAGCATCGGATTGGAGTAGACGATCGCGATCGCTACGAAGACCTTGCCCAGTTCGTCACGATCGTCGCCGCCGCCGGTTGCGATCGGTTTACAGTTCACGCCCGTAAAGCCTGGTTGCAAGGCTTAAGTCCCAAGGAGAACCGGGAAGTGCCCCCCCTGCGCTATGGCGACGTTTACCGATTAAAGCAAGATTTTCCCCACCTGCGCATTGAAATCAATGGCGGTATTCATACCCTAACCGAAGCCCAGGCCCAGCTTCAGTTGGTCGATGCAGTCATGATCGGTCGCGCCGCCTATGACCAGCCCTACCAGTTCGCCGCTGCCGATCGGGATATTTTGGGGGATACGACGGCGAACCCACCGACCCGCCATGCCGTTGTTGAGGCCATGCTGCCCTATACGGATACCTGGATCACCCGTGGCCTAAAACTCAGCGCCATTACCCGCCATCTACTGCAACTCTTTGCGGGGCAACCGGGGAGCCGCGCCTGGAAACGCCATCTGACTGAATATTCCCATTTACCGGGGGCCGGGAGTGAGGTATTACGTCTGGCCCTCGCCCAAGTCCCGCCCTGCCCGTAACCTGGATTCAGTAGGGCTATAATATTTTTGTAAACAAATGTAAACAAACCTTAATCATGCCCCTACTCAGTTTGGAGACGATCGCCACACAGCTAGAGAGCAAGGATTCACGCGATCGGATGTTAGCCTTGGTTTCCTTACGGGATGTGCCTGCCGAGGCAGCCGTTCCCTTGATTAAAAAGGTACTAGCGGACGAAAGTGTCCAAATTCGGGCAATGGCCGTCTTTGCCCTCGGCATCAAGCCGACGACGGAGTCCTTACCCCTGCTGGTACAACTGCTCGAAGCGGATACTGACTATGGTGTGCGAGCGGCGGCGGCGGGGGCGTTGGGCTACCTGGGAGATCGTCAGGCGTTTGAGGCACTCGTCCATGCATTTTACGAGGATACGGAATGGTTGGTGCGCTTTAGCGCCGCTGTGGCCCTGGGCAATCTCCAGGACCCCCGTGCCCAAACCGTGTTGGTGGAAGCCCTCGACAGTGGTGATGTGGTTATTCAGCAAGCGGCGATCGCGGCGATCGGTGAAATCCGGGCGGTCGATGCGGTCGATGCCATCCTCCGGTTTGCCCAATCCGAGGACTGGCTCACCCGTCAGCGCTTAGCCGAGAGTTTGGGGCACCTGCCCAGCCCCAAAAGTTTGGCGGCCTTACGGTATTTAGCCAAAGACAGCCATCCCCAAGTCATGGCAGCCGCTAACTTCTCGCTAGAACGTTTAGCGGGTTAGAGGAACCCATCCCAGGGGTCTAGAGATAGTTTGTGAATGAATTCGGCCATTTTCTCTGCTTGATTGGGTTCGCTAGCCCGGACACAGAAATTCTGCGCACCGTAGAGCCAACGGTAGGCGTGTTGACGATCACCCTTCGCAATAGCAACAGTGGCTAAGCCGAGTTTGGCGATGGCCTGTTCACTGTGGAGGGGTCTCTCTTTACCAGAGAATGGTTTCGACTTGGCCCAGCACGACGTGATAACGATCAGTGCCGGGGATGGGTTGCCAATGGAATGAATTGGGGCTGGGCGTCCAGGACATTGGTCTGAAAAGCGGCTTTTCCATAGAGAAAGTCAAGGAATGCTACTGGCCCGCTTGGACCAGTCGATCGCAGGCAAGCAGTACGGGGGTAGCTGCTTCGAGGGCAGTGAGGGCCTAGTTGTAGGCAGCGAGGGCGGTCTTGAAGTTGCGGTGAGGCTCAGTCACGGATGGCGGGGATGATCAGGATAAATGTTGGGGGGATCGGTTCTGAAATTCTTAAACTAGATGCTAAAACCCAGAAGTGTTGAATGATAGGAAATGTGTTAAAAAATAGCCTCTAATCGTG
>JBBILC010000165.1:0-9380 GCA_037445115.1 Coleofasciculaceae cyanobacterium bin_20
CTCACCAAGTTAAGCCCCTTGTCTGTATCTCACCAAGTTAAGCCCCTTGTCTGTATCTCACCAAGTTAAGCCCCTTGTCTGTACCTCACCAAGTATGGAAGTGCTGTAGTACTCCAAAAGTAAATTCAGCAACGCTTGTAGCGCTAGGAGTCTGTCAAGGCTGATTTGGTAGCTTGGGTCAAACGCAGTGCGACCCGACAAAGTTCGGAATCGTGTTGGGTCTCGCAGGCTCGACGCCAACCTACAACCCGTCATTTTAGGCATGACAGACTACTAGCTTTCGCTGGCAACGACTAAAGTTGTTACGGGAGCATCCCATTTGGGTACCAAGCGATAATACTCAGTCAAGGGTTATGCTTGAGATAGGCGCATCATAAGCCTAGACCGTGCGCAGGCATACCACCTAGGTTATGGCTGATTTCTGTTAAAATCACCTTAAGTAATCATACTTAACTTCAAGGTGGGATGCTCCCAGCCGTATTTAATCCTGTTGTGGATTATCGTTATCTGCTGTTCTATAAACCCTACCAAGTCCTGTGTCAATTCACTGATGCCACGGCGGCTGCACCACGATCGACGCTCAAAGACTATATCCCAGTACCCGGGGTGTATGCCGTAGGACGACTGGACTATGACAGTGAGGGGTTACTGCTGCTGACGAATGATGGGCGCTTGCAACATTTGCTCAGCCATCCCCGTTTTGCCCATCGCCGCACCTACTGGGTTCAGGTGGAAGGGGTCCCCACGATCGTGGCGCTGGAGCACTTGCGCCAAGGGGTAACTATCCAAAACTATCGCACCCGTCCCGCGACAGTGCGTTTACTACCGGGCGACCTAGAGGTTCCTCCCCGTGATCCCCCGATTCGGTTTCGCCAGCATATTCCGACCGCTTGGCTGGAAATGACGCTGACGGAAGGGCGCAATCGTCAAGTCCGGCGGATGACGGCAGCCGTCGGCTTCCCAACCCTGCGGCTGATTCGTGTCGCGATCGCTACCCTCTCCCTAGCTGGTCTCCAGCCAGGACAATGGCGAGATCTCACCGCCGCCGAACAGCAACGTCTGGCTCAAATGACCACGGGTAGAAGGTCATTATGACCATTCCCGTCCGTAACCACGCCAAACCCCCACGAGTACGCCTTGGACCTCTAGGGCATTAGCATCGACCTTAATCGGGGCATATTTGGGATTGGCGGGTTTGAGGGTGACGACACTGGCTTTGCGGTGAAAGTGCTTGAGGGTGGTGCCGCTGCCTTCAACCCGCGCCGCGACGATCGTGCCATTTTTAATTTGTTTGGGATCGGTGACTGGTTTCATGATCGCCACATCCCCTTCCAGAATCATGGCATCAATCATACTGTCGCCTGTCACCCGCAGGGCAAAAAATCCCGGTTGCAAAAATAATCCTGATAGATCAAAACGCTCGACGGCTTCTGTAAACGGATCGGTCAGAGCGCCTGCCGCGATCGCACCCAACACGGGCAACCCTGGTTCTGGTTGGTGCAACAGACGCAGGGTACGGGCTTGCCCTTTGGTCCAATCAATATAGCCTTTGGCTCGTAGGTGTTCTAGACGACTTTGCACAGGCGCAGGCGATCGCAGGTGCATGGCTTCCATCATTTGTCGTATGGATGGCGGATGCTGATGTTCCTGGATATAGAACACGAGCCAGTCGTACAATTCCTGTTGAACTTTGGTCAGCGGTTTCATGGTTGTGCCATTATTTTAGAACACACGTACCATTGAAGCCTGCAATTTGTCGAATGGCAAGTCTTTTGCGATCGCAGATTGATAAAAATTATTGATGAGTATGCATGGAACGATCCGCTAGGGAGGGTGCCGAAGCTTGGCGATCGCGCAATAAGCATCCCGGCTCTTGATAGGACAATAATACTATCATTTTTTTGCATTGGCAACCCCGTTTGATGCGCTGTTGCGCCAGCCGATCATCGTGGGTTGTCAGGCGTGTAGTAATTTACCCAACCGTTAGCCCGGTCTGCGATCTGCTACCCTGAAGACAATGCTATTCAGTTAGATTGAATGGATTGAACGTGCCTGTGACTGCTGTTTTGCCTGCGACGATTAAATTCCTGCAACAGCCGACGAGCAGTGCCTGGGTTGAGCAGGCGATCGCCCATTTGGATACGATTCTGCTGGATCATTCCCACTGTGAACGAAAGGCGGCAGGGGTGGCCCTCAATTTAATCTTTCGCTATCCTTCCAGTGCTAAGTTGGTGCGAACGTTGACCACGATCGCCCAGGAGGAACTCAGTCATTTTGAACAAGTTAACCAGTGGCTCGATCGGCGTGGGATTGCCCTTGCCCCCCTCGCTGCGCCCCCCTATGCGGCGGGTCTCAAGGCCCAAATCCGTCGCCAGGAACCAGACCGTCAGCTTGATTCCCTGTTAATCGCGGGTCTGATTGAAGCTCGGAGTCATGAGCGTTTAGGCTTGTTAGCCGCCCACTGTCCTGACCCAGAACTCGCGGCGTTTTACCGCAGTCTGATGGCATCAGAAGCCCGCCACTATGGCATCTATTGGACGCTGGCGACGACTTATCACGATCGGGGGCGGGTTGAGCAGCGCTTGCTGGTGTTAGCAACCGTTGAGAGTGAACTCCTCGCGACGCTTCATCCCGAACCTCGGATACATAGCTAAGTCCAAGGGCGATCGTGGCTTGGACTTAGCAAGGTGACCTGACCTACAGCACTTCCATACTTGGTGAGGTACAGACAAGGGGCTTAACTTGGTGAGGTACAGACAAGGGGCTTAAGCCCCTTGTTCACAAGGCTTGACAGTACTTCATTAGAGAGGGAAGGGCTGTATCCTGTACTAAGAGAGTGTTTGAAAAGTCCAGAAACAAGTCGTTTTGGCGACTTTAGTCGCCAAAACAAACGCAAAGCAACACTTAGGACAGCCAAACGTCGAGGTTCGTAGTCGCGGTTTTAACCGAGATCCCCCTTTTAAAACATCCTCTAAGGCGAAAGGGGGGTACGCACCCTGCCGACACAATGTCTCGCTCAGGAGGCTCGGGCGATATCTATCCTGGCTTCACCAGCATACGCTTCAAAGGTGCGGATATTTTTGGGGTTCAGGAAGACCGTTTGTTGGGATTGCAGATTTAAGGTCTGGAACTGTTCGCGATTGATGTGGGCAACGATCGGGTGGCGATTGGCCAACAGTAGCTCAACCCGGATTGTCCAGCCGACGTGGATCAGGCGTTGTACCGTCGCTGATACGCCCCCCGATTCTGGTGATACCGAAATATCAATGTCATGGGGACGCAGAAATGCCTGACGATTGAGCGATTCCTTAGCGGCGATCAGTTGATCGGGCAAGTCGGGGGGTAATACATTGACAGGTCCCACAAAACTCATGACGAAGGGCGTCGCCGGGTTCTCGTAGACCTCGGTGGGGGAACCAATTTGCTCCACCCGACCCTGATTCATCACCACAATCTCATCGGCAATTTCCATTGCCTCTTCTTGGTCATGGGTAACAAACACCGTCGTGACATGGACTTCGTCGTGAAGTTGCCGTAACCAATCCCGGAGATCCTTGCGCACCTTGGCATCAAGGGCACCAAAGGGTTCGTCGAGAAGCAGCACTTGGGGTTCGATCGCTAGGGCACGGGCTAGGGCCACCCGTTGCCGTTGTCCCCCGGATAGCTGGGCGGGGTAGCGATTCCCCAAGCCCTGAAGTTGAATGAGGTCGAGCAGCGTTTCCACCCGTTCCTTAATCCGCTTCCTCGGCCACTTTTGGATTTCCATTGCAAAGGCAATGTTCTTGCGAACCGTCAGGTGCTTAAACAAGGCATAGTGCTGGAAGACAAACCCTACCTGCCGATCCTGCACGCTGCGATAGGTGGCATTGCGATCGGACAGATAAATCTCGCCCGTATCCGGTTGCTCTAATCCCGCAATAATCCGCAACAGCGTTGACTTTCCGGAGCCAGAGGGTCCCAACAGGGCAACCAGCGACCCCTGCTTGACCTCCAGACTGACGGGTTCTAGGGCTTGAAAGTCCCCAAACCGTTTAGAAACGTTCTCAACCTTGATTCCCATTGATGTTCTCCTAAGCCAGCGCAAGATACCTGGGCCTGAGTAAAAGATCGCCATGATCGCAATCCCCCAGATCCAAGGGACTGAACGCCATTGTTAACCGGGCTATCGCGTACAGATGTATTGGTGCCATCTGAAACCGCTTGACGGGGGCTATAGCGCTCAGAAGCGAGACAGCTTTTCTCTCAATCTCTAGCCATCGTTCCAATATAGACGAATCAAAATCCGAGTACAAGCTAGATTGACATCATCCCTGTATAAATTTCAATTTTATTACACTTGCATTACAATTTATTTCGAGTGTTACATGCTACGCTCTAACCAGGCAAGTGCACCAAGACCGATGGGAGGTTAACGTATCCAACATGGGCAACCTATCTAGCATGGTGAATACATCCCCCGTGGGCATCCCTTGGGTGAACCGTTCGAGTTCGCAAATAACGCCAGTGACGGCCTTAGAACTCTCGCATCAGCTTGGACATCCCCCCACCGACTTCAAGCGGCGTAGTTTTCTCCCAGCATCTCAAGGGCGGTTCTGGCTGATCCAGTCAGGATTTGTCCGCACCCTCAGCTACCGGGAAGATGGGGTGGTGGTCGCGATCGGGCTTTGGGGTCCGGGTGATGTGGTGGGGAGACCCCTCTCCAAAGCTGATCCCTACCTCATTGAAGCAACCACGCCTGTCCAGGCCGTCCCCATTGCCACCGCCGATTGGTCCCCGCCGACTCAGGTTGTGTTGCGCTATCTGCAAGAAACTGAAGCGCTGATGCTGGCTCGTGCCAGTTATCGGGTGGACATGGCGCTCCTAGGGGTCTTGCGGTGGTTAGCCGATCGGTTTGGGCAACACCGGGAGCAGGGTCGCCTGATCGATCTGACGGTAACCCATCAGGATTTGGCGGACTTCAGTGGCACCACCCGTGTAACCGTCACCCGCTTGTTGCGGCAATTTGAAGAACAAGGGCTGATTTATCGCCACGCCCGCCAGTTGATTTTGGCTGAGGGACACCAGCACTGGCATTACACCATTTAAGGCATGAATTTAGGGCCTGACTATTTAAGGCACAACAGGATTTCAAGCCTTTCCCCTCGACTTGCCCCCCTTCGATAACTGATTTCGATAACTGATTAAGTACAGGTTGCAATGACGCAATTTCCAGAAACGACTGATGCCCAAGCCGATCGCGATGGAGCCAGTACTGAACCCCAACCCACGACGCTGAAGCCAGCGGTCCAGCCAACGGTCCAGCCAGCCGTCAAACCCGTTTTCAAAACGAAACCGGGATCTCGCACCCGTGATCACCTAGCGAATGAACGCACCTACCTAGCCTGGATGCGGACGGCGATCGCCCTGATTGGGTTTGGCGTCCTGATTGCCCGTTTGCGCTACCTGTTTGCGCCGGATGTACCGGGGACCGGACAGGGGTGGGCGTTAGGGTTATTTTTGGCCTGTATTGGGTTGTTAACGGTGCTGCTATCAACCTGGCACTATTTCCTGGTGTTGAATGCGATCGAAGATAATGACTATGAACCGAACCGACGCTGGGTGATTTTGTTCAGTATGGTGGTGATGCTCATGGGGTCAGGGGTTCTATATGTCCTGTTCTCAGCACCCGCCAGTGTTAAAGGGATGTTGGCGATCGAATAACTTTTAACGTGTTGTGATCGCTGAAGAACCGATCGGAGATAACTATTCGTGCAGAGTTAAACACAGTTGGTGAATGTTGGCGTCAAGTCGGAATGGGTGAAGGCGAGGAAGATGGGGTGGGATAATCGGCTCCAGATCGCGGGGTGGGTGTTGGTGCTCCTCCTCGGTTTGGCGTTGCTGACCTGCTTCTGGGTGATCGTGCCAGTGGGGGAACGGGGGGTCTGGACTCGTTTTGGCCAAGTGCAACCGGAGATCTTGGACGAGGGGCTTCATTTTGTCATTCCGTTAGTCGATCGCGTCCAAACCCTCAGCATTCGCGTCCAGGAGCAGGAGATTTCTGCCGAAGCTTCGTCTAAGGATTTGCAGGATGTGTTTGCCGATGTAGCCCTGAATTGGCATCTAGAGCCGGAGCAGGTCAATGTCATTTTTCAGCAAATCGGTACGGAAAAGGCGGTGATTAAAAATATCCTGACGCCCGCGATCGAGGAGATCCTCAAGGCGGTCATTGCCCGCTATACGGCAGAGGAGATGATTACTCGGCGCGAACAGGTGAAAACCGAGGTCGATCGCGAACTAACCACGCGGTTGGCAGCCTACCATCTGGCGGTGGACGATCTCTCCCTTGTCCATGTTCACTTTTCCCAACAGTTTCGGGATGCAGTTGAGGCGAAACAAATTGCGGAGCAGGAAGCTAAACAGGCAGAATTTGTGGCGAAAAAAGCGCTGAAACAGGCCGAAATGCGGATCAATTTAGCCAAAGGTGAAGCCGAAGCGAATCGGATCTTACAGGAAACCTTGACCCCTAGCATTTTGCGCTATCAAGCCCTCCAGCGTTGGGATGGACAACTACCCTTGATTACAGGCAACAACCATAGTGCCGTGGTGGAACTAGAGGACTTAATAGAGGCAAGGGGAAAACGATAAGTTGCTGATTTTACGCTATCGATTTTTTGAATCTCTTGGGGTACGTTCCCCGCTCCAAGGGGCGGAATTAATGGCCAGGGCTAGCCCCGGTGCTCATACCATTGATTTATTAAGACTTCGGTGCTAATAAAATGTCTTCAAATACCCTGGATAGGCGAGTTCGGAAGCGCTGGGAATGCCTAAGTAAAATCACAGGCTGGCTCATTTCATAGGTGCGTTTAGGTTTGGCGATCTTATCCACAACCTGAATCGCTTTAAGGGTGCCTAACTTCAGTTCCTTGCGGACAATCGATCGCGGTAAGGCCGCTGCCCCAATGCCGCTTTCCACGACAGCCTTGATCATTTCGCTGGTGGTGAGGACCAAAGCCACAGTTAAGGTTGTGGGATCAACCCCCCAGTTTTGGATGTTTTTTTCAAACATATAGCGCGATCCTGAACCCGACTCCCGCATGATCCAAGGGGTTGCGGTTAAAGCGGCAAGGGGTTGCCGTTCCTGTTCAAACCAGGGATGGGATTGGCCCACCACGATCGCGACGGGATCATCATCGACGATCGCCACCTCTAGGAACTGCCGATTTGCCGTACTCACCTCTCCAGTTACTAACCCCACATCAAAGTAACCGTTAGTAGTTCCACTCAGGATTTCCTCCGCATTCGCGATCGTGCAGTTGATCGAAATACCAGGATATTGTTGCTTAAATTGGCTAATTCTTTCCGGTAGCCAGTAATTCCCAACCGTCAGACTGCTGCCCAGCTTTAGCTCCCCCCGTTGGAGATCATTGAGTTCCCGTAATCCCTGCTCTGTCAGTTCCACTTGGTCTAATATTTTGCGAGCTTCCACCTGTAAAAGTTTACCGGCATCCGTCAATTCAATCCGTCGGCCAATGCGATGGAAAAACTTGACCGCATACTGTTCTTCTAGACTTTGAACCGCAGCACTGACCGCTGGCTGGGTCATGTAGAGGGCATCAGCCGCACGGGTAAAATGTAAATGCTCAGCAACAGCAAGAAAAACCCGAAGCTGTTCAATTTTCATACCAGCAATATTATTTTGACAATGCTTAAAATTTTCATCACTGAAGATCGGCATAATGCCTTCATAAATTTTATTTGTTAATTCGATAGAAAAGAGTATTTGATCCATCAAAATATTCGATTTAAGATTCGAGACGAATAATAAATTTAGATGCCTTGAGTTGCTGTGGACGTGCCTATGGACAAGCGCTAACCCTTTTTCTCCTGCATGAGCGGGTTCTGTATTCTTCACGCTGCGAGACTATGACAGATTTACTCACAGCCCTGTGTAAGGGCATCACCGCCTTCACCGCCACCAATCTGGACGACATCATTATCCTGATGCTGTTTTTTTCCCAGATCGGCTCGGTCTTCCGCCGTCGGCACATTGTTTTGGGTCAATACCTAGGGTTTGCCCTGCTGGTCTTGGCCAGTTTACCGGGATTTTTGGGGAACGCCTTATTCCCTCGTCCCTGGATTGGTCTGTTGGGGATCGTCCCGATCGTCATTGGCCTCAGCCAGATCTTTGCCAGTGATGCAGAGGTCGAGGCCGAGAACGAGGCGGCAACAGCGTTAACCTCCCCGCCGCCGGGGATGCCCGGTTGGTTTTCGCCGCAAACTGCGAGTGTGGCTGCAATTACCGTTGCCAATGGGGGCGATAACATTGGGATTTATATGCCCCTCTTTGCCAGCACCGATGAATTCGGCTTAGGCGTGATCTTATCCGTCTTTTTTGGGTTGGTTGGCGTTTGGTGCTATGGGGCCTACTGGCTGACCCGTGTCGGTGAAGTTGCTTCCCTGCTAACGCGGTATGGCAATGCTTTGGTGCCCTTTGTCTTGATTGGGTTAGGGGTATTGATTTTGGTGGACAGCCATACCTTGGAATATCGGGGCCTAACCACACTGGCGCTGACGATTTTGGGGATCTGTACCATCCATCTAGTCCGCACGATACCGTCGATTACCCCCGTCGAACCACCGCCTGAAAAAATAAAGGGGTAGTATTTTATCGCCCCTATGATCTGGTTGCTGGAAATCCTAACGACGGCTTTGATTACCTTTACTGCGACTAATATCGATGACCTAGTGATTCTAATCTTGTTGTTTTCGCAAGTCCCGAATCGCTTTCTAACACAACATATTATTTGGGGAAAGTATCTAGGTTTTGCCATATTAGTCATGCTAAGTTTACCTGGGTTTTTGGGAGGATTGTTATTACCTAAACCCTGGATTGGTCTCTTAGGCATTGTCCCGATCGCGGTCGGGATCAGAGCTATCAAGACAGAAGACCAGGAGTCTGATGTACAAACCGTGACTACTCCAGGCTTTCCCTTGTTGAATCGACAAGTCGCTAGTGTTGCAGCCATCACGATCGCGAATGGGGGTGACAATATTGGGATCTATGTTTCTCTGTTTGCCTCACAAACCTGGACAGAATTGGGGCTAACGCTCCTTGTCTTTGCTGGATTAATTGCAGTTTGGTGTACCCTTGCCCATGAATTAGTAAAGCATCCCGTTATTGGCTATCGGATCACTCATTGGGGTCACCAGCTTGTGCCCCCCATTCTCATCAGTTTAGGGATGTTCATTTTAATCGAGAACGAAACCTACCGCTTGTTACAGCGTTAAATTGATAGCGTTAAATCCTTAAAAGGAGAAGTCTGATGAACAGTTTGAAGAATTTCCTGAGCAGAAGTGTTGAATGATAGGAAATGTGTTAAAAAATAGCCTCTAATCGTGTA
>JBBILC010000166.1:0-9354 GCA_037445115.1 Coleofasciculaceae cyanobacterium bin_20
CCAATGCCGGGTTCATGGAGACGACTGCGGGAGATGGTCGCAACACTGGCATTCCCTGGCCCGTGGCGATCGGGGCCATGTCTCACGCCTGCCGTTGGCAAACGACTGGGGCTGGGGGCCGGGGGTACCGGGGGCGTAGGGGGGAGGGGGGAGGAGTGCCCATGCTGGCTGTGGTCAGCGGCCATCGGCGGGGCAGGTTCAGGCGGCTGCGGGGGACTAGCTCCCATTGAACTGTGATTCGCATGGCCACTAGGAGTGCTGGGGGGTAGAGGGCTGGGATGACTACCGTGACTCTCCCCGTCAGTGCTCCCGAGATCGTTGCTAGGAAGCCCCCCATGACTCTCCCCATGACTGCTACCGTGATCGCTGCCGTGATCCATACCCATATCAGCCATTGTGCGAACTGGGCGGGGACGACGATCGGGAATTGGGGCCGTCATGCCGGGGCGGGGGGCGAGGGTGCCACGGGCATAGCCGCTGCGGTCCATTGTTTCCGCGAAAATCGTGTAGGCGCGATCGTCTGGGGGAGAGACCAGCACATCGTAGGTTTCCGCCACCCCAATCCGCAACTCATCCACCGTCACGGGTTGGACATTCTGACCATCGGTTTGCACGACCGTGAGTTTCAACCCCGGAATTCGCACGTCAAAAAAGGTCATGGCCGAGGCATTGATCAACCGTAGCCGGATTGTTTCGCCCGGTTGAAAGCGGGCAGTCCAGTTGGCGGCGGGCGCTAGGCCATTCATCAAATAGGTGTAGGTTGCCCCCGTGACATCAGCAATATCGGTCGGGTCCATGCGCATTCGCTTCCAGGGCAGGTCTGCAAAAAAGGTCCCGATCGTGCGTCGTTGGTAGTTGTAATAGGCGCTCATTTTCTTGAGATTGGCCATGATGCGATCGGGGTTCTCGAAGCTCCAATCCGAGAGCATCACCACATAATCTCGGTCATAGGTAAAGGGATCAGGTTCGGCGGGATCGATGATCATCGGGCCAAAGTGCCCCAGTTGTTCCTGCATTCCACTGTGGCTGTGGTACCAATAGGTGCCGCTTTGGCGCACGGGAAAGCGATAGGTAAAGGTTTGCCCCGGTTTAATCCCCGCGAAACTCACCCCCGGTACCCCATCCATATCGGCAGGCAACAAAATCCCGTGCCAATGGATCGACGTATCTTCCGCCAGTTGGTTGGTGACCTCAAGAATTGCGGTTTGGCCTTCCCGCAGGCGGATGAGGGGTCCTGGTAGGGTGCCATCGACGGTGATCGCGTTGGCCCGACGCCCAGCAATCGTCAGGGGGTTTGCCTGCACCTGGAGACGCAGGCGATCAGGATAGATCTGGAAGTGCTGGGGATTGAGAGGGGAACTGTGATCAGGGTGAGCGGGAGCCGGGGAAGCTTGCCCAACGGCTGGGTGGCGGCGATCGAGGCTGGTGGCGATCGCCATGCCCGCTGTCCCCCAAAGAAAGTTGCGTCGGTTGAGTCTCATCGATCTGGTGACAGGTTAGTAGGTGGTTTCGCGGTCGGATAGCTTAGCTGAGTTTATGGATAGCCTTGCTAGAACGGGGGGCCGGTTGGGTGTGGCCATCGTGCCCGCCATTCATGTGCTCGCCATGATCGCCGGGGTGGGGTGAGGGCGACGATGACGTGGCAGGTCGGGGATGTGCCGTGGAGGGTCCCCCGGTGTGAGTGCGGTGATCGGGCTGGTTGCTAGTCGCTTCCTCCTGAAGTTGCGCCACGGGCGCAAGTTCGGGTTGGAGGTTAACCTTGGACTCCACCTCGCGGGCGGTAGCGGTTGAGAAAATTAGCGTTGCCCCCATCAGCGCCATGATCGCGTTTTCCGCAAAGCTGACGATTCCCAAAGGAGCCTTGGAATTACCGCCAATACAGGCACAATTGAGCGCCATCTTGTCGATATACACCGCCTTGAACACGGAAACGGCCCCGCTCGCACCCACCACCAGCGAACCAATCCCCGTTGCCAGGGGGGCAATCCCAGAGAGGAACCCTAATCCCACGGCCAGTTCAATAAAGGGATAAAACTTACCGTAGGGCTTGATCCGGCGGGTCACGAGGTCGTACTTGGCAAAGCTCTCAGCAAAGGCATCCAGATCCATCAGCTTCAGGGACGCCAGCATCGAGAGGGAAATCCCCATGAAGCCGGACAGGCCCAGGGAGGTGGACAGGGCCACCAGACCAGCGGTACTGAAGAGGGCCACCACGGGGGTGTAGGAATAGTCCGCCGCTTCGGCCTGGACCTCCAGGTAGGCTGCCAGATCGGTGTAGCCGCCAATGCGTTGATCGCCAAAGAAGATCTGGGGTGTGGTGGCAACATCGTGTTGGGCTTTGAAAGCCGCGATCGCCTCTGGGGTGGTTAGGCGAATATCCTCGAAGGCAATCCCCTTTTCGTTGAGCAGGTTCACCGCCTTGAGGCCCCAGGGGCACTCGTGATCAGGGGTGGACATCCGATAGAGCTTGACTGATGTTGGGAGCGCGATCGCGGCCTGGGTAGGTTGAGTGTGGGGCGCAGGAGGATGGTGCGCAGGAGCGTGGGTGTGTTGAGCGTGGGTGTGTTGAGTGTGGTCGTGTTGAGTGTGGGGCGTAGCTTTGAGCGGGGTCATGGGTTTACCTCATCGGTTGCAACAAGTGTGTTTGATTACGATGAATCAACCCTAAAGCCTGCAGCTAACTTTAGAGTCAAGGGGTTACGAAAAAAATTTTTTCGATGCGGTTAAGGGTTACCGACCATGCGGGGACACTACAGCCCGCTAGAGGGTTTAGAGTAGAAATAAAGTTGAGGGAAGGGCAAACGATGACGATCGCGCTGGGTTTGAAAATTGGCGAAGTGGCGAAGCAAACGGGGGTAGCGGTGGGTGCCCTGCGCTATTACGAGACGCTGGGTTTGCTGCGATCGGAACGGGGCGACAATGGTTATCGCTACTATCCCCTGGCGGCAGTGCAGCAGGTACAGTTCATCAAAAAGGCCCAAGCTCTGGGGTTTTCCCTCGAAGACATTGCCGAGGTGCTGAATGTGCATCAGCGGGGGGATATCCCCTGTGAGTTGGTGCAGTCACTTTTACAAACCAAGATTGAGCAACTGGATGCCCAAATTCAAGAGATGCTGGCGTTCAAAGCCGATTTGGAACGGTACCGCGATCGCTGGGGTACGCGTCATCCCCATCCCCAGCCGGGGGATATTTGTCCCCTGATCGAAACGGTACCTTTTTCATCATAGATATTCGTCTCAGGGCTATTTCAATCGTCAGCCAAGGTGGCTAGTGCAGCGCATAATTAATTATGCAACGTTTGTAGTTCAGGCTTTAGCCTGCAACGCCTCAAGTGGCTAGTGCAGCGCATAATTAATTATGCAACGTTTGTAGTTCAGGCTTTAGCCTGCAACGCCTCAAGTCGTTACTACCAACGTTGCGAAACTTTATGTTGACTGTACTAGGCTTTCTCGTCGTCGATCAGCCTGTTCGCGATCGACTCCTGGAGATACTCAATCTTTAACCTCTATGTTGCCGCCGACTGGTTCTGCCTGCCAGAGATCATGGCTACATTATCACAGGCATCAACGCCGTTAAAAGTAAATGACTCGATGGGGGCTGCGATGCGGTTTGGCTGTCCCGACCTAAGCTCTGTTTCAGACGCCCAATCTCCGCAACCAACTCCCAGATGACCTGTTGTTGCTGGCATACAATCTCAATCAGCAGCCCTAGCCGTCAACTTTTGCCCAACGATCAACTTTTGTCAAAAAAGATTTGGCTGCGCCGTTATATTGGCGATCCGATTCCCGTGAGTCAGGGGATAATCAGAGAGGGGGCATTCTCAGGGGGTATTCCCAACGTTTGTGGCCAGGGTTGTTCATGCAACAGCCAGTTTAACAGCCAGGTCAACGGTCGCTGTGACGACCTCTGCAGTTCCGGAGTTTATACCAGCAACGCCATGTGGGAATGCCTTGCCAGGATGCCTGCCCCGTGATGTGAGTGAGAAGGGAGTATTAGGTATGCAGTGTCAAGCATGGGGGCGGTTGGTCGCCCAAGTTAGTGCCCGAACTTTGGGGCTGGGAGCCGCGATCGGGGTGATGGCCCTAGGCGCTAATCCCATCACGAGTTTTCCTGTCTCGGCAGCTTCACCCACCACCGAGGCTGACTTCTGGCGACAGGCCCAGTCCCTCACCCAGGATCAGATTAACTTTATCGCGCTCACGGAGGCGGCAGCGGTCAGTCCCGATCCCAACCGGGTGCGGGTTGCCCGTGGCCAACTGGTGTTACATATCGGTACGATCGAACGGTTCCTGCGCCGCCATGCTGCCGATCCTGACGGGCTATGTTTGGAAAATCAGACCGAAGGCATGACCCTGACGCCGCCGCAACGCCAGGTCTACTGCAATCTCTATTTTTCCGCCCAGGAACTCTGGGGGTTACAACCCAAGTTCAATCGCCGCCTGCGGATGTTGGCTAATCAGGCGGAACTGAATCCCTTGGCCCTAGTGAGTGGCGAAACCCGCTTAAACATCGTCGGTGCCCCCGTGTTTGAACGGGGCAGCTTGCGAGAACCGGCCAAACCCCGCTACGCCCCCGCCCCGGACCTGCCTGACCCCAAACCTCCGATCGTGGGCCGCGAGGCCAAGCCGATCCTGGCGGACTACACGCCCCCCTTCCCCCCCGCCCTAACGGTACCACCGGACATTGGCGAGTCCCTGCAAATTCTGACGGCCCTCAGTACCGACAGCCGGGACCTGTTCCCGCCCCAGGTAAGCTTCACCGATCCGGCGGAGATGGCCCAAATTATTGATACCAATGCCTACGCCTTCTATCCCCAGGAACAGCAGGTCCATGCCCAATTCCTGAGCGCCCCGAATACGGGAATGGCGCGGGTGCTGCCCGCTGCGGTCTACCGCCAGGACCCGAACGTGTTGCACAATCGCCTGCTGCCCACCGTGGCCGAGAAATTCCCCTTTGCGCCCCTGATTATTTCCGCCACCAATCCGCCCCCCCAGATGGACCCGTCCTGGTTGCCCCGGCTGGCTCCCCAGGAGGCACAGCGCTACGGCTTTATGAACTTGCCTGCCCGTGAGACGGAAGCCTTTGTGCCCCGTTTGACGCTGCAAATTGATGACGATCGTATCCAACTAGTCCAGCGGGACTTGGACTACGGGTTTCTGGCAGATATGGGGCCTGTGCCCCTAGCCGCGATCGACGCCGACTTGACCCAGCGTCAGTTAGCCCTGTCTCCCTCGGTTCGGCACTTTTTCTTGGCCTACCGCCCACCCACGGATCTGGAAGCCCTCCAGGTCGATCGTCGTCGCTTCCTGTTTGGTGAGGGCCAAGCTTTTAATCTGCCCGAAGCGCTGACCACCGCCGTGCCCATGCAGTTGAACCACACCTACCTGTTGCGCACCCTCCAATTCGATCTGCCCGACCCGGTGCGTACTGGCAGGGCTGTACCGCGCACAGAACGTCGCGCTCTCCCCCTGAAGATGGACTTACAAAGCCGGGATCTGCTCGTGGCGTTTCAGCCCGTGCGACAACGGCCCGACGGGAGCTATACCGTGCTGTGGCGAATTCTGGCCCAGTTTCCCGATCCGCAGATTGCCGATCTGGACCAGTTTGTACGCTTTTAGGGAGGTGTGTTGGGCAGTGGGCAACGGGGAGGAGATAACCAACAGCGACCAGCGGTGATGCTCCTCCGTTTCTGGCTGCGGCATCCCTAAATCGACATCCCTAAAGCAGCATCCCTAAAAAACTTATCGGACCTGGAACTTCCAGTCCGTAAAATAGTTCAAAGCAGGTGAACCCTTTATTCTCTATAGCCTGACTTAACGCTACCATGACACATGCTGATGATCGTAGCTTCCTGCATCTTGGGACAGACCACCCTTCGCCCCCCCTGGGCCAGTGGATCGCGGCGGAGCGATCGCCCCGATCCCTGCACCCCACCTTACGGACACACCTCGCCCGTGGCCTAGTGTTGTTAACCCTGACGACCGTGGGTGTCCTATCGGGTATTTCGGCTGATCTGTCGAGTCGTACGCCCCGGCTCCTGTTCCAGGCCGCTGCCCAGGCCCAGTCCTATAGCGACGCCGATGTTGTCAACTACGCCCGTGCCTTTTTAGCGATCGAACCCGTGCGCCAACAGGCGATCCGGGAAATTGGCTCCAGTGCAACGGGGATTGTTTGTTCTGACAGCAACAGCTTTGACTCCCTACCCCGTGAACATCGATCGGTGGCAATCAACTATTGCAACCGATCCAGCGAGATTGTGGCGACCTTCTTTGGGTCTGATCCCGCCGGACGCCAGCGGTTTAACGATATCTACCGACGGACCCGGGGCAATCCACCCGCTGACCCAGCCCTATATCAACGCGTCCTGAGCAAGATCTGCGAATTGGCTCCCAATAAGTGCAGCCGCTAGGGGCAGGCTCATGCTAGTCCTAACCCACCGCCTAGCAGCGGGCGAAAGCCTCCCCTCCCTAGCTGTGCCTCCCCTCACCCTGGCTCTCACGGCGGAAGATCGCGCCCGCAGCCGCCATCGCTTTACCACGGAGGAGGGTAGGGTGGTCTATCTGCGCCTCCCCAGGGGGACGGTCTTACAGCATGGAGACTGGTTGTTACCCGCAGGGGCGATGGATGATGCCTGGTTGGACCCTAGGGGCAATGCCGGTCCCATCAGCAATACGGACCATCCACGACCGGCGTCCCAACCCGAAAGCCGTGCCCCCGCTTCTCAAGATGTCGGCCCTGCTGTGCAAGTGGTGGCCAAACCCGAACCTGTCCTGACGGTGACCGCCGATTCTCTCCTAGCCCTCCTACAGGCGGCTTACCATTTGGGCAATCGCCATGTGCCCCTAGAGATTACGTCCCAGTATCTACGGCTGGCCCCTGATCCCGTTTTGCAGGCGATGCTCATGCACCTGGGTGTGACGGTCCGCTCCGAGTTAGCGCCCTTTCTACCCACAGGGGGGGTGTATTACCACAGCCATTAGCCGGATATTGGAGCCTGACGGACCTGGGAGGAAGGAAGACCCGTTTGGTCAGGCAAGCAGGGTAAAACCTTCACCCTTCACCCCCTGCACTACCCGGTTTCGCTAGGCGTGGCGACGGGTAATCGGCAACTTCAGGACATCACACAATTCATAGGCCAGCCAATCCAACTCCCCTTCCGATAATTGAGTGCCAAGCAGCTCAAAATGTTGATTCTTGGCATGGATAATAATTTCTGGTTCTACCGCTGCGCTTTGACTTTCTGTATAGCTGGGTTTGATGTATTCGATCTGTTCGATATCCCGCCGCCGTGCCGTTTTCGGACGACTGTAGCGTAGGCCAAACATTTGCTTGCTCAAGGAGATTTGTTGTTCCGTAATCTCTAGACGCAGTTTGCCCAGGGACGAGGGAATGACAAGCTCCACCCCTTCCCCTTGGCGTAAATACTGGATTTTACTATCGGCAGGTTGCGCGATCGCCTGGGGGACCGGAGGCGCACTCGGACGCGGAACATCTAGGGTCGCTAGGGCCTCTTGGGCCGAGGTAACGCGACGGGCTAGGTTTGGCTCAGTTAAACGGCTTAACCATTCCCCCAACTCCAAACTTAAATTGGGGATTTGCTGCACATCAATGCGCATTCCCCGCTGGGGCAAGCTGGAGGGATGGGTGCCCGTCAGGAGCGTGAGCAGAGTGGCTCCCAAGCTATAGAGATCGGAGGCCGGAATGGCTCGGCCACTAAACTGTTCCGGGGGCATATAGCCATAGGTGCCTACCACTGTAAAGGCATTGGTGTCTTCGTTGTCACTAAAACTTTTCACGGAGCCGAAATCGACCAGATAAACCTGGCCCGTTTCTCCCGATGCCGAGGTTCCCAGCAAAATATTGCCCGGTTTAATGTCCCGATGGATGACGGGGGGAGCTTGACTGTGGAGGTAAACCAGAATCGTCAGAACGGCACGGGCGATCGCCTTCACCTCCCCTTCACTGAAGGTACGACCACTGGTCAAAAAATCCTCCAGCGACTTGCCCTGCATATAGGTTTGCACCAAGGCTAACCCCCGTCCAGTGCGGGAGTTCAGTTCAAAATAGTCAATATATTGGGGAATGGCTGGGTGAGAGAGGGACTTCAGGGTCTCGGCCTCCCGGCGAAAGAGCTTTAGGGCATCCCCCTCTAGCTGATGGGCCAAGGCGATCAGCTTAATCACCACGTGCTGCTGGGTTTGGGGATCATGGGCGAGGAGGGTTCGGCGTCCTGGTTGTTGGCCAAGTTGGCGAAGAACTTCGTAGCGATCGGCCAAAAGTGTTGCTGCCATTACTGATGCCCTGGTAGTCGATGTGATGTATTTTGAGCCGTGACATGACGAATACTAAAATACCAGCACCCCTGTCTGAAATTTTATAGCGAATCCCTAATTCTGATCTGAGATGACTTTAAGATGACTTCCCCGCCACCCTTTCCTGGTCCAATGCTGCCAAACCCTGAAACCTCACCCCCATCCCTGCGTTCCCAGATGCACCCTTTGATCCAGGGGCTAGCGGATTGCATTGAGTCAGCTTGGCGGCAATATCTCGATCTGTCGCCCTATCCCCTGCCACCGGAGTTTGGCTATGTGGAAGGCCGGATGGAGGGTGAGAAATTGACGATCGCTAATCAGTGTTATCAAACGCCCCAGTTTCGCAAGTTGCACTTGGAGTTGGCCAAGGTGGGGGCAAACCTGGATATTTTGCACTGTGTGATGTTCCCCCGCCCAGAATATGACCTACCGATGTTTGGCTCCGATCTGGTGGGCGGTCGCGGTCAAATTAGTATGGCGATCGCCGATCTTTCCCCCGTTAGCGAAGATCACGCCCTCCCTGCTGGTTACCAAACCGCCCTCAGCAACCTGCCGCCCCTCGAATTTGCCCAAACCCGCACCTTACCCGACTGGGGCACCATTTTTTCCGAGTTTTGTGTGATCATCCGCCCCAGCAGCCTAGAGGAAGAAGCCCGATTCCTGCAACGGGTGGCTGCCTTTTTGAAAATCCATTGCCAGCAGGCGATCGCCGCCCAACCCGTCTCGCCGACCCAACAGGAAATGATCCTGGCGGGTCAACAACACTACTGCGCCCAGCAGTTACAAAATGATAAAACCCGACGAGTCCTGGAAAAAGCCTTTGGTGCCAAATGGGCCGATCGCTATATGACTACCGTTCTATTCGATACGCTCGCGTAGCGTCTTCACTGAAGAATCGCCGAGTGTTCTGCCCCGCTTAATTTTGTCGGTCGGGTCAAACGCAGGGCGACCCAACAAGGCTAGTACAGCAAACATAACGTTTTGCAAGGTTCCTTTTGCAAAGTCCCGAGTCACAACTTTAGTCGTTGCGGGCTAGAGCGAG
>JBBILC010000167.1:0-9331 GCA_037445115.1 Coleofasciculaceae cyanobacterium bin_20
TACACGATTAGAGGCTATTTTTTAACACATTTCCTATCATTCAACACTTCTGAATCGTATCATACTGTACACCCTTACCCCACCGCCGATGGCTAGGGCATCTAGAGTAAAGATTAAGTTGTTAGCCCCTCACCTGTACCTCGTTTACACTGGGAGAGAATCGAATTTTTGGGAGCGATTGTGAATGGAAATTTCTCGACCCCAAGTAGCAACCCCAACCCCCGAAGAGTTGGAAGATCTTGATAAACTGAAAGCCGTCATCGATCGCGCTGTTGCCGATGGCAAAATTACCCAAGGGGAGCTGGCCCAGATTCGACAGGTCGCGACCCACGATGGCAAAATTACGCCACAGGAAATGGAACTCTACCGCACGCTAATTATCGAAAAGATTAATAAAGGAGAGCTGAGTTGGGGCTGGCATTGATCAGTCCATACCCCGCGAACACCACTCCTAGGAGTTCCGTTATGATCCGATTCTCCGATGATTATCTTGAAGTAGAGTCCGCTTTGGCGGACTTTCTTTGTGCCAACCATGCTTCTAACGATCGTCTTTATCTGACTGGGCAATCGACTTGGGCGATCGGGTCGTATCCTTTTCCACGGGTGAATAAGCTTCATGGAATCAAACCTAATGATTGACAGTTTAGCCCTGTCCCATACCCCCTGGTTACTGGCGAATGTAGGTGAAGACGCCAATATCGAACTTGCCAGTTTCCTCATCTCCGGGGTACGTGTCCTCCTGATCTTTGGATTAGCTGCCCTTCTGGCCGAAATCCTGGCTCGTTTCAAATTGCCTTCCATCCTGGGATGTTTGCTAGCAGGCGTTATTCTGGGGGTTTCTGGATTGCACTGGGTGGTGCCAGGGGAGGCGGCAACTAGTCTGAGTCCCGGTTTGGTGAATGCGATCGCGGCTATCTCCCATGCCACCCCGACTGAGATTATTGAGGACTATGAATCGCGGTTTATCATCATCGAGCGGATTGGCGGCTTAGGGCTGCTCTGCTTATTATTTTTAACTGGCCTAGAGTCCGATCTGGATGAAATGATCCGCGTGGGGTCCCAGGCCGCCACCGTTGCTGTGGTTGGGGTTATCTTGCCCTTCGTGCTGGGGATGTTGGGGTTAATCTATCTTTTCCATGCCCCCGTCATTGTGGCCATATTTGCGGGGGCAGCCCTGACCGCCACCAGCATTGGGATTACGGCTAGTGTGCTGAAGGATTTAGGTCAACTATCCTCTAAGGAAGGCCAAATTATTATTGGCGCAGCCGTTCTAGACGATATTTTGGGAATCGTCATCCTAGCAGTTGTGGTTGCTCTGGTTAAGGAAGGCAACGTCGAACTCTCCCAGATCGCCTATCTTTTCCTGAATGCCATCTTTTTTGTGGGGGGTGCGCTGCTCCTCAGCCGCTATGGCATCCCCTTCTTTAATGCCCTCGCCCAGAAGTTTCAGGTGGAAGGCAGTCCCGTCATGTTAGGCGTCATGGTCATCTTTGTCATGGCAATGGTGGCTGTGGGGCTGCGCTTGGAGTCCGCCTTAGGAGCCTTTGCCGCTGGTCTGGTCATGGGCAGTACCCAGTTGGCGAAGCAACTCGAAGAAGAGATGAAACCGCTAGTAACGTTATTTGCCACGATTTTCTTTGTCCTAATTGGCATCGAGATTGATCTGAGCTTGTTTAACCCCCTGGAACCCAATAACTGGCCAGGGTTGTTAATGGCCACATTCCTGATTGTGGTCGCGATCGCAGGCAAGCTAGTGGCAGGCTTTGCCATTTTGGGTTCGGACCCGGTCAATCGGCTAGCGATCGGCACTGGCATGATTCCCAGAGGCGAAGTGGGCTTGATTTTTGTGGGGTTAGGAACAGCAACAGGCGTTTTGGACTCGGCTACCGATGCCGCCCTGATTTTGATGGTCATTGCCACCACCTTCCTGGCCCCTGTCCTACTACGCTTCGTCTTTACCGACACGGCTTCCCCGGCGAATCTGAATACTAAGCCGGATGCGGGCAGATAAAAGCGCTGGCCAATCCGAGCAAGATTCACTCGTGCGGTTGAATCTATGCCCCGATACCGCCGCATGACACCCTCTAACGGTGCGTAGTATCCCGATCCGGGCTGAAGGGGTGGCGATCGCGGGTCCCTGTGACCACACCACCCACCCCACCCGCACTCTCACCATAGGCTTGGCGACGGTGTTTCGAACGGTAAGCGTTGGCAGGGCTAACGATAGCGATTGAAGGCCGTTACCCGTTCCGCATCTTGGAACACGCCTTCCCCCTGGAAGCCTTCGAGTCTGGGTTTAATTTCCACCTTCAGGACATTGCTGGTGTGAATAAAAACCGTTTGATCCAGGAGGTGTAGTGTCCACCAATCCTCGCGCAAAAAGCGGCGGATATCCTGGCGTAGCTCCTGGGGAGGGCTATCGGCTTCGGCAGTGGTGTAGATATTAAAGGTTTCCGTCTGACCATTCACGAAATAGAACGTGAGTTGCAGGACGCGCGGCTCTTCCCCAGCAACTACGCTATCGTACTCTTGGCTTTGCATCTCAATTTCCCCGCTGCTCTGACTGCTGTCTCCATTCTAAGAAAGGCTGCGACATCCGCCACTGCCACTGACTGCCCCCTAACGCCGGACTTGAAAGCCCTGGATCGCCGTTGGGGTTTCGTACTCAACCTGAACGTGCGCCACGATCGCGGCGGGCGGACCTTGCTGACACCAGGTAATCATGGCGGCGACCTGGGCTGGACTTCCCTCAAGCCAAGCTTCTACCCGACCATCCCGAAGGTTACGCACCCAGCCATTCACCCCCAATTGCTGCGCTTGGGCTTGGGTGGCACCGCGATAGAAGACGCCCTGCACCTGGCCAGAAATCCAAACATGGGCACAGAGCATTGCCTGTGGATCGGTGGGTTGCATCTCACGCCTCGCTCGCCATTTTCCCCTCAGCACGCATCCCTACACACTATCGGTACCGCTACTAAACCGGAATGCCTTTACCCGCACCGCTGGTACCACAAGGCTACCATAGCGCTGGCTGGTCCCCAGAGCATCAATATCCCGCAGCATCTCTGGCAGACATTGATTAAACCGCAAATTTTTAATCGGATAGGCAATTTGCCCATTTTCAATCCAAAAGGTGCCATCGCGGGTCATGCCCGTTACTTCCAGGGTGCGGCTATTGACCTGGCCCACGTACCAGGCGCGGCTGATCAGAATCGCCCGATCGCTCTGGGCAATCAGGTCTTCCAGGCTGTGGTCACTCCCCATCATCACGGCAGGGAATAGAGACCCCGTGGGCGGCTGGCCTTGCTGCATGGCCCAATAGCGTGAGTAGGCGAGGGTTTGGGGGACCCCGGCCTGAATAATCGGTAAGGGGGGACGGGGTAGACCCTCTCGACTAAAGGGCAGGGTTTGCAAGAGCGGATGGCTGGGATCTCGGTTTAGGGTAACGAGGGGACTGAAGAGTAATTCCCCTAGGCGATTCCCTGTGGGGTTTCCCGTGGCATCGGTGCGGGACATGAACGATCGCCCCTCATCGGCACTGCGGGCATCCAGGTGCCAGAGGACATAGCTGAGCAACTCGGCCACAGCGGCCCCGGCTAGAATCACGGGATAGACCCCCGGCGCAACCGCACGAGGTTGGCGCGATCTCATCGCCTTGGCGATCACCTGCTCCGTTAAGGAAACGATGGGTAAGGCTTCCCAGGCCCAAGCCGTGTGGTGATCCCAGGCCGATCCATCCGCAATGCGGGCTGTAAGATTAAAACTGGCTTCCGTCCAACACCCTGCGACCCTTACCCCCAAAGAATTCCCGATCGCCAGCAGGGATGCCTCAGTACTGAAGGTTCCGGCCCCTTCTACCCCCGCCTGCCGACAGTGATCGCCCACCGCCTGAACCATTTGCCCACGGGTGAGCGGTGACAGGGTCGCCGTAGCCGTATCAAAGGCCGCTGGGCGATCGCCATAATCCTGGGGTGGCAGGGGTGGCACCCATTCTGGATCAACCGGGGCGATCCGGGCCAGGTCTTCCGAGCGCCGTAGGGTTTTCCGCAGGGAGTCCCAATCCAGATCGGTGGTGGCACTGGACCCACTGCGTTGACCAAAGCTACTCGTCACGGTTAACTTGAGGTGCGTCCGGCTGAGGTTTTGGGTCATCTGGTTCTCGGAGAAGCGACTGATAGCCTCTTCCCCAACACGGAAACTAACGTAGGCCGCCTCGGCTGCGGATTCGGAGAGGACCGCATCAATCAAGGCAAGGGCCTGGTCGGTGCTGGGTAGGGTCGAGGCGGTAGTCAGGGTCACGATCGCGCTCCCGATGAGGTTACTCGTCAAGCCACTTAGCCGCTGACCTGCTCGGAACCGAGGGGCTGACCCCGGCGACCCTTTACCCCGGCGATCACGGGTTGAGCCAGACCTTGTAAGCAGCGCTGTAAACTGTCCGGCTGGACGATCGTCCAGAGGTTGATACTCAAACACACTAGGGCTAAGCCACACAGGACAAAGGTGGGCACTTGCACCACGCCGATCGCGAACCAACTCAAGACATGCAACAGCATTAGGATCGCCCACCCACTACTCAAGCCCACGGTGGTCCGACGCAGCCAACCCTCCCACCGCCAACCGACTAGCCCCAGAATCACCGCACTGGTCACCAGGTTAGCGGGCACGAGAAAGGCGCAAATACCGAGGCAATGGCTACGGGAAAAGTCTGCAAGGGGATGGAAAACGTGGAACATGGAGAAGCAACAACGGCAGTATACGGCAACCGAATTTTTAATAAGCTTAGGCAAACATTCTAGAGTATTTGCTTCAGGCATGATTAACTTTTTTATCAAATCGTCGGGATTGGCCGACCGTGCTCCCGCGATCGGACGCAATTTAGGCGAATCTGTGGCCATCCGCTAGCCCAATACCTACAGGAATCCTGAGGACGGCGTATTATCCCTCTGGCTGGATGATCAAGGCGATCCCATCCCACTTTCCTAGGGCAAAAAAATTATTTCTTTACAATTTTCTCATTGCCAGAAGCACCACCCATTTGATATTTCTTTCTTAAAAGGATATACGCTCGCAGCCTGTAAAAACGGCCAATTTCCTTACCCTGAGGCCAATTGGTCGCCTGCTCTTTTCTCAGTGTAAATTTTTTTGACATATCTTTAAATAAAAATAAAAAATGCCTTTTTCCTAGAAAATGGTAAATTAAGCTACAGTAGTAAATGAACTCGTTCATCTTTTTCGGGCGTTTATCCACTGGTAAAGCCCAGGTAAAGACCGAAGAAGACGGAAGTAGGGACCTGTCCCGAAGGAACGCGCCTCTATTGACGTTAGATATCTAATTTTGCCTGGGAGGCGAAGACGGTTTATGAAACTCACATATCGCGGTGTTAGTTACGAGCCAGCCCCCTCAACTCTCCCTGTGGTTGAGGAACCGGTTGGCGGAATCTATCGTGGCGCAGTTTGGCGGAGACACCGTCCCCAGCAAGAACCTGCTTTGCAGTCGCCAGTACAACTGACCTACCGTGGTGCGCAGTATAGTGCCCATCTTTTCCATGCGCCAGAAGCGGTGGCTGCAACAGCAGCTCAGCCAGAGTTGCCCCAGGGTGTTCTGGCCCAAAGTGCGGCAGTAGCTGCTTTCCATTTTCCCCGTAAGTCGAAGCGGGAGTTGCTAAGCGAAACGTGGCAACGCCATCGCCAAAATGTACGCCTTTCGACCGAACACCGCCTGGAAGTTGCTCGGCAGAAGGGCGATACACGGTTGGTGCAAATGCTAGAGCAGGAATTGGACCAATTGGCATACTAACGGCCCTGCCATGAATCAGTCCTGCCACGGTTAGTGTTCTCCTGATGGTTGTGGACCGGGGGGCGCCTGCGGGTGTACCTCGGTATTGGGGGGGGGTTGATCTCAGGTTGTCTGTTGACAGGCGTCACCTGGGAGCAGCCCACCCCTCCGTGATTGGGATCTACGTGGTTGGCAGCGTTAGGTAATTACGGTGGGTTTATCCATACCCGTGAGGGTGCGAATTTGGGCGACCTCATCGGCGATCGCGATCAAATCGGCGAGGGCCACTTGAGGATCTAAGCCTTGTTTACTCGTATCCGGCTCGTAACTTTCCAGGTAAAGCCGGAGGGTAGCGCCTTGGGTACCTGTCCCCGATAGGCGGAAGACAATGCGCGAGCCGTCGGTAAAGCCGATGCGGACGCCCTGTTGGGTACTCACACTGCCATCGATTGGGTCGGTGTAGCTAAAGTCATCAGCATAGTCAACCTGATAGCGTCCTAAGGATTGACCCGCCAGACTGCCGAGTTTGGCCCGCAGGTGGGTGATCAGGGTGTTAGCCCGATCGCTGTCTACGCCCTCGTAATCATGGCGCGAATAGTAATTGCGTCCGTAGGTTTGCCAATGTTCCTGGACAATGGTTGCCACCGACTGTTGGCGCACGGCGAGGATATTTAACCAGAACAACACCGCCCAAAGGCCATCCTTCTCGCGCACATGGCTGGAGCCAGTGCCAAAGCTTTCTTCGCCACAGAGGGTGACCTTACCCGCATCCATGAGGTTGCCAAAGAACTTCCAGCCCGTCGGCGTTTCGTAGCAGTCTAGGCCGAGTTTGGCCGCAACGCGATCGGCAGCCTGACTGGTAGGCATCGATCGCGCCACCCCCGCTAACCCATCCCGATAACCCGGTACCAAGGTGGCATTAGCAGCGAGGATCGCCAAACTGTCGCTAGGGGTGACAAAGAAGTGATCGCCCAGAATCATGTTGCGATCGCCGTCCCCATCCGAGGCCGCGCCGAAGGCCGGGGCATTGTCGCCAAATAGGATTTTGACGAGATCATGGGCATAGACCAGGTTGGGGTCAGGGTGACCACTACCGAAGTCAGGTAGGGGGATGCCGTTTTGGACCGTACCCGCTGGCGCACCGAGGCGACGTTCCAGGATGGCGTGGGCATAGGGACCCGTGACCGCGTGCATGGCATCAAAGGCCATCCGGAAGTCTGCCCCACTGAGCAATTGCTGAATGCGATCGAAATCAAACAGGGTTTCCAACAGGGCGGCGTAGTCCTGTACGGAGTCAATCACCTCCACAACCGTGTTGCCCAGGCGGGATTCGCCCAAACGATCGAGATCAATATCGCCAGCGTCAAGAATTTTATATTCACGAATCTCCTTACTGCGGGCATAGATCGCTTCCGTTACCTTTTCCGGCGCGGGGCCGCCATTTTCGGTATTGAATTTCACCCCAAAGTCACCCGTGGGTCCCCCAGGGTTATGGCTAGCCGAGAGGATAATGCCACCAATGGTTTTATATTTACGGATCACGCAAGAGGTCGCCGGAGTGGAGAGAATCCCAGCGTACCCGACCTTAACCCTGGCAAAACCATTCGCAGCAGCCATTTTCAGAATGATCTGGATCGCTTCTCGGTTGTAGTAGCGCCCATCCCCACCGAGAACCAAGGTTTGGCCTGCGGGGTTGCCAATCGTGTCAAAAATCGACTGGACAAAATTTTCCAGGTAGTGGGGAGTCTGGAAAACGGGGACGGACTTGCGGAGTCCAGAAGTACCCGGTTTTTGGTCGGGAAAGGGTTGGGTGGATACGATCCGAATGTCCATGATTCACCAAGTGCGATGTAAGAATAGCGCTACTGAATATCAGGAGCCAGTTCCAGCGCCTATCCCCTATTGTCGGGCATGCGCTTCACTTTCTGACCTCTGCCCCGATGCAGGGTCTAGGGCTGATTGGCTGACAAAACTCGAATCGCCCTCACCCCAACCCCTCTCCCAGAGCGGGCGAGGGGCTTTTGAAGCCGGTTTTGGGATGGCAGTCCCTTCGCCCCTAGTGGGAGAAGGGATTTAGGGATGAGGGAAAAAGATTTGTCAGTCAACCAGGGGTCTAGGGTTTCCCCTGAACTCAGAGAGGCACTTCTGCAATCGCCCCTAGATCCAGCACAATCTCATCCCGCCGGTTTTCCCGCTGACACCGGGCGACAAAATGGCAGGCGGGACAGATCCCGAGTTTTTCCGCCACTTGGGGAAAATCCTCCCCCCGTTGATAGCGATCGCGCCAATCAGAGAGACGCTGGAGCAGGTGGGTCAGATCGTGCGTTGTCTTCTCGTGCTGCGCCGCACTGTAGGCGATCGTGACGGCGGTGGGGTGAGTGGGGTGAGTGGGGTGAGTGGGGCGATGATTTTCAGCGATCGTTGCGGCTTGTTCTTCCCGCTTCTCTCTTCTCTCTTCTCTCTCCCCTCTTCTCTCTTCTCTCTCCCCTCTCCTCTCTCCTCTCTCCCCTCTCCTCCCTTCTCTCTCTCCCTGGGCAAACCAATAGGTCATTTTCAGCCGATCGGGCGCATAGGTACTGGTGGCAGCCAGCACCCAAAGATAGAGGCGGGTTTGCCAATCCTGCTGGAGGTGTTGCAGATGGGAGGGTTGTGCATAGGTTTTCCAGTCGAGGACATGGGCCTGTTCGGTGTCGGCAATCAGGAGGTCGTAGACAACAACCAGGGAATAGCCTTGGAACTCGATCGTGCGCTCATGTTCACTGTCGCGTAATCCGGGTTCCGGCACGCTGAGGCTGGCAATGTCCGGGACCGTCACGGTAAAGGTATGGAATTGTTGCGCCAATTGCGGATCAGTTTCCAGCAAGGGGGCGATCGGGAGCGCCAATTCCCGCTGTTGCAGGAGGCGGTGAAAACGGCTACCCCACATGAGACGATCGGCCTGCTCCGCCGTAATCGGAGCCGCCAGTTGCTCCAAGTATAGGTGCTGGAATTTGCGGGGGCAGGTTTCAAGAAGTTTCAGGTGTCCCTGGGAAAGGCGCATAGGGGGCAGCGTCAACGCAATCAAGGTGGCTGGGGGATTCAGGTGTTCAGGTGTGAGGGCGGCTAGGTTAGGATCTAAACTTATCTGGAGTTGTACAGTGTCGTGGTCAGGTTCCCCGGTCGGGGCGCGACGCAAATCTTGAGGACAGATCGTATGCGTTTAATTATGTATGGGAAACCAGGGTGTCATCTTTGCCAGGGATTAAAGGAAAAACTGGCCCAACTTACCGAAACCCTCAACTTTGAGCTAGAGGTGCGCAACATTTACGATCGCCCCGAATGGCAGGAAGCTTACCAGGCGTCTATCCCAGTATTGTACCTGGTACAGGATGAGATGATTGGCGAGGCCGGCGCGATATCGATTCCGCGCCCCTCACCCCGTGCCAGCGTGGAGCAGTTGACAAAAACGCTACAGAAATATTTTGCTGCCAACGATTATTAATCAAGCCCAAGGGTGCTCTAATGCAGAAGTGTTGAATCCAGATATAAAACTTTACATTTTAGGGTGCGAGAGTC
>JBBILC010000168.1:0-9053 GCA_037445115.1 Coleofasciculaceae cyanobacterium bin_20
TACACGATTAGAGGCTATTTTTTAACACATTTCCTATCATTCAACACTTCTGGGGAACAACCACATCTCCCCCATCACGAGTCCGAATCAATGTCGATCGCAACGACACTTCTTTGACATAGCCCGACAAACCTGAAAATTCAATAAAATCGCCAACCTTCAACTTCTGCTCTGTTAATAGAGTCAGACCACTAATAAAATTTTTGGTAATACTTTGCAATCCAAAGCCGACCCCAATTCCCAAACCCCCAGCAATCACAGCCAAGGAGGCCACGTTAATACCCGTCAATTGCAATACAATTAAAAAGCTAATAATGGCCAAACTATAGCTAATAATTGTAGCGATCGCTTCCCGATTTGTGGCATCAATTCCCAGCCGGGAAAGGAGGTGTTTGCGTAGAAGAACCTTGAGTGCCCGGGCAATAAAAATAATGACTAGAAATAAAATAATCGCCTGAATAATGGAGGCTAGGGTAATGACCGTCCCCCCGATCGTGAAGCGAATGTCAGTAAAAACTGAGAAGATTTGTCGAAAAACAAATTGTAGTGTTTGATACATAGAATGATCGCTTGGGTCAGGCGGTTGAATTGCGATGGGAACCCAGTCACCACGGACAGGGTATCGATATGCACCTGCCTGGGGCACCCTACTCAAATTGTAGGGTTAGAGTTGAACTGTTAGGTGCATCCCCCGGATTACGCCGCCCGATCGACCAACTTCAGGCGTAGATCCAGGTGGTGGAGACTCCACCTGCGAGCTAATCGGGCAAATCATCAGGTTCGGGAGGCTGGGCAAAGTATGGTAGGATGGATATTTGCCAGAAATGCGGGCTGTCGTAGCTAGCACCCCCTGGCAAGCCCTTGAGCGGTGCGGCGATCGTGCTGATTGTTGGCCCAGACGCACCCAATTTTTAACTGTAGACCATGAGTTGAGGTTAGGATGGCTAAACGCCGTAACTTGAAAAAGGAGAAAGCTCTACGGAACGAAGCTTATGCCCGTAAGTTCCGCAAACGGACCAATCGCAGCCGCTATAACAGACGGCGACCGGAAGGGGGCAACCGACCTGAAGAGGAGAACCTCTCTGAAGGCACGGAACAAGACGTTGGGAGCGAAGATTAAGGCGATCGCCCGTTGCATTGACAGGCGTAGGGGTAGGCCCAATGGGATTGTTTGGCATCATCCACCCCTACAGCTAGCGGCATTTTATTAATGTGCGAGTATCTCGGAAAAATTCGCGTTTGCCTCCCTGCCACTCGACAACGCAGCCCACATCAAACACTTGGACAATCTTGCCCTCTGGTAGAACAGTAATGGGTGAGCCGTCCGGGTGTTTGTGCCAAAATTGCAAAACCGTATCGCCAATCTTGGGTTGGTACATTGTTCTCCTTGTTCTCTACACGCAATTCCCGACCGCCGTTGTCGATCGAACAGCTATTGTGGGGCTGGTATCCTGCCAAATGGGATTTTAGATTTTGGGATTTTAGATTGACTGGATGTTGTGGGGTAGCCCCCTGCCTGCCACCTGACGATCGACTAAGACTGAATCAGAGGTAGGGATTCGCTGCCACTGTAACAGGTATCCCCGACAACTTCTGTAACAAAAGTTAACAGTCTGTGATTTGGCTTCAGATGACTTTAGGGCCGAAAAGGGGGGGGAGGGGAAACCCTGACTTGGAAAGCTGGCCCCTACGCTCGTCCTCACCCCACGGCTGATGGCGATGCGTTTGGCACCTGTCTATCCTCATCATCCTCAGGATTAGGCGGTGCCTATAGCAATCCTAAAGGGTTCGTGAGGGATTGTGGTGCAGGCTTCTAGCCTGCGCGGCCAGGATGCCCACCCACGCTCATCAATCATCTGAGATTGTTATATCTGCGCCAGGAGGGCCTGTACCCGCCGTTGGATTTCGTCCCGGACCTGGGGGAAAAGGTCCGGCTCTGCCGCTGGATCAGGGAGTTGCCAATCTTCAAAGACTTCCCGAAGGACCCACGCCTGGGGTAAATTCACCCCGCAGCCACAGAGGGAGATCACGATATCAAAATCCTCTGGTTGAAAATCGGCCAGTGCCTTGGAGGTTTGGTGACGGATATCCATTCCGATCGCGTCCATCGCCGCGATCGCCCCTGGGTTGATTTGACTGGCTTCCAATCCGGAACTGCTAACCGCCACCTGCCCCGCCCCTAATTGCTTAGCGAAGGCTTCAGCCATCTGAGATCGGGCTGAATTTTTCTTGCAAACAAACATAATTCGTTTCATAAATCAACCTGCCGAGGGTGAAGATTAGCAATGGAGAAGTTACAGATTGCCCTTAAAACACCGGGGATCAGGGAGGGTGGCTTTCTCTGGACTACGGGCAAACCAGAAGGCCGTATGCCGACAGATTTCCACTAGCATCAGCATCACTGGCACCTCAATCAGTACCCCCACCACCGTTGCCAGAGCTGCCCCCGAATTGAGGCCAAAGAGCATCACCGCCGTCGCGATCGCGACTTCAAAATGATTACTAGCCCCAATCAGCGCAGCAGGGGCGGCATCTTCGTAGACAAAATTAAGTTTCCAGGCAGCTACGTAGGACAGCCAAAAGATAACGTTTGTCTGAATCAATAGGGGAATAGCAATCAGCAGAATGTGTAGAGGATGGTTGACAATTAGCTCACCCTTGAAGGCAAATAATAGGATTAGGGTTGCGAGTAACGCCGTCGTCGCAATCGGACTTAGATACTTCAAAAAATAGCGATTAAACCAATCACGTCCCTTGTGACGGAAAATCCAATAACGGGAATACATTCCAGCAATGAGGGGTAGACCCACGTAGATCAACACCGAAAGAACAATCGTTTGCCAGGGCACAAATAAATCATTGGTAGCTAATAGCCAACGCCCTAAAGGAGCATAGAGAAACAGCATGACCAGAGAGTTAATCGCTACCATGATCAGGGTATGTCCCTGGTTACTATAGGACAGGTACCCCCACATCAAAACCATTGCTGTACAGGGCGCAATACCCAACAAAATTGCCCCGGCAATATAAGCATTGGCCAGTGGGACTTCCACCCCATTCAGCAGTTCTGTCCCGGTAATAAGAGGTCGAAATAACCAACCCAGAAACACTTGGGCGAAAACAACCATCGTAAACGGCTTAATTAACCAGTTCACGACCAGGGTTAACCACACGGGTTTGGGGGTACGGGCCGCCTGCTTTGCCTGGGAAAAGTCAATCTTGACCATGATGGGATACATCATAAAAAACAGGCATACCGCGATCGGCAACGAGACCTGATGGATACTCATGGCATCCAAGGCTACAGCCACTTGGGGGAACAAACGCCCTAGTCCAATGCCCGCGATAATGCAGAGAAACACCCAAAGGGTGAGATAACGCTCAAAAAAACTGAGTGTCCCCCCGGCTTGCACGGCCTGGGGCGATCGCTCTGGCGACTGACTGTTCATGGCAAGCTCCGATCATGCCCGATCGTTCAGACAAGCTACCTCCTTATCATTTCAAAAAAACTTGATTTGTCAATCTTCGCGACAGATTGAGGCTGGTAGGATGGGGCTGAAGCGACGGTACTCGGCTAGGTACTGCTCCAATACGACAAACTGGGGCAGGTTGAGGCTGTAGTAGCTCCAACGACCTACCTGACGCGATCGCAATAGTTCGGCTGCCTTCAAGGTTTTTAAGTGAAAGGAAAGCTTGGATTGGCTGACACCCAGGCGATCACCCAGATCGCACACACACAGTTCCTGGTGGCGCAGAAGGTCGAGAATGCGCAAACGCAGGGGATCGGAGAGAGCCTGAAAGCCAGCGCGAATCAGGGGAAGGGGATCGGGATTAGATCTAGCTTTCATCAATTTTATTTGAATTATAATCTTAAACGTATTACAGCGCTTCCATATTTGGTGAGGGACATATAAGGGGCTTAAGTCCCTTGTCTACAAGGCTTGACAGTACTTCATTAGAGAGGGAACGGCTGTAGGGGTATCCCAGCTTTACAACGCCTTTAATCCCACCAATAGGAAATGAGCACTGCATCGCGATCGCGCTTAAAGTCCTCCCCCCACAAACCCTGACGGAGACGGAGCGAGACATAATCCCGAAATTCCCATGCTTCCGTCTCCCCCATATTTGTGCCATCCCAGATATCGACACAATCTGCTTGCCACTTCTTCCCGAAGTCTATTAATTGGGCCACGATCGTATCCTGGTTTTCCGCAAGGAGATAAAGCGTATCGGCTGGATACGGGATAAAGTGAATGATGCTGGATGCTGGCATGGGCCGATAATTCGCCATCGCTAGCAAGCTTTCCACAACGCCACTAAAGCTGAGTCCACCCCGATCGGCAGTATAGATAGGCTTCGTAAATAAAAAGCTTTCCCATAGATTCGGGTGGCTAGCAAGGTCGGTAATGACCTCTGGCCCATCAAATTGATTAAATCGCCGCTGCCAAACAAGCGCCGCAAAGAGTTCCTGCGGTGAGTAAGACTGAGCAAGTGCCTGAATCCTGTCTACCTCCAGCATGATTCCTCCTCCTGGCTCTGCCTTAGTAACCTGACACCAATGCTCGATCGTACCCACTTTCCCGGCGCAGCGATGGTACCTTTTTACCATACACTTATGTTGCTCTTGGCGGGGACACTACAGCACTTCCATACTTGGTGAGGTACAGGCAAGGGGCTTAAGCCCCTTGTTCGCAAGGCTTGATAGTACTTCATTAGAGAGGGAACGGCTGTATACTCTACTGAGTATGGTCTACTGAGCATGGATGCTCCAGGCTGCTCCGGGGGGAGGGAAAGACGAGCGACAGATTTACAGTAGCTAGTGGTTTATCAGCCGTAAGCTTGAGAGTTGCAGATAAACGCTATGATCCTTTGACAGAGAGCTTCTCAGGATGACCGGGGAAATAATCTGTTTGGGCTGAACCAGTCGAGAGCAATCATCTTAAGCCCGTTCGGGCTGAACCAGTCGAGAGCAATCATCTTAAGCTTGACAGACCACTCGTCCCCAACGTAGCGATAAAGTTGGCAAAGACGACTAGACTAGACATTAAAGCAGCCCTACCGCTGGCTGATTGCTATCCCGTTAACGCTGAGGTGTTTGGGTGAGTCCGGCTGTTCCCAGTCCACTTGATCTGAAAGTACTGTTTCCCTTTGCGCTCGATGATTTTCAAGGCGATGCGATCGCGGCCCTGAATGCGCGGAAATCCGTCGTTGTCTGTGCGCCCACGGGTTCGGGGAAGACGCTGATTGGGGAATATGCCATCCACCGCGCCCTCAGCCAAGCGAAACGGGTCTTTTACACCACGCCGCTCAAGGCCCTATCGAACCAGAAGTTTCGGGATTTTCGCGATCAGTTTGGCCCCGATCGTGTCGGGTTGCTGACGGGGGATGTCTCGATCAACCGGGATGCGCCGATCCTGGTGATGACGACGGAAATCTTCCGCAATATGCTCTACGGCACGCCGATCGGAGAAGTGGGGACCTCCCTGCAAGGGGTGGAGGCGGTAGTGTTGGATGAGTGCCACTACATGAACGACGCCCAGCGGGGTACAGTCTGGGAAGAGTCGATTATCTACTGCCCGCCTGATGTGCAACTGGTGGCCCTGTCAGCAACGATCGCCAATAGCACCCAACTGACCGCCTGGATCGACCAGGTGCATGGTCCCACCGAGTTGATCTATTCCGACTTCCGCCCGGTGCCGCTCCAGTTTTATTTCTGCAATACCAAGGGGTTGTTTCCCCTACTGAATGATACGAACAAGGCCATCAATCCCCGGCTAAAACCCAAGCGATCGGCGAAGGATACTCGGCAGGCGAATCGAGCGAATACGCCAGAGTTAAGGGCGGTGTTGGAACATCTGCAAGCACGGCAAATGCTCCCGGCGATTTACTTTATCTTTAGTCGGCGGGGCTGCGATCGGGCGGTACAGGATGTTGGCGATTTATCCCTTGTGACCCAGGCAGAAGCGGCCCGCCTGAAGGAACAAATTGATATCTTCCTGGCGCAAAACCCAGAAGCGGGTCGGGTGGGACAAGTGGAAGCCCTCTATCGGGGCATTGCTGCCCACCATGCCGGAATTCTGCCAGCGTGGAAGGGATTAGTCGAGGAGCTATTCCAACAAGGGTTAATCAAAGTCGTTTTTGCCACGGAAACGTTGGCTGCTGGGATCAATATGCCCGCCCGCACGACGGTGATTTCTAGCCTGTCCAAACGCACCGATCGCGGCCATCGGTTGCTCAATGCCTCGGGATTTTTGCAAATGGCCGGACGGGCGGGGCGGCGGGGCATGGATGAGGTGGGTTATGTGGTGACGGTACAGACGGCATTCGAGGGAGCCAAGGAAGCCGCCTATCTGGCAACTTCTGGGGCGGATGCGCTGAACAGCCAATTTACCCCCAGCTATGGCATGGTCCTGAACCTGCTACAAACCCACAGCTTGGCCGAAGCCCAGGATTTAGTCGAACGCAGCTTTGGCCGCTATCTGGTGAACGAGTCCTTTCTGCCGCAAAAGCAGGCGATTCATGATCTCACTGACGAACTGGAACAACTCCAGGCCCAGTTAGCTGATGTGGATTGGGATTTGCTGGCCGAGTATGAAAAATTGCGGGGCAAACAAAAGGAAGCAAAGCGGTTACTGAAAATCCTCCAACTCCAGGCCGAGGAGGCCCGCACCCGCGATTTGGCTGATGCCCTTGCCTTTGCCGTCGCTGGGACCATTCTCAGCCTCAACCTACGGGTAATGGGTAAACACCAGACGCCGGAGTTGATCGCGCTTAACTGTCTACCGGCAGTGCTGGTCACGAAGGTGGCCGGGGCAGGGCGTTCTCCGTACCTCGTGTGTCTGGGTGCAGATAACCGTTGGTATGTGGTGGCGATTTCGGAGGTGTTGGGGCTGCACGGGGAACTGCCGCGCTTGCGGGCGGTCGATCACCTGACGGTCCCCCCGGCGATGACCCTCAAACCAGGGTATTCCCACGCCGGCGATGGGGAAACGGAGGGCATGAGTCAGCAGGTGCGGGGGGCGATCGCGCGTTTGGGGCCGCACCTCTTGTTCTGGGAAACGGTGCCGGAGTTCAAGGCCCAGCAGGATGCCGTCGAGGTGTTGTCGGCCCAGGTAGAGGCCCATCCAGTGCGGCAATGGCAAAATATCGGTACGCTCACCAAGCGGCGGCAACGACTGTTAAGTCTGCAAGCGGAAGTCCACGATCGCCAAACCAAACTCGATCGCCAACTTCACCGCTACTGGGAAGAATTTTTGCGTCTAATTGCAGTCCTGCAACACTTTGACTGTTTAGCGGACAATAAACCGACGACCCTGGGTGAGTCGGCCTCGGCGATTCGGGGCGACAATGAACTGTGGCTTTGTCTGGCATTGCTTTCGGGCTATCTGGAAGACCTCAAGCCTCACCACTTTGCAGCGGCCTGTGCGGCCTTGGTGACCGAATATTCCCGGCCTGATAGCTGGGTGGCTTACGAATTATCCAACGAGGTTGAACAGGTTCTGGCTGACCTCTGGCAGTTACGCAAACAGGTAATCCGGATACAGGAACGGCATGGGGTGGCCATTCCGGTGTTGCCCTATACCTGGCGGGATATTGAGATTGCCGCGATCGTGGAGCAGTGGGCCAATTGTGAGGGGGATGAAACCGATCCCACCAGTTGGGCTGATTTTTGCGCTCAAACCAGCCTGGATGAGGGTGATATTGTCCGCATTCTCCGCCGTACCCTCGATTTTCTCTCCCAAATTCCCCACGTTCCCCACATCCCTGAAACACTCCGTATTCGGGCCTATCAAGCGATGCAACAAATGGATCGATTCCCGGTGAGTGAGGCGATCGATTAACTCACTGGATCTCTACTGCTAACGCGGTAATGGCCAAAGATCTCTTCCACAGCCAAGTTAAGACAGCCCTGATTAAGGAGCAATGGGAAATCGCCCATGATCCGTATTTTGTCCAGATTAGCCAAGTGGCTATGCTGCTTCCTAATCATTTTTTCCCTAAATAAATAAGTATGGTGATGAGCAATTTACCCCCTGTCCGGAAAATATTAATCCTGGCGGCAAATCCCAAGGGAACAACGCCGTTGCGGTTAGATGAGGAAGTGCGGGAAATTGATGCGGGGTTAACGCGGGCGAAACACCGCGATCGCTTTGAATTAAAACAAAAGTGGGCGGTACGATCGCGGGATGTGCAACGATCGCTGCTGGATGAGGCTCCCCAGATTGTCCATTTTTCCGGGCATGGCGTGGGGGAGGACGGTTTGGCGCTGGAGGATGAGACGGGCCGGGTTAAGTTGGTGAGCACGGAGGCGATCGCGGGACTGTTTGAACTGTTTGCGGATCAGGTGGAGTGTGTGTTGCTCAATGCCTGTTATTCCGAGGTGCAGGCGAAGGCGATCGTCCAGTATATTCCCTATGTGATTGGGATGAACCAGGCGGTGGGGGATACGGCGGCGCGGGAGTTTGCGGTGGGCTTTTATGATGCGCTGGGTGCGGGCCGCGAGATTGAGTTTGCCTATCGGTTTGCCCTCAGTAGTATTCGCATGGCGGGGATTAATGAGGCCGATATTCCGGTGTTGCTACGGCGATCGGATCTGGCATCAGGAGGGAATCTAGCCGCTAATCCGGTAATTGAGCCAGTGGCCGTGACGAGTTTGGAGTCGCCGGAGGGGCAGGTGAGTGCGACCTCGCCGTTTTATGTGGCGTCGCCGTTAGAGGAGCGCTGTTATGAGGCGGTGCGGCGGCCCGGATCATTGATTCGGATTAAGTCACCAAGCCACATGGGGAAGTCGTCGCTGATGGGGCGGGTGTTGGCGACTGCGGCGCAGCAGGGCTATCGGGTGGTGTCGATCGACCTGGACCAAACGAACCAAAAGTTTTTCCAGGATCTCGATTTATTTATGCAGTGGTTTTGTGCGTCGGTGGGGAAGCCCTTGGGAATTCGGGTGAAGACGGCGGACTATTGGGATGATATTTTTGGCGCAAATGATAATAGTACGGACCAGAAGTGTTGAATCTTAAGATTTTATTTTCTAAAAATAGACACACTAATCC
>JBBILC010000169.1:0-8972 GCA_037445115.1 Coleofasciculaceae cyanobacterium bin_20
TGTCATCTTTTTGGAATTGGACTTCGCCGAAGCAGATGATCTGGGGTTGGGCATCAGGCGGGGGTAAGAGAACGCCATCAATGCGGAAGGTGGGTTCCTTGACTTCCACAGACTCAAAGCGGTAACCCTGGCTTTGGTTGGGGTCAAGGCCGAGGAGGGTGAACAGGAGGCTGGGGCAGCGTTGGAACAGTTGGTAGAAGATGGCGTCGCGGCGCACGGGTTAATCCTCCACCCAACTCGATCGCCATGCGGCTTCGGCTTCGATGATGGCCCATTCCCGTTGTTTCTTGCGATAGGTCCGCCGTAGTTGTTTCAATCGGGCCGTGAGGTCACGGATACGATTGCGTCCAGCCATGACGTTGGGATCAATAAATTCAATTTCTGCTAACCGCAGGTTTAACGCAATCAGGTGAGTAAGGGCTGGCTGGCGATATCTCGACTCATCGTCTCCCTCCCCATCTGTCTCATCCATCTCATCCATCTCACGCATCTCATCCATTGCATCCATTGCATCCATTTCATCCAGAGTAATATCGCTCTCAGCATCTGCATCCGCATCCCTCACCACAACCGACGGACGCTCCCGCTCTTTGGTCTCCACCAGCAGATTGAGAATATGGGGAGATTGGCTACTACCTTCCGGTGCATCAGCACGGGCGATCGCACTGAAGATTTGATCTGGTAGGTGCTGGTGCAGAATGTTGAAACGCTGTAACAGGCGGTTGGCGTGATAGGAGGTGCGCTGGAGTTGCTCGGCGATCGCTGCTTCTTGGCGTTTTTGCCACCGGACAAGCTGCTCTACCGGGGAGCTATCGCTGTTCTCGGTTGCCTGGGATTGCTTAAAGAATGCCTGTACCATTGCGGACAGATCGCTAGAGTCGAGGCCCTCCGGTAAGCGATTTTCAGCTTGGGCTTGTTCTAGGGCAGCCTTCATACCCGCCGCCAGCGATGACAGGATTTCTTCATCATCCCAGGAACGCTCTGGGGGGGGCTGGTCAGGCGGATGGGCCAGATCGGGAGGGAGGGGGCGATCGGTTTGAGGGTCCTGATCTGGGACAAACTCGGTACCAGCAGGCGTCTCCGGATGGGCGGAGGTGAGCAGGTGGGTAAGGTGAGCAGCAGCTTGGGCCGCCAGGGTACGCAGGGCTTGTTGGAACTGTTGCCGTTGGGGGAAGGATAGATGCAAAAAGGCTTCCGGATAGCCTTGGGTACACAGCCGATAGCAGGCCAGGATCAATTGCTTGTGGACAGCTTGGCCCAAAACCGCCAAATAACTGCTATAGACACTTTTCATCTCCGCAGCGAGATCGGCAACCGCCTGATCCAGGGCTGCCATTTCTTGCTCAACGCGTTTTAGTGCTCCAGTCATAGGGGCCTCAATGCTTGACAAGCTCCGCTTTCCACTCTAGCATTCCTGACCTTTGACGCTCCCATACACCAGATCAGCCGTTTTGAGAGGGCAGTCAGCTTGCCAGTCCCCATAGGAAAACCGACAAAGGTGAGGTGCTAGAATCCAGTCGCATGGGTTAGCAACGTCCTAGGTACTAGATGATGGATCACAATAGTCAAGAATTCTATCTGAAGGCGATCGTTGTCCTATGATTGCAGTTCCGGCCTCAACCTATCTATCCCCAGAGGCATACCTCGAAGCGGAGGCAACTAGCCCCATCAAGCATGAATATCGGGATGGGGAAGTCTATGCAATGGCGGGGGGCACCGACGCCCATGTTACCATTGCCCTAAATTTCTGGGGGATGTTACGCAGTCATGTGCGTAACCGAGGCTGCCGGGTTTATGCCCTCGACATGAAAGCCCAGATTGAGGCAATTAATCGCTATTACTATCCAGATGTGATGGTGACCTGCGACGATCGCGATCGGCAATGTAACACCTTCAAACAACATCCTTGCCTCATTGTTGAGGTGCTATCTGAAGGTACGGAAGCCTTCGATCGCGGGGACAAGTTCACAGACTATCGCCATCTGGAAAGCCTACAGGAATACGTGTTGATTTCCCAAGTTCGCCCCCAAGTGGAGGTGTTTCGGCGGAATGCTGAGGGGTTGTGGGTATTGCATCCCTATGGCGAAGGCGATCGCATTTCCCTGGCGAGTGTGGGCTGGGAGGGGGCGATCGCGGCTGTCTATGAAGAAGTGACGTTCCCAGAATTGGCTGCACCACCGGTCGATCGAGAACAGGAGAATTCCCCCTAAGCGGCCAAAGGCAGCAAGAACCCTAAGGGACACTCAGGGATACTTTGGGCTTAGCGTTAGGAGAGTGTGGGAATGGCTGGCTTATGGGTGGGGATTCGGATCGCCGCTGAAGGGTTGAACGCCGACTTCTGGGTAATCGTCATGGGAAGGGGTGAAGACTGCTAAAGCAGCCGCAGCGAGCGATCGGAAGAAATTCGGCTGTTCTTTTAACTCGCCGATCGCCTCATCCACATGTTCGGAGGAAAAGTCTAACCCCTCCTGCTTACCCAGGTTAACTAAATCCTCCGGACCCGTCACTGTTTGCAGCTTATCCTTTAAGTGCTCATTCTTCGCTGCTTTGGAAAAGAATTGAAAGACATTGTCTTTAGACATAGTGAACGGTAGCTGAAACTACAAAACGAAGGAACCCACCTTCAGGATAGCGGATGCCGTCACGGTTCAATATGTCGAGTCGTTACAATTAGTTGCTAGGCAGCAACGGGAACACGAGCACGGATGGGGAAACCCTAGCTCCCCCATCGGCCCACCGCGATCGCCCCCTCATGCTCCCTTTAGGCCGCCGCCACCAAGCTCTTCAACGGCTTCCAGGTAAAGACCCGTTCACCCCCCATCTCCACCACCACCTTCAGACGCGGTTCCAAGCTAGGCAGAGCCGCCAGATAGGCTAATTCTTGCTGAGTCAAGACATACCCTTCAATCAACCAGAGTGCCAGTCCCTTGGCAGTGCTGGGTAGTTGTTCTAAATGCATCCCCAGGATCGGTGGGACAAAGTAGACATTGCCCACTGCCGCATCGTGACCCACACTTTTCTTGCCCAAGTGGGGTGGACGGACCCCATGTACCCCCATGAGGTAAGCGGACAAATCCCCTAACCCCTTGGCGGTCAGATGCAGCGTTGGGTAGCCCGCATTCCGCAATCGCCGTTGATAGCGACCTTCAAAGCCGCCCTCTAGGGGAACATATAATCCCAAAGCACCAGTCGCTTCCAGGTCCCGAATAAAGCGCTTACCCGTGGTGAGGAGTGCCATAGCTGCGTTCTGTAAGATTTCGTTACGTGCTCTCTCTAGATTATCAGACTCCGGTACTGACCCTGATTTGCTCGTGGTTTCGCATGTCCCAAGCGTAAAGAAATGCTAAGGGATGCGCAAACTTTAATCAACAGCCCTAGCTTGCCCTTGTCAACTTGCTATACATAAAAAGGAAAGCCGAGATAATTACCCACTGTTCTGGCGTCGCTGCTCACACTAAAAGCTGCCGTCTAGAGATCCTATTTTGATGTTTAAAGTTACCATTCACGCCATCCGACCTCGGATTCATTCGTGCTTGGGGTTAGCAGTTGCGCTCCTCTGGGTGCCAGGGGTGTTTGTTGGTCATCAGAGGGCGTTCGCCAACCCTGATGCGACTGCGGTGCCCAATGCTCCCACAATCGCTAATCCTCCCCTGTCTGACCCTGCTGCCCCCGCCATGATGGAATCGTCGGTTCAACTAGATCCCCTTAACAGTCCCCATCCCGTGCCCTGGAGTTGGGTGTTAGCGACCCAAGATGAGGTCAGCTCAACCCAAGGGGCGGGTTTACGTTACTATCGCAGTCGATCGCTGGTCTCCCCTGACGGGGACTATGCCGCCTATAGCCGTCTCCAAATGCAAGTGCAACCGGAGATGTATCGTAGCCGGGTCAGCAGTGTAATGTTCCTCGAAAACCTGAGAACGGGTGACCTACAGGTTGTGACCGCCACCTCTCCCTTGGCCACCAATCCGCGTACGCCCAATAAGGAAGCGGAGCAACCAGGGGCAATTTCGATGATCGTGCCGATCGCCTGGAGTGAAAAAAGCGATCGCCTGCTGGCGCGACAGTTTGAGGGTTTCTTTAATACCTCAGATGCCTCGGATTATGCGGTCATTTGGGAGCGGCAGGCGGGCCAAACTACCACCATTGCCCCCACCCGCATGATGTATAGCAATGCCATCCTGCTGGGCTGGAGTCAGGAACACCCCGATCGGGTCCTGTTCCAAGCAGGGGCACTGGGCGATGAAAGCTGGCCCCTGTGGTCTGTGGATACGCGCAGTGAGACGCAACTGGCCAACACCGATCAACCCCTCATCTTTGGCCAAATGACGGATAACGTCTGGAGTGGCCCCCAGGCATATCATCAAGCCCAATAAGTGTCCAACTTACGGGCCTACTTAGGTTGTTTTTTCCCCATTGGGTTCGCTCCGACGATCGCAATGGGGAATTTTATGAGACCTGTCTTTATGACTCTCACTATCAGCCCTGTTGATCGTGATCCCCAGTAAGATAATGCGGGTAAAACTTGACAGCGTTAGGCTATCATGAGAGCAATTTATCCTGAAAATCGCAGGATAAATTCTGTCAAAATCTTGACACTATTGTTGAAAATAAACGTGATTGAAAAGCCAGAGGATACGCATAAAATGCCTCTGTTAATCGCCCAAGATAATCAAACAAATTGTTAAAATCCGTGACTGAACCCTTGAGTGTAGACATCTTTCACGGCTGCATTACGCCCGTTTGAAATTCGCCGCTTTCTACGGGCAAGCAAAGAAACCCAAAGAAAAAATACAGATTTTGCTGCGTCCTTAGGCTACAGCCGTTCCCTCTCCAATGAAGTACTGTCAAGCCTTGCGAACAAGGGGCTTAAGCCCCTTGCCTGTACCTCACCGAGTATGGAAGTGCTGTACCTCAGGACCGATCGGTTGTCAGGCCATGAAACAACCTGAAAACAAGGTGAAGATCCCCCTTGAGGATCGGGGGATCGTCCTACTATGCAAGACAAGTCCCAAGGGTTTCAGACAACCCCGGCTCGTCCGTGGTTGGTGAAGGGGTAGGCCAGTATACCTGGCTACCTGGCTACCTTAGCGATGTCTAAGCGAATCGAGTGAACGAAGGGAGACCCGATGAAAGTTGCAGTTGCGAAAGAAATTGCGGTGGGTGAAAACCGCGTCGCCCTGGTCCCAGAGGTGGCCGGACGGCTAGTGAAGCAAGGGATCGAGGTCCTGATCGAAAGTGGAGCGGGCGATCGCGCCTTTTTTAGTGATGACGCCTATGCCGCCGTGGGCGCGACCATTGTCCCGGATGCCTATAGCCTCTGGTCTCAAGCTGATATTCTCCTCAAGCTGAACCCGCCCCAGGGTTTGCCGGAAGGGGGTTGGGAGGCTGATCGCCTCAAGCCGGGAGCCGTGCTGATTAGCTTTCTCAATCCCTTGGGCGATCCCCAACGCATCCAGGCCCTGGCGGAGCGACAGATTACGACCTTCGCAATGGAAATGATCCCGCGCACCACCCGTGCCCAAAGTATGGATGCCCTCTCGTCCCAAGCTTCGGTGGTCGGGTACAAAGCGGTCCTGATTGCCGCCACCGTCTCGCCTAAGTTTTTCCCCATGTTGACCACGGCAGCCGGGACGATCCCCCCCGCCAAGGTGTTGGTAATGGGGGCTGGGGTTGCCGGGTTACAGGCGATCGCCACAGCCCGTCGGTTAGGGGCAGTGGTTGAGGGCTTTGATATTCGCCCAGAAGTGAAGGAAGAAGTCCAAAGCCTGGGGGCGCGGTTTGTTGAAGTGGATCTGGATGAGGAAACCTGTGCAGAGGGCGGATATGCCTGTGAACTCTCGGAAGCCGCGAAGCAAAAGGAACGGGAAGTCATCACCGCCCACGTGGCCCAATCGGATGTGGTGATCACTGCGGCTCAAGTACAGGGTCGCCGTGCGCCCATACTGGTCACCGAGGACATGGTACAGCAGATGAAGCCCGGATCGGTCCTGGTAGACCTCGCGGCTGAGCAGGGCGGTAACTGTGCCTGTACGGAGCCGGGAAAGGATGTCAAGCGTAATGGCGTCACGATTATTGGCCCGATGAATTTGGCGTCGGCAATGCCCGTTCATGCCAGCCAGATGTATGCCAAAAACCTGGCCGCATTGCTGCAATTGCTGATTAAGGATCAGGCGCTCAACCTCAACTTTGAGGATGACATTATCCGGAATACCTGCGTGGCCCACGCCGGCCAGGTGACCAATCAGCGGGTGCAGGATGGCTTGGCAGCGGTGCAAAACCAGCCGTCTGCCGTAAGTTAACCAAGGCATTCCCAAAGGAGTGATTACACATCATGCCCGAAGCATTGATTACGAGTTTAGTTGTGTTTGTCCTGGCCGCCTTTGTGGGCTTTGAGGTGATTAACAAGGTGCCGCCAACCCTCCATACCCCGCTGATGTCCGGAGCGAATGCCATCTCCGGGATTGCCGTAGTGGGGGCGCTGCTGGTGGCGGGGGCGCGGGATTGGAACCTCACCGTGGCCCTAGGGCTATTGGCGGTGATCCTGGCCACCGTGAACGTGGTAGGTGGCTTCCTGGTGACCGATCGCATGTTGCAAATGTTTAAGAAGAAAGAGGTCAAGGCATGAGTGTCCTGAGCACCCTAAGTGAATTTCTACCCACGGGTATTCAACTAAGCTATTTGCTCGCCGCATCCCTATTTATTTTTGGCCTCAAGCAGCTAGGGTCCCCAGCAACGGCGCGGCAGGGAAATGTGATTGCGGCGGTGGGCATGGCGATCGCGATGATTGCGACCCTGCTCGATCGGCAAGTTTTGAACTATGAAATGGTGCTGGTGGGGATTCTCATCGGCGCCCTGATTGGGGTGGTGATTGCCAAAACGGTGGCCATGACCGACATGCCCCAGATGGTGGGGATTCTCAATGGCTTGGGAGGGGCAGCTTCAGCCCTGATCGCCATTGCGGAGTTTTGGCGCTTACAGGGGACCTCTAGCATCCCCCTGGATGCAAACTTGACCATCTCCCTGGGCGTTTTGATTGGGGGCGTTACCCTCACCGGCAGCCTGATGGCCTTTGCCAAACTGCAAGGCTTGGTCACCGGTGCCCCGATTACCTTCCCATTACAGCAACTGGTGAATGCCCTCCTCCTTGGTGGGTTTGTGGTGGGCAGTATTTATCTGTTGATCAACCCCTACAGCCTGAGCGTGTTCTGGGGCTTGGTGGCGATTTCCCTCATCCTGGGGGTTCTGTTTGTGATCCCGATCGGTGGGGCCGATATGCCCGTGGTGATTTCGCTGCTCAACTCCTATTCCGGGCTGGCCGCGAGTGCAGCCGGGTTTATTCTGTACAACAATATGCTGATCATTGCCGGGGCACTGGTGGGCGCATCAGGGTTAATCCTGACCAACATTATGTGTAAGGCGATGAACCGATCGCTGGCAAATGTGCTCTTCAGTGCCTTTGGCAGCAGTGGCGGTGCGGCAGTGGCAGGTGCGGCGGGCCAAACGGAACACGTCGTTCACTCAATCGGGCCGGAAGAAGGAGCCATGATGTTGGGTTATGCCCGATCAGTGGTGATTGTGCCCGGTTATGGCATGGCCGTTGCCCAAGCCCAGCATTCCGTTCGGGAACTGGCCGATCAACTGGATCGCCTTGGGGTTGATGTGAAATACGCGATTCACCCCGTTGCCGGACGGATGCCCGGTCACATGAATGTGCTGCTGGCGGAAGCGAATGTCCCCTATCCCCAGCTTTATGACATGGATGACATTAATCCTGAATTTGAGCGGGTGGATGTGGCCCTGGTGATTGGGGCCAATGATGTGGTTAATCCCGCCGCACGGGAAGATCCCGGTAGCCCGATTTATGGAATGCCGATCCTGGATGTCGATCGCGCCCAACATACGATCGTGATCAAGCGCGGGATGAGTACGGGTTTTGCTGGCGTAGACAATAGCCTGTTCTACAAGGACAAAACCATGATGCTCTTTGGTAGCGCCAAAGATGTGGTTTCCAAGCTCGTTTCAGAAGTGAAGCAACTGTAGGCTTAAACCACGGCATTTTCATAATTGATTCAAAATTGAAAGGGCACCTTGCAAGGGGTGCCTTTTTTATTAGCATGATTGCTTTTTTCGGTAAGATTCTAGCAAGCCCCTGCACAGGATCTAGAAATGCTATTGGAACTGTTGGTCTTTACACTAGTTTTAAGTATTGATTCATTTTCCGCAGCCCTAGCCCTAGGATTTCGGTACTTCTCCCGCCGACGGGCCTTATTCTTTGCCTTCAGTTCTGGGTTTTCCGAAGGGTTTGCTACCTTTTTGGGATTTCTCCTGGGTCGCATCGCCCAAAATGTGATTGTTGACTACGATCATTGGGTCGCCTTTTTCCTGTTATGTGCAGTGGGCGGGCACATGTGCTATCAGTCCTATCGGGAAATGCGATCGCCCGTCATCCACAAAAGCAATGAAGTCAAAGTTCACGGCCCTTGGAAAATCCTGTTTGTATCCAGCGTAACCAGTATTGATTCCCTGGGGGTAGGGGTGACCCTCGGCCTGATCGGCAAACCCATTGCGCTCTATTCTATGGTGATTGGTATCGGGGCCTTCCTGTCAACCTATTTAGGACTTTTTCTAGCGAAGCGAATTTCAGGACACTTTGGGGAAAAAGTTGAATTTCTAGGTGGTGTGGTGTTGATCCTGCTAGGCATCAAGATGCTCTCCATTTAGTAGCCTTTTCAGACAGAAGCTTGCAGTCAAAACCATGACGACAACCCCACCCTACGCCTATAACCCGATTCACCCCACTTGTAGTAACAACTTTAGTCATCAAAATACCCGCTACTGGACTTTTTCAACACCTGTTTAGGAGCGGCAGCAGGAAGACCTATAGGGAGCGTAGTATCCCATCACTTAGCAATAGATCCCCTACCAGAAGTGTTGAAAGTTAGGTTAAGCGATGAAAAAAAGGGACAGAATGC
>JBBILC010000170.1:0-6133 GCA_037445115.1 Coleofasciculaceae cyanobacterium bin_20
AGGATTAGTGTGTCTATTTTTAGAAAATAAAATCTTAAGATTCAACACTTCTGCTGACGAGCCAATGATAGGGTATCGGAATGGCCCTAGTCCCAATTGTTTACTCACGATCGTTCATGCAGAGCTGACTAGGTGCTTGATGGAGGGGGCTGAGCGACTCATGTTATTGGTCTGAGGTGAATCGTCGAGGTGATGTTGTCAGCATTTCTGAGCTTGATGCCTCGTGCTCCCGTCGCGATCCCGTCGAGGCTGCGAAAGCCGTTAGGCCCGTCTTGAATCCTCTTGAGGAGCACTACGTGTAAACACTGATGTTGCTAACCTTAGCACCCAGTGAAGGCTGTGGAAATAGGATTTAGCAGGCCAGCTAGTCAGCTGACTCACACTATTTCTTCGCGTGGTGAATCCGGGTGGGGGATGGCACTCAGGCAATAGAATAAAAGACAGTTGGAAATTGTTGGCATAAGAAAAAGTTAATCATTCTATGAGTTTTGTTAATAAAAATTCTGATCAAAAGCTGAGAACGTTTGCCCTTACCACACCGCTTTATTACGTTAACGATGTGCCCCACATTGGTAGTGCGTATACCACCCTGGCGGCGGATGCGATCGCGCGGTTTCAGCGCCTACAGGGCCACGAGGTCTTGTTAATCACAGGGACAGATGAACACGGCCAAAAGATCCAGCGGGCGGCGGCAAGCCGGGGGCAATCCCCCCAGGCCCACTGTGATGCGATCGTGGCGCGGTTTGCCGAGTTGTGGACGTGTCTTAATATTCAATACGATCGCTTTAGTCGGACTACCAGCGATCGTCACCACGCGATCGTCAAGGCATTCTTCCAACGGGTTTGGGATCGGGGGGACATCTACCTGGGCCGTCAGCAGGGGTGGTATTGCGTATCCTGTGAAGAGTTCAAAGAAGAACGGGATTTACTAACGGACAAACGCTGCCCCTTGCATACCAACCAGCAGGTGGAGTGGCGCGATGAACAAAATTATTTCTTCCGGTTGTCTAACTACCAGGCACAACTGGAACAGCTTTATGCGGATCAGCCAGATTTTATCCAGCCAGAAAGTCGGCGGAATGAAGTCTTAAGTTTTGTCCAGCAGGGGTTGCAGGATTTTTCCATCTCGCGGGTCAACCTGGATTGGGGGTTTCCGGTTCCCACTGATCCTAGCCACACGCTTTATGTCTGGTTCGACGCTCTCCTGGGGTACATGACTGCCCTGCTTGACCCCGCTGACGAACCTACCCTAGAGAATGCTACCGCCCACTGGTGGCCGATAAATTTGCATTTAATTGGCAAGGATATCCTGCGTTTTCATGCCGTTTATTGGCCCGCCATGCAAATGTCGGCAGGGTTACCCCTATCCCGTCAGGTCTTTGGCCACGGGTTTCTGACGAAGGATGGACAAAAAATGGGGAAAAGCCTGGGGAATACCCTTGATCCTTTCCAATTAGTGGCCGCCTATGGTGCCGAGTCCCTGCGCTACTACTTTCTTAAAGAAATCGAGTTTGGTCGCGATGGCGATTTCAGTGAAGTGCGTTTTATCAATATCGTCAATGCCGATCTTGCCAACGATTTGGGGAATTTACTCAACCGGGTCCTGAAGTTGGCCTGTCGGTACTGCGAGCAACGGGTTCCCCCGATCGCCGCCACGGTGCTCCCGATGGATCATCCCCTCGTGGCGATCGCTGCCCCCTTGGGTGAGCAGGTACACCAGGCGTATACCCAATTAGCCTTTAGTGATGCCTGTCAGGCGTGTTTGCGGCTGGTGCAAGCTGGGAACAAGTTTATTGATGAGCAGGCTCCTTGGCAATTGTATAAGCAGGGGCAGACAGCCCAAGCGGAGGCGGTGCTCTATGTCATCCTGGAAGCCGTTCGCTTGGCTGCTTATTTGCTCTCTCCCATCATCCCCACCACCAGTACGAAAATCTACCAGCAGTTGGGATTTGCCGTTGATTTTAACGATCGCGTCAGAATTGCCACGATCGCACCCTTTGCCCAACACGCCCAATGGGGATGTTTGCCCGCTGGGCAAGCTCTGGCTGAACCGGAGCCAGTTTTCCGTCGTTTAGAACGACAAGATGTTGCTCCCGCACCGATGTCCTAAATAACACTTCCACTTCCCGGTTGGTTATCACCGCTGGGCAGTATCTATTAAAAAAACAGAGGCATGACAACAATGTTTGAGAATCTTTCAACTGATCCCGTTTTCACACCGGAACAGGTCTTGGAAAATCGCGGTCGGGTTGCTATTTTTATCGATGGTTCAAACCTGTTTTATGCCGCCCTGCAACTGGGTATTGAAATTGACTACACCAAGTTGCTGTGTCGATTGACGGCGGGTTCACGTTTGCTGCGATCGTTTTTTTATACGGGGGTCGATCGGACTAACGAGAAACAGCAGGGCTTTTTGCTCTGGATGCGACGCAATGGGTATCGGGTGATTTCCAAGGATCTGGTGCAACTGCCTGATGGCTCCAAGAAAGCCAACCTGGATGTGGAAATTGCGGTGGACATGATGGCCCTGGTGGGGGCCTATGACACGGCGGTTTTAGTGAGTGGGGATGGTGATCTGGCCTATGCGGTGAATGCTGTCAGTTATCGCGGGGTGCGGGTGGAGGTGATCAGCCTGCGCTCCATGACCAGTGATAGCTTGATCAACGTCGCCGATCGCTACATTGATCTCGAAAGTATCAAGGACGATATTCAGAAAACTGCCCGATCTACCTATACCTACCGACCCCTAACTAACCTGGAATTTTCGTCGCCGGAAGAACCCCGGAGCCATAAGCCATAATGGTGGCAGCTAGGCTTCTGTTTCGGTTTTGTGCATTTGGGGGTTAACGGTATCTATGGCGTCGCCATCTCTTGCTGCTGGATTCCGGATGGGTCTGCTGCTCTTACTACTGGTGGTGGGGGTAGGCTGTCAGGACAGCGATCGTGCCAGTGACAAAATTGCTGAGGATGCGGAGGCGGCCCGCCTGAGTAGCAGCCTGACCCTCAGTAACATTACCCTGGAGCAACCGGATGAACAGGGAACCCTGCTGTGGCGGGTCAAGGCAGACGAGGCCACCTACGATCGTCAGGCTGGGTTAGCCCAGGTCGAAAACCCCCGTGGTGAACTGTTCCAGGATGGCAAGGTGGTGTATCGCCTAGAGGCGGAGCGGGCCGATATTGAGGAAGATGGCGAAAAGATTTTCCTACGCGGCAAAATTACGGCGATCGACGTTCAAGACAAGGCCGTGCTACGGGGCAATGAGGTGGAGTGGCGACCGAAGGAGGATGTGCTCGTCGTTCGACACCAACTATCGGGTACCCATCCCCAATTAGATATCAAGGCCCAGGAAGCCCGGGCCTATAGCCGCAAGCGTCGGATTGAACTGGTGGGGAGCATTGTAGCTGAGGCAAAAGATCCTGTCCTTCAACTCCGGGCCGAGCAGGCAATCTGGCAACTGGATGAGGAGGCCATGACGATCGGGGATCAACTGCCCCTACTCACCCCATCGCCTCGTAATCCGAATGCAGCTGCCCACCGCATTGAGATCGATCGCTATCAGAACGAAAAGATCACCGATCGGGCACGGGCGCAAACGGCCCTGGTGGATCTCAAGCAAAAAGTGGCTACCCTGCGCCAAAACGTTGAGCTAGCCCTCCAAGAGCCGCCGCTGGATGTGAAGGGCAACCAGTTAGTGTGGCAGACGCAGCAGCAACAGGTGTTGGCAGAGCAGCCCGTGCGTATTTTCCACCGTCGCGATCAGATTAACCTCACGGCAAATCGCGGCCAGTTAGACCTGAAACAGGAGGTGGCCACCCTTACGGGCAACGTCTACGGCACGGAACCGCAACGACAGGCCAGGTTACGGACCGATCGCCTCACGTGGCATCTCCCTACCCAGCAGATGGATGCCGTCGGCAATGTGAGCTATCAACAGGCTGATCCCCCCCTGCATCTAACGGGACCACGGGCCACAGGGAAGTTTAAGGACTCGGTCCAAACGGTAGTGGTGAGCGGCGGTCGGGTCGTGACGGAAATTGTGCCAGAGTAACTTACCAACAACCTACATCAATCATCCTTAGACGGGATGACAAGCAACGGGGGGGACCGGCGGGTTAGCGTTGAAGCGGCAAGCGGCAATAATGGGGATAGGTTCCTAAGCAACGCGATCGCGGTCATGGCTGACTCTGTAACTCTGGCTGATATTTACGCGCTATTTCAGGCTTCCCAAGCCGAGGCCGATCGCCGGTTCGCAGAATCTGACCGCCAATTGCAAGACCTCAAACGGATTGCGGCGAAGTGGCAGTGGCGATCGAGGTGAAACCGCGGTTGTCGCGTCAGGATGTGGCAGATTTTTTGGCGCGGTTAGGGAAACTCCAGCAGGCGTTTTCCCATTACAGCCCTTCCCTCTCTAATGAAGTACTGTCAAGCCTTGTGAACAAGGGGCTTAAGCCCCTTGTCTGTACCTCACTAAGTATGAAAGTGCTGTATGCGAACTATGCCATTTATGGAGCCATGACGGGCATTGAAATTGACGAGGGGGTCGATCGCTATGCCTATCAGCAGGGGTTATTTGTGATTAAGCAAACGGGGGAGACGGTGAGTATTGCCAATGACGCCAGCTTTCAGCCCGTTGCTTGGTGATCAGGCTTGTCGCCCCCGCTACAGTTGCCAGCCCATCTCCGCTAAGCCCTGGCGCAACCGCTCGGCCTCGGTGGGATTACCTTGTTGGATATGGAGCACGATCGCCTGACGGAACGCATTGAGACTCGCCGGTAAGCTCCCCAATTTGAGCAACACCACCCCCATATTTTGGTAGGCTTCCGCATGGTGGGGATTCAACCGCAGTGCCTGCTGATAGGCCGCCACCGCCCCCTGAAGTCGCCCTTGTGCCCGCAGGGTGAGTCCCAGGTTGTAGTAGCCGAGGGCAAAATTGGGGTCTAGCTGCAATACCGTTTGATAAGCTGCCTCCGCCCCCGCCAGATCCCCCTGTTCCTTCAGTAGGCTGCCCCAGTTGTTATAGGCCGCCAGTTTCAACAGGGCCAGAATCGGCTGTTGGGTGGCCTGCTGGTAGTGCCCGATCGCCGCTTGGGGTTGGTTGATCCGGCTGTAGGCAATCCCCAAGTGATAGTGCAGGTCATACAATACCCCCGCCTCCGTTGGGTGTTGCTTGAGTCCCCGGTGTAACAATACGAGACCCTTTTCCACCTGACCGTTATCCAAATATAAGGCCCCCAACTTGCTACAGAGATAGGCGTCCTCCGGTTGTTGGGCTAAGGCTTTCTCCAGGATAGTCTTGGCCCGCGTGAGCTTCTGCCGTTCGGCGATCGTCCCCGGTTGATACCCCCAATGGCGAATGGCCACCGGGGCTAGGGTAATCACTTGCCAACCCGGCTCCTGTTGCAGGAGGGCCGTCACACTGTCATCGATCAGTTCGTGGTAGGGCCGCTGAAACCGCAGCTCCGATCGCCGCCGAAATAGACGCGACACTAAAGAATAGGGCGACTGCACCGCCCCCACTTCCTGCCGCACCAAATTCACCAATAGGTGTTGGGGATTCGCCATCGCAGCCTGGATCACCGGGAACGCCTCCGGCACCACCGTTTCGTCCGCATCCAGCACCAAGATCCAATCCCCCGTTGCCCGCGCCAAGGTTTGGTTCCGCGCTGCCGCAAAATCATCCTGCCAGGTGATGCGATCGACCTTCGCCCCGTACTGGGTCGCGATCGCCATCGTCTCATCAGTGGACCCCGTATCCAGGATCACCTGTTCATCCACCAGCCCTTGCACACTCTCCAGACAGCGGGAGAGATTCGCGGCTTCGTCCTTAACAATCATGCACAGGCTGAGGGACATAGGCAGGGATCGGGGAGTAAGGGTGGGAGGCGGCTCCCCACCTGAAGGCAGGGATTCAGGCCGAGGGACATCGGTAGGGAGCGAGGAATAACGGCGGTAGGGGGGCTAAAAGGGCGACTCTTCCACGGAATCGAGGGATTGTAGGTAGTGCAAGAACTCTAAAAGTTCGTCATCATCCAGTTGTTGTCGCGATCGCTTGCCGTAGGTTCGTTGTAGGTAACTGCGCCCTTCCGCCTCCGTCCAACCCAAACGGCGTAACTCCACACTCGTTTGGGCAAT
>JBBILC010000170.1:6171-8901 GCA_037445115.1 Coleofasciculaceae cyanobacterium bin_20
GGGGGTCGGGCGGCGGCATTTTGCGGCTGGTCCGCGATCGGCTCACGGGTTCCGTCCGTTCAGCCCGTTCCGGCAGGCGACGGGTTTGGCGGGGCATGGGTTCCGGTTCCGGCGCGACGGCAGGCTCCAGATAGGCGTCAGCATAGGTATCGGTATAGGTGGTATCGGTATAGGATTCAGCCTCTAGGAGGGACGGAAACGCTGGGGCAGCAGGCAGATCGCTCGGACGACTCCGGTTAGCCGTGAGCCGCACCTGTAACTCATAGGCTGATGCCTGCAACACCGGGGCCAAGTTGGCCGCTGCCGGAATGGCCAACACTTGCAGCGCCCGCAAGCGGGCCTTATCTTCCGCCATCTCCAGCGCCGGGTCCGAAGCCAACCCACTGGCAAGGATCTGATCCCCCAACTTCACGATCGCCCGAACCACCCACTGGCCATCCTGCACCAGCATCAGTTCGGTCACCAGGCACCCTGACGGGTAGCGGTTGCGAAATTGGGCAAACGGTTCTTGTAAATCGGAGGGGTTCAACGTTCTTCTCGCAGGTGACGGTATCCCGACCTCGTGGGAGACACGGGTGGGATTCGTACCATTATTACCACCATTTTCGGGTAATGCTGGGGAGGCCATGCCGTATTTAAGCCGGAAGTGCCATTCCTTTCATTCTAGGAAACCCGGTGGGGCGTGATGAAGATTAATTCTCGTTCTGACTGAAATCACCTGACCGACAAGGCCAGTTCCCTAGACTAGGGATTAGGACGAAAGTAGACCCCGGCAGACGAGAAACAAGGGTTGCATTTATTCACATTCTGTAGACTTTCGTCACACTGCCCCATCTAATGTAACGGAACAATGAGTAATGACCATTTGTCCTAAATAAGTGGGAATGCTGTTTACAGAGGGTTCCTGATTGAGCTAGCAGTTTTCCCCAGGTCTTTTACCACTCGACCGGGCTGATTGGCCAAGCCAGCGATCGCAACGCGCTTGGCTTCTCCCCGGGATCATGACGTGCATCACGACACGGCAATAACTCCTCACATAGCTTAGCAATGTACGAAGAAGGTGACGATATGGTAGCAGTAATGGCAGAAGCACTGGATGAGTTGGACCCAGTCGCCGCCGAGTTAGGTGGGTTACCCAGCCCATCTAATCGGCGGACAACCGATCTCGTTCGCCTTTACCTGCAAGAAATTGGTCGAGTGCGCCTCTTGGGGCGTGAGGAAGAGGTGGCCGAAGCCCAAAAGGTTCAGCACTATATGCAGCTTTTAGAACAACGGGATCAGGCCGCTGCTGATGGCAATGCCGCCCTAGGCCAATATGTGGCCTTGCTCCAAATTCACGATGCCCTCACCGCCTACCTCGGCTATCGTCCATCCCTGGAACGCTGGTCCAAGGCTATCCTCACGGCAGGGAAACAAGCCTGGGCCGAACAGGTGGATTTATCGGTGGCAGGATTAGAGCGCATCCTGTCGGAGGGCGTGCGGGCGAAGGAGCACATGATCAAAGCCAACCTGCGCCTAGTGGTCTCGGTGGCGAAAAAGTACCAGAATCGTGGCCTAGAACTGCTCGATCTGATCCAGGAGGGGATTTTGGGCCTAGAACGAGCCGTGGAAAAATTTGATCCCACTAAGGGGTATCGCTTTAGCACTTATGCTTACTGGTGGATTCGCCAAGGCATCACACGGGCGATCGCGACCCAAAGTCGGGCCATTCGTCTGCCCGTTCATATTACGGAAAATCAATCGCATCAAGAAAGCACAACGCAAACTCTCCCAGGAAAAAGGCCATACCGCATCGATCGAGGATATTGCTAAGGAACTGGAAATGACCCCGCCCCAAGTGCGGGAAGTCTTGCTGCGGGTGCCCCGTGCCGTGTCGCTGGAGACCAAAGTGGGCAAGGATCGGGATACGCTGGGGGACTTACTCGAAACCGATGCGCTCTCACCGGAGGAATCCCTAATGCAGGAGGCCCTGCGCTACGATCTGCTACAACTCATAGCTGATCTGACCAGTCGGGAGCGAGATGTCATCCAGATGCGCTTTGGCCTCGGTGATGGTCATCCCTATTCCCTGGCGGAAATTGGCCGTGCCCTTGATCTCTCGCGGGAGCGAGTGCGCCAGATTGAAGCCAAGGCCCTCCAAAAACTGTGCCAACCCAAGTGCCGCAATTTGATCAAAGATTATTTGGAAGCCTTCTCTTAGCAGTGAGCATGGGTGGGCATTAAGGTTGTGGTGTCGGCAGCCTGCGCAGGGGGCAGCCGCGTCTTCGCGATCAGCAGGCGGCTTCCCAAGTACAATGGCCGATCGCCAGAACCGACCCTGCCCATGCGAGGGGTATCCCCCCTCCCCGTGGATTCACCAGTGTGCTGGCGATCGGTGGATGCGTTTTGGTTAAATGCCCTGATGGAATTCCGACAGCGGTTGGGCATGATATTCCCATACAGGAAGTGCGTTTACCAAACCTATGAAAAGCATCGCCGCAATTATTTTGATGTGGGTCGCCCTGACCAACGGTCTTTCGCTCATGCCCGACACGCCAGCTCAACTCCAGGCCAAGAATTTCACCTGTACGCGTACGAAGTGTTAGCAGTAGATAATTAACCGTAGATCGCTGGCCGTAGACAGTGAAAATAGTCAAACTCTACCCACGATTAGAGTGTTATGTCGGTTTAGTAGCTCTGCAGAAGTGTTGAATCTTAAGATTTTATTTTCTAAAAATAGACACACTAATC
>JBBILC010000171.1:0-8837 GCA_037445115.1 Coleofasciculaceae cyanobacterium bin_20
AAGCCTCACGATTTACCAACAATACATCTGGACAATAGCTCGTATTATCACCAGAAACTTTAACCAACGCCTGTTTAGGCAGAAAATAGGGCAACTGTAACCGCCGCACTTCCAAACTCAGTTCTAAATTGAGAAAACCAACAATTTCTTCGTGTTTTCCCGTAGGTTGCATGACCATGACTTGTCCTCGAAAAAGTTCATGACCGGGGGTATCTGACTTCCAGCCCAGGAATTCTTCAAACGTCATCCCACTCGGTTTTGACTCAACCACGCTACACCTCCAGCAGAAAATCTAATACGGGTGGAAAGACGGATATTGATTACCAGATGAGGATACCCCAGATAACAGCCAATGTCTACAAGCCTGATTGGGAAAGCATTCCAGGGATAGAGATACAGGAAGTAGGTATCGGTAGATATAGGGATACCGTAAATGGGCGGTATCCAGAAAGCTAATTATCCGCAAATTTTATGTGGTGTGATCTTCAACCGATCGCAACACAGGTGTGGGATAGGCATCCTGCCTGCCACCCAGACAACAGCCGATCGCAACACAGGTGTATGGATGTTATTAGTCAAGCTTATTGATTGTGCCTGATAGCCCAATTGGTACCGGTACCAATTGGGTACCAATTAACGGTACCAAATACCAATTTTTATCTACCCTGTCAATGGAGACAATGACGTGTAATGCTTGATATATAAGGGTTTCAGGTAAGCTGGTGACAGGATTTGAACCTGCGACCGGCTGATTACAAATCAGCTGCTCTACCGACTGAGCTACACCAGCAATCAATTTGTCTCTCGTTGGGCACAGAACGGTTGCCACTAACGGAGCCTAGGCTTTGATCATAGCGTGAACGGCCCCTCCCAGCAACGATCGCGATCTCCCGATCCTGCTGCTAGCCCGGTGTCATGAGCCGAGTCATGAGCTGATCGATCGCTGCGGACGGAAAAGATGGTCATGCTCAGGATGATATAGGCGCGATCGACCCCCCATCGCCCTTAGAGCTGGACTGATCACATAGAGCGTCGTGCGGGTGAGATCCTGGGTTTCTGTGACTTGGGCCATCGCCGCCAGCGGCACCACCACCACCTGCTCATCGGGCCAACCCAGGCGGTAACATACCGCCACCGGGGTATCAGTGGGGTAGTGGGCGAGTAATTGGGCTTGGGCCGTGGTGACATGGCGGGCACTGAGATACAGGCAAAGACTCGCCTGATGGGCAGCTAAGGTCGCCAACTCTTCTTGTTCCGGCACCTGGGTGCGTCCGCCGATCCGGGTCAAGATAATCGTCTGGACCCCACCGGGAACCGTCAGTTCTACGCCTAAATGGGCAGCGGCGGCCTGGAAAGCACTGATACCAGGAACCACTTCAAAGGGGATATCAGCGGCCACGAGGGCTTCGATTTGTTCATGAATGGCACTGTAAAGACTGGGATCACCTGACTGGAGACGCACCACCGATCTTCCGGTCCTAACGCGATCGATCATCAGGGGCACGATCGTCTCCAGGGTTTGGTTGGCGGTACGGACGACCTCAGCATCAGCGCGGACCCCGGCCAGGATAGCCGGGGGCACCAGTGAATTCGCCACCACCACTACATCGGCCTGGGCAATTAGACGTTGTGCCTTGACCGTTAACAAATCGGGATCACCCGGACCAGAGCCGACAAAATAGACCGCAGGGGCAAGGGGCGAGGGGGTATTGGCAAACGACATGGGAGTTCACAATCGGGACGGATATGGGCTGCACGTAGCCTAGCAGGTTAAGCGTCATCCCTGGGGCCAACGGTAACCCAGGAGGTTAAAAAAATAGCACCCGCGATCGCGAGTCTTCCGGATCACCCTAGGGCGATCTGGAAAGGAGGAGTGGTAGATGCACCCTGATGCAGCCCTAGAGCAACCCTCTAGGGTTTCTTTCTTTTAAAAGCAATTCTTCAACACCCGATCCAGCTTTCCGCTATGGTTGAGATACAGTGCGGATTCCGGAAGCAAACCATGCGGGCGCGATCGTCAAAATACCTATCATTTTCACAAACCACATTTTCAAAACGGCTATTAGCAAGGCTTATTGGGGTATTAATCCTGGCAATCATTTGGGTGTTGCTAACTACACGTCCAGCTTGGGCACAGGATAAAACCGTGAACTATACCTATGGCGAACTTCAGAGACACGATTTTTCAAACCTGGATCTGCGGCAAGCCGTGTTTGCAGCGGCTGACCTGCGCGAAGCCACCTTTGCCGGGGCCGATCTAACGCGGGCGATCTTTACCAAGGCAACCCTGTTACACACAGACCTCACGGGGGCTAATCTCACTGATGCCCTGATCGATCGCGTTAACCTGGAGGGGGCCAATTTGACCAATGTGCAGTTGGTGGATGCGATCGCCTCCCAAAGTAGTTTTTATCAAGCCACCATTACTGGAGCCGATTTTTCCGGTGCGCTCCTGGACACCTATCAGGTGGTCCAACTGTGCCAGCGGGCCGAGGGCGTGAATCCCGTTACCGGTGTGGCCACCCGCGAGAGCCTGGGGTGCCGCTAGCCAATGGTCAGACTATCCCTTCCTAGGGGACTGTCATGTCTAGAATGATGGGCTGTAGGTTAGCGTCGAGCCTGTGAGACCCAATACATTTACTGATCTTGTTGGGCCGCACTGCGTTTGACCCAACCTACCGAAATTAAGTTGACAGCGTATTAGTCCTCTCTTCCTGGCAAGGTGCTGGTATCAGTTTGAACCTGGTAGAGAACTTCTAATAGCTCTTTAGTCGTAAATGGCTTGAATAAAAAATATCGCACTCCTAGTTGCTCGGCTTGCGACATCGTTTCCGAGGACCCTAAGCCAGTCATGGCGACGATCTCCAGATCAGGCCGGAGGTGGTGAATTAGGGGGATGGTAGCTAACCCATCCATAATGGGCATCATTAAATCAATTAAAACACCCTGTAACTGCTTCTGATATTCAGCCACAAGGGCGATCCCAGACAGGGCATCATTTGCCGTTAGAACGCGGTAGTTATAGGTTTCTAGCGTTGCTTTTGTAATCTCACAAATCGCCGTCTCATCATCAATTACAAGCAAGAGTTCTTGATGACCCAGAAATAAGGATAAGTCATCCCTTTTTGGTGGAGTACTTGGCTGACTAGCCGGTAGGAAAATATGAAATTCACTTCCCTGGTTAACTTTGCTCGCAACGTCAATGAATCCCCCGTGGCTTTTGACAATCCCCATCACTGCTGATAACCCTAAGCCAGTCCCTTTCCCTATCGGCTTGGTCGTAAAAAAAGGATCAAACACCCGATTCAGCACTGTTGCAGGCATACCCGTACCAGTATCCGCCACCGATACCACTACATAAGGACCAACCTGAGCATCCAGATAACAACGAGCCATTGCCTCATTGACCTCACAGTTGGCCGCAGTTAGCTGCAAAATTCCTCCATCAGGCATGGCATCGCGGGCATTCACACACAGGTTCATTAAAACCTGGTGAAGTTGGGTAGCATCGGCAAAGACCGGCCACAGATGGGGGGCAATATCTAATTGAATTTCAATTGATTTGGGTAAGGTTTGCTGGATCATACGGCGAACTTCCATCAGCAGATGCTCAACCTGTAACGAGACTCGCTTTCCTTCAACTCCACGAGCAAAGGAGAGAATTTGTTTGACCAAAGCGGCTCCTCGTTGGGCGCTGGCTTCTAAGGTTTTCAGTAAATGTTGGGTTTGCTCGTTGAGATCCGGAACCTTCATCGGCAATAGTTGGACAACTGCCAAAATGGGCGTCAGAATATTATTGAGATCATGGGCAATACCACTAGCCAGTGTGCCAAGACTTTCTAACCGTTGTGCTCGCAGGAATTGCGCCTCCAATTGTTTTTTTTCGGTAATATCCATGTGAATACCGATCATGCGCAAGGGATGGCCCCGGTCGTCTTGGAAAAGGCTACTTTTCACAGCAATCCAGTGGCTTTCGGTATCGGGCCAAAGAATCCGAAATTCCGTATTTAAGCCTTGGTTATTGGCGATCGCCTGCCACAGCTCTTGCTCTGTGCGATCGCGATCGTCGGGATGTAATGCTTGTAACCACAATTCATAACTCTCGCCAAAACTGCCCGCAGCTAGACCATAAAGGGCTTCCACTTCCGAACTCCAGGTCACCTGATTGGATTGAATATTCCATTCAAATGTCCCAATTTTCCCTGCCTTTTGGGCTAGCTCTAGGCGGCGCTGGACTCGCTGACGGGCCTCAATTTCTTGGCGTAGGAGTTCATTAGCTGCCTTGAGCTCCACCGTCCGTTCCTGTACCCGTTGCTCTAGGATTTCGTTGGTTTCCCGGAGGGCCTCCGCATTTTGTTTCCGTTCGATCGCATAGCGCAACGATCGCACCAATAATTCTTGATTAATATGGCGTTTGAGAATGTAATCCTGTGCCCCATGCCGTACCGCCTCGATCGCCAGATCCTCGTCATTTGTATTGGTGAGAACAACGATCGGTAAACTAGGCACTTCCTGAATCAGGGCATCCAGCGACCCCAGGCCAGTACTATCGGGCAAGGTCAGATCCAACAAGGCCACGGCAAACGATTGTACTCGAAGTTGCTTAAACGCCTCTTGAAGACGTTGTACATGAACAAGCTGAAAGTGATTTAAGATGGTCCCTTTTAACAGTTCTTGTAGTAGCCGTGCTTCAACGAGGTTATCCTCTATCAGTAACACATTTACAACGGACTGTGATTTGGAGGACTGGGCGCTTGGCCCTGGGGGGGTAATGTCGCTGTCTCTAACCAAAATTCCTCAATCCCCCGGACAATTTTGAACAATTGACTGAGATTGCGTGATTTAGAAATATAGCAATTCACGTGTAAATCGTAACTCTTAAAAATATCCTCTTCATTGCGGGAGGTCGTCAGGACAATAATCGGAATATGTTTGAGGATCGGATCAGCCTTAATTTCCGCCAAGACCTCTCGGCCATCTTTTTTCGGTAGGTTCAAGTCTAACAAAATGAGATCGGGATAGGGAGCCTGGGCAAACTCCCCATCCTGACGCAAATAAGCCATCGCCTCCATGCCGTCCCGTGCAATCACAACGTCACACGGGACATGGGTGCTTTTCAGCGCCTCTTGAATCAGGCGAATATCTCCCCGATTGTCTTCAATCAGGAAGATGATTTTATTTCTTGTTTCCGCTGGCATGGTGGTGATTGGCATAGCGATTCTCTTGGGGAGACGCTGCGCGAACGCGGCGGGAATCCCGGCCTCCGACTGGAATCGTGAAATAGAAGGTGGCTCCCTGGCCTAACTGGGAATCGACCCAAATCCGGCCCCGGTGACATTCCACAATCTTCTTACAAATCGCTAGCCCCATCCCCGATCCGGGATATTCATCACGGGTATGCAACCGTTGGAAGATCACGAAAATGCGATCGGCAAACTGGGGATCGAAGCCAATGCCGTTGTCCTTAACCGAGAAGAGCCAAGCGTCCTCCTGCCGCTGCACGCCAATGTGAACTCGGGGCGCGACATCGGGTTGCTTGAACTTAATCGCATTGCCCACCAGGTTTTGGAACAACTGCATCAGTTGCGTGCCATCGGCGACGATCGTGGGTAGCGGATCATGGGTAATCACGGCATTCGTTTCCGTAATACGACCCCGCAGGTTACCCAGGGCTTGCACGAGGGCCGTCTCCACGGGGGTCAGTTCCCACTCAATCCCCTTGAGATCCACCTTGGAGTAGGCCAACACGTCATCAATCAGGGTTTGCATCAAACTCACCCCGTCCACAGCAAAGCCAATGAACTCCTTGGCATCGTCATCCAGGGCCTCGTCATAGCGCATTTCCAGTAGTTGCACAAAGTTGGCGACTTGGTTCAGGGGTTCCTGCAAGTCGTGGGAGGCGACGTAGGCAAATTTCTTTAGCTCAGCGTTGGACCGCTCCAGATCTTCCGCCAGCAGGGCCAGTTCTTCCGCCTGCCGCAGGACGATGTTGACGATCGCCTTGCGCAATTCCAGGGCCGCCTTGACCTCGACCACCTGCCACGGCAGGGATTTTAGCCGGACCGTTTCCTTCCACAGGGCAAAGGACTGACGCGGCGACAACCGCGTTTCCCCCCCCCGTTCCTTCAGTTCATACGCCTGGTTGGGATCACCCCCCCAGTTCACGGTTTGGATCACCTCTGGACGGAACCAGAGCACATAACTGCGCCGGGAGATGGGAATGGCTAACAAGCCACTGGCCACGTCCTTGAACCGTTCGGCATCGGAATAGACTAGGGGCAGGGCGTTGGTGTAGAACACTTCCTCATCAACGGATTTCGCCAGCCATTGCACCAGGTAGTTCAGTTCCTCCTCTGGCGGTGTCCGGCCCAGGGTCGTCCAGCGACCTCGGAAATACACCGCCGCGCCACTGGCATCGACGACATCCAGCAGGTTGGGTTCATGCTGCACTAAACCATCCACGAAGTCCTCCGCCTGGGACATGGACTCCATGAGTTCCACCTGCACCTGGGTCAGCTTCATGCGGTAGCCGTAGTCGGCAGCTTCTTCCCTTGTGGAGATTTCGCCAAAAATGACTCGGCCCAGGAATTCGCAGGCTTTGCGCAGTTCGTAGGGTACCAATTTCGGGGTGCGGTGGTGGCAGGCGATCAGGCCCCAGAGCTTCTGATCCTTCATCAGGGAAATCGTCAGCGAGGCTCCCACGCCCATGTTGTGCAGATACTCCAGATGACACGGGTAGGGACTGCGCAGGATCGACAGGGTCAGGTCGATCGCTTGCCCGGTGATGGGATTCTTGGCGGGATATAACGCCACGGGTTCCGCATGGGCATCGGGAATGACGCGAATCCAGTTAGAGAGGAACAGCTTCCGGGCGGGTTGGGGAATATCTGATTCGGGATAGTGCAACCCCAGGTACGGCTCCATCTCCGGCAGCTTATCCTCGGCGATGACTTCACCATGCCCATCGGTGTCAAATTTGTAGAGCATGACCCGATCGAATCCGGTGACGCTGCGCACTTCCTGGACAATCACCTGGTAGAACTCTTCCAACCGGGAGGTGGTTTTGAGTTGGTTAATCGATGCCTTGGCCAGGTGATAAAAACTTAAAAAGGGAATGGTGTCCTGGGTCAGGGCTGGCTCCAGTTCTAGGACTAAAAAACCATCGCCACTGCGGTGGAAGACGGCATCAAAGACGCGGTAATCATCCCCGTCGCGACGGACCCAAACCTTGCTGGGGTTGATCAGATCCAAATTGCCATTGGCGAGACCCGCTTTGAAGCGATCGACCTGGAACGGATCAAGAATTTCATCCAGAGGTTTGCCCAAAACGGCATCGGGCGCTATACCCAGGGCCGTACTACTGTTACGACTGACCTGGAGCACGGTAAAGTCCGGCTCCTGCAACACGAGGAGGACCCCATGTGGCTGGATTTGGGTCAGGGTATGAATCTCCGGCTGCTTAAGCTGGGTAAGATTGAACGCTTGCCCAGCCTCTAACTGAACTGTTTCGACCATAAGGCCCTCCAAGACAAAAATGAAGTTAAATCACACCCCATCACGCCCAATGTTACCTGCTGCGTAACCCACCGCGATTATGCCCAGCGATCACACCCATATTGCCACCCCATTTCTATCTCATGTCTATGCATATGCAAGGCATATCGAGTCGTCATACAAGACTTAACATCTATCAAGTAAAACTTAATATCTATCAAGTAAATTCTTATCTGAACCTAGAGATATTGCAGGAAAACACGCAGTCCGAGCGCAAGACTAATCGTGACTTCTATTCAGCAGGATATCGAGAAAACCCAGTGACTTTCCAGGGTAATTATTAAATAAACCAGAAGCTTTTCAGGAAAATCCTTGCCAGTGACTACAATCCTGGTTAAACCTTATGTTTAGTCTTCAAAAATTAAATTTAGTTAACAAAAAGTCGAAGTCTCAATAGTCTTTACTCTAGGGGTAAGGTCACAATTCCTAACCAAAACTCCTCAATCCGCTTCACAATTTGAAACAGATGATCGCCCGCCGCCGGTTTGATCACATAGCAGTTCCCCTGGAGGGCATAGCTGGTCAGGATGTCCTCATCGCGATCGGAAACCGTGAGGATCACGATCGGAATCCGCCGCAAATGGGGGTCAGCCTTAATCTCAGCTAAGATTTGATGCCCCCTTTTCCCCGGTAGGTTAAGGGCGAGCAAGATCAGGTCCGGACGGCGGGCGTTGGCATAGTCCCCCTGCTGCTGCAAAAACGCGAGGGCCTGTTGGCCGTCAGCCAAGATCTCTAGCTGGTAGGGCGTTGCCCCTAGATCAAACGCACGGCGAATGGTGTCGATATGTTCAGGATTGTTTTCGACAACGAGGATGAGACGGTGTTCGGGAAAACCTTGCATGGGGACTGAAAACGCAATGATCTGCATTTTAGGGGTAGCCATGCACGATCGCTGCTTAATGCTTAATTCTGTCCGTGGTCTTGCCGGATGTCAGTGGCCTGGGAGGAGAAATTCTGCCATAACCCAAGCTATGGACTAGAGATTGCCTCATGGAGCCGCCCTCTTTTGAAGGAACCTGGGAAGAAATCCTGCGTTACGTGCCTGAACTCACCGAGCGGCGTGTCAGGTTAACAGTGCTATCTAATGAAGATTCAGCACATCAGGACACCGTCACCTTGGAGCAGGTCTTGAAAGACAGGGTTGGTCGCGTTCAGTTTCAGCCTTCAGATCTTTCCGCACGCACCACAGAAGCCTTCTCAGAGCTGTTGGTTGAGAAGTATAGCCCTCTTTTTTACTCTAGGGAGAGTAAAATAGGAATAGAGCTGGAACCCTCCAAACTATA